>JAADEI010000112.1 GCA_013153515.1 Chlorobiota bacterium | reverse complement strand
GGACGCTATTCCAACAATGCATGGCTGCAAGAAACCCCCGAGCCATTAACAAAAGTAGTGTGGGATAATTATATTGCGGTTGGTCTATCTTATGCTAAGGAAAAAGGCTATAAGACAGGCGATTTAGTTAGAATTTCATTAATGAAAGGAAGTGGGACTTATTCGGTTGAATTGCCGATAGTTGTTCAGCCCGGCATAGCTCATGGAGTTTATGCTATAGCCGTTGGATATGGAAGAACAGCAGATGGAAAAGTTGCTCAAACAGGTAAGAACGCATTTCCTTTTGCCTCTTTGACAAAACAAGGGGGTAAGTATTATGTTTCTTGGATTTCAGGGGATGTGAAAGTGGAGAAACTCAACCAATCTTATCAAATCGTATCCACTCAGGAACACTTCAATCTTGAAGGAAGACCAATAGTTAAGGAAACCACTTTGGAAGAATGGAAGCAAAATCCATGGAGTGGAAATGAAGAGAGGGCAGATATAGAAAAAATCAAAAAGCTTCGTAAGACAACATTTTATCCAGAGCGGGAATTCGTTCAGCATTGGGATATGGTGATAGACCTGTCCCTATGTATTGGATGTGGAGCTTGTGTGGTGGCTTGCGATAATGAAAATAACGTTCCGATAGTTGGAAAAGAAGAGGTCGGAAGAGTACACGAAATGCACTGGATAAGAATAGATCTCTACTACTCAGGGGATCCAGATGACCCAGACGCGGTCTATCAGCCAATGCTTTGTCAACATTGTGACCACGCCCCCTGTGAAAACGTATGTCCAGTAGCAGCTACCAATAGTAGCGTAGATGGTATTAACCAGATGGCTTATAACAGATGCATTGGAACAAGGTATTGTGCTAATAACTGTCCTTACAAAGTCAGGCGATTTAACTGGTATGATTACACAGGTGCCGATTCATTCCCAATGAACGAGAAAATAGTTGAGGACAGCCCATTTGCCAATGATAAGAACAGGCTAATTCTAAACCCAGATGTGGTTGTTAGGAGCAGGGGAGTGATGGAGAAATGTTCCTTCTGCATACAAAGAATTCAGGAGGCTAAACTTAAAGCCAAAGCAGAAGGTCGCAAGATCAAAGACGGTGAGTTTAAAACAGCATGTCAAGCTGCCTGCCCAACAGGTGCCATCCGATTTGGGGATGGGGCAGACAAGTCCACTGAGGTCGCTCAACTCATAGAGGGAGACGAGCGAATCTACTATGTCCTTGAGGAACTTCACACTCTACCCTCCGTCGCTTACATGACTAAAATTCGCAATCGTTCAAAACAAAATGCTTAATCCATGCAAGGATACGAATCACCATTAAGACCGGTATTAATTAAAGGCGAGAAGACCTACAAAGACGTAACACGTGACATTCTTAGACCAATTCTCGGCAAACCTTCTTGGCTATGGTATCTTGGTCTCACTGCCTCTTCATTAGCTCTTCTGTGGGGGTTATATGCCATAGGCAGAACAATCTTTTTCGGGATAGGTGAATGGGGCATAAACCGAACCGTTGGTTGGGGATGGGCAATTATCAATTTCGTCTGGTGGATCGGTATAGGTCACGCCGGAACACTTATCTCCGCCATTCTGTTGCTCTTTCGTCAGAAGTGGCGAACGGCCGTTAATCGTTCTGCGGAGGCAATGACCATCTTTGCCGTTATGTGTGCAGGACTGTTCCCATTATTGCACGTTGGTAGGCACTTCGTCGTATACTTTATATATCCTTATCCCAACTCCAGAGGTCCTCTGTGGGTCAACTATAACTCTCCTCTCTTTTGGGATGTTACAGCAATCACAACCTATTTCTTGGTTTCTTTATTGTTCTGGTATATAGGGCTAATCCCAGACCTTGCAATAATAAGGGACTATACCAAGTCGGCTATCAAAAGAAAAATCTACGGAGCTCTTTCCCTTGGATGGTTGGGTTCATTAAAGCAATGGCAACGTTGGGAAACAATAAGCTTACATTTAGCAGGGCTAGCAACCCCACTTGTCCTCTCAGTTCACTCAATAGTTAGTTTTGACTTTGCTACTTCTGTTATTCCGGGGTGGCACACCACTATATTTCCTCCTTACTTCGTTGCCGGTGCCGTCTTCTCTGGATTCGGTATGGTTCTCACCCTTTTGTTGATTGCTCGCAAAGCAATGAAATTGGAAGACTATATAACCGTTGACCACATTGAGTATATGAATAAGATTCTGCTCGCTACCGGGTCCATTGTTGGTACTGCTTATCTAACGGAACTTTTCATCGCTTGGTACTCAGGAAACATTTATGAACAATATGCATTTTGGAACAGGGCATTTGGTCCCTATTGGTGGGCGTATTGGATCATGATGGCTTGTAACGTTATCTTCCCTCAAACATTTTGGATACGCAAATTCAGGAGAAACTTGTGGTGGACATTCATTGTGTCTATCTTGGTTAACATAGGCATGTGGTTTGAGAGATTTGTTATAGTTGTTACATCCCTGCACAGGGATTATCTCCCCTCTTCTTGGTCAATGTATTTTGCATCATGGGTGGAAGTGTCCATATACATAGGAACAATTGGATTGTTCTTTACTCTGTTCTTTTTATTTATCAGGTTTTTCCCTGTTATAGCAATTTCAGAAATTAAACACATTTTGCTTAGCGAAATGGCTCTTTTGAAAAGAAAAAAATCAAGCTCAGTGGTTGAAACAGAAAATTAATTGTGATGATAGAGAGAGAGAAGATTTTTCAGGTTATTTTAACGGATGATGAACACAAATTGGTAGAGATAGTTAAGAAACTTAAGGAAGCCGACCAGCCTGTCCTTGACGTGTATTCCCCTGTTCCTGTTGAAGAGGTGGAACACATTTTGGAGGTTCCTGAGAGCCGATTGCCGAAAGCAGGGTTCTGGATAGGCTTTTCAATGGGTGCTGCAGCACTACTATTGATGGTTTGGATGATGGGATATAGCTACCCCATTGTTTTCGGTGGAAAACCATATATACCCTGGCCGTCGCTGGTGCCCCCAACTTTTGAAACGAGCGTGTTAACCTCAGCCTATGGAATGGGAATCATTATGTTCATTGTTAGCAAGTTAGTCCCAATGTTGAAAGCACATCCCATTGACCCAAGGGTCACGGATTACTTGTTTGCTATTTTACTTGATGAGGAGGCAGATGAGGATTTCCTGAAAAAGTTAGCGCAGGACTTTGATGCTGAATACAAAAAAGTTAATGCTCCCGAAGACGTCGTAATAACTTAAAATCGCAGTGGAGATGACAAAAACCTACGCACTATTAATTGTGGCGGGTATAATGCTTAGCGGGTGTGTCTCTGAGGATCATCCCGGCTACATATGGTACCCCGATATGTTCACTTCCAAAGCTTGGGAACCACTGGACCAAGCCCCATTTGGCAAGGACAGTGCCATGAGATTCTATCCCCCAGAAGGAGTTATACCATACGGTGCACAACAGGTAACAGAGGGATATTTTGTCTATACGGTACCCAATACGCCCGAGGGATATGAACAATCTAAGTCAATAAAGAATACTTTACCTAAAACCGAAGAAGTGATCGCTAAAGGGAAACAGCTATATGAAATCTATTGTGCACCATGCCACGGCACTACGGGCGAAGGTAATGGACCTGTTGTAGAGGTTGGCGGATTTCCCCCTCCCCCAACATATTACCAAGATCGGATTTATTCTTTGGCAGATGGGCAAATGTTCCATGTAATAACATACGGGAAAAATTTGATGGGTTCATTTAGATATCAGTTGACTCCGGAAGAACGGTGGGCTGTTGTTCACTACATCAGACACCTTCAGGACCAACGACTCAAAAAGGAAGGAAAATCCCTTGCTGACTACCAGCAAACACAACAAACAGACACACTAAAAACATTGTAAAAAACAAAAAAGATGAATCTGGAACATGCGAATCATAAGGCTTGGAGAAAGCCATTCTTATTATCCATAGGACTAATAGCTTTTGGGTTGTTATCTGCATTGGTGGGCTATTTCGTTGACGGACACGTTCATTTCGTCGCTTCATGGCTAACCTATTCCGTCTTTTTCATAGGAATTGCATTAGCCGCTGTGTTTTTCATCGCAGTTCATACCATAGCCCATGGAGGTTGGCAAGTAGCATTCCTGAGGGTTCCAGAAGCTATGATGACGTTCATCTTCTTTGGAGGAATAATTCTAATCATAACCTTGTTGGGCATCCACGATTTGTATCATTGGGCTCATGAAGAATTAATTGACCCTAATTCTGAGTACTATGACCCACTTATAGCTCACAAAGCCCCGTGGTTAAATGTTCCATTTTTTGTCTCTCGCACAATAGTTTACCTAGCTTTATGGATAGTTCTTGCTATGTGGCTGAGAAACCTATCACAAAAATTAGATGAGACGGGCAACCTGAGGTATTGGCAGAGAATACAATTTGTTTCAGGACTCTTCTTAGCTGTTTTTGCCGTAACAAGCACCCTCTCGGCATTTGATTGGGTAATGTCCACCGACCCCCATTGGTATAGCACATTGTTTGGATGGTACCTCTTCTCTGTTGTTTGGGTTTCAATGATAGCTGTTCTAATCCTATGGGTTCTCTGGTTGCGTAAACATGGCATTAATCCATACATACGGGATGAACACCTGCATGATTTGGGTAAATACCTCTTTGGCTTTAGCATTTTCTGGGCATATCTCTGGTATTCCCAATACATGCTTCATTGGTATGCTAACATTCCAGAGGAGACAGCGTGGCATTTGTTAAGATTCAAGGAACACCGAATCCTATTCTATCTTATCATCATCCTTAACTTTGGCATACCATTCTTTGCTCTCATGTCTCGTAGTGCCAAGCGTAAACCGTGGGTGCTCACCACAGTGGCATTGATAGTATTGATTGGGCATGTTTTTGAGGTGTGGTTGTTGGTCCATCCGTCTGTCTATCATGCTCATCATCTTGATCATTGGACATTTAGTCTTGTGGATTTGGGGGCTTTGAGCTTTTTGACCGGACTGTTTATCTTTGTAACTATGTTAGCGATGAAACGGGCACCAATCGCCCCGGAAAAGCATCCTTACTTTAAAGAAAGTTTAACATATAAAACCTGAGGGCTATGACTTTTGGAGAATTCATGTTGTTAG
The DNA here is from genome assembly GCA_013153515.1 of Chlorobiota bacterium. Classification (GTDB taxonomy): domain Bacteria; phylum Bacteroidota; class Bacteroidia; order JAADEI01; family JAADEI01; genus JAADEI01. The sequence goes on along the minus strand of JAADEI010000112.1, from coordinate 29,917 downwards.
TGGCAGGTATCTTTATCCTCGCTTGGATAGTCTTTGCAATTGGGCACCTAATTGAATTGAATAAGGACCCCGAGGAATTCACTGATTCACACAACAAACGAACCGCATGGGCAATGTTTATAATAATTTATGTGGGCGGTATGCTTGCCTCCGCTTATAGCGTTTGGTATTACCTTGAAAGGAAACTTCCAGAGCCGGCTGCCCAGCAAGGTGTATGGATTCAAACAATAAATGACCTTAATGTCTTAGCAACGGGAATAGTCTTTGTCATTACGACAACTATGTTGTTTCTTTACATAATCAAATACTATGGTCGTAAGGGTCGCAAAGCACAGTATATTCCCGGAAAGATAAAGGTGGAGATGATGATTGTTGCCGGCGTGGCAATAGGTCTGATGATTCTTATTCTTCCCTCGGGATATTATTGGTTTCAGATAATGACTCCAGCACCAAAAGATGCTATTAAAGTAGAAGTGACCGGCTACCAATTCGCATGGATGTTTAGATATCCTGGTCCGGATGGCAAGTTTGGAAAGAGGGATTGGCGGTTGATTAACCCAGATAATCCCCTTGGGATAGACCCCAATGACCCGGCGGGGCACGACGACATCGTTACCACTGAATTCAAGGTTCCAGTTGGAAAGCCCATAGCATTACACATCCGTTCCAGAGATGTGATTCATAGCTTCTTTATACCATTTTTTAGGATGAAGATGGATGCTGTGCCGGGCGTCCCAACATTCATGTGGTTCACGCCTAAATATACTACTGTGCAGATGAGGGAAAAGACTGGCAATGAGAATTTTGTTTATGAAGTGGCGTGTGCAGAACTGTGTGGTTCAGGGCACTCTAGCATGCGAACAACTATTGACATAGTGGAACCGCAAGAGTTTGAACAGTGGTTGAACAAACAAACTGCTTGGTACGAAACCTATAAAAACAAACAGGTTATCGCAGAAATGAAATGAAAAAATAACAAAAGTTTTAATCTGTTAACAGAGAAAAAAGATTTAAAGCCATGAGTGAAGTGCTTAGACAGGGTGTTAACCAAGAATCAGCTCATACCGAAGGGCATCACAATGGAAATGGATTGTCATTCTGGGAGAAGTGGCATAGGGGCGAATCATTTTTTAGTAAGTATGTTTTTAGTATGGACCATAAGGTCATAGCTAAACAGTTTTTGCTCACAGGCATGTTTTGGGGCGTGATGGGTGGACTGCTGAGCCTTGTTTTTAGGCTTCAATTAGCATATCCAGATACCCCAATTCCCTTCTTTGAGGTTATCTTAGGAAAATGGGGAGAAGGAGGAATTTTAGATCCTAACTTTTACAATTCTTTGATAACTATTCATGGAACGGTCCTTGTTTTCTTTGTGTTGACAGGGGGTTTAAGTGGGACATTTGCTAATCTCCTTGTTCCACTTCAGATTGGAGCTCGTGATATGGCATCTCCATTTTTAAACATGCTTTCATATTGGACTTTCTTCCTTGCCAGTGTTATAATGTTTGTTTCCATATTTCTCCCGTGGGGACCGGCTGCTTCCGGATGGACAGCTTATCCCCCACTATCTGCACTAAAAGAGCTACCTAATATGGGGATTGGTATGGACCTATGGTTAGTTAGCATAGTCCTATTTATTATTTCGGCATTGTTTGGGGGCTTGAATTATGTAACCACAATTCTTAATATGCGAACTAAGGGAATGACAATGGCTCGATTGCCCCTGCCTGTCTGGGGAATGTTTATTGCATCAGTATTGGGTTTGCTGTCATTCCCTGTACTACTCGCCGCAGGTGTTTTGCTATTAGCGGACCGGCACTTGGGAACAAGCTTCTATTTATCAGAAATTTTCTTTAATGGTCAAGCTTTACCCAATTACGGCGGTAGCCCGATTCTGTATCAGCATCTGTTTTGGTTCCTTGGACATCCGGAAGTCTACATCATTATAATTCCTGCTATGGGATTGGTCTCTGAGGTGTTAGCTGTCAATAGTAGGAAACCAATTTTTGGATATACAGCAATGGTGATTTCTATGGCTTCCATAATGTTCCTTTCTTTCCTCGTGTGGGCTCATCACATGTTTGTTTCCGGTATGAATCCGTTCCTTGGGTCCATGTTTATGTATATGACCCTTGCTATTGCTATTCCCTCAGCTGTTAAGGTGTTTAACTGGCTTTTCACTATCTGGAGGGGTAATTTGCGACTCACTCCCGCAATGGTGTTTGCCCTTGGATTCGTTGCAACATTCATTATTGGAGGGTTGGGAGGCATATTCCTTGGGAATGCGGTGAATGACATTCTCCTACATGATACTTATTTTGTTGTGGGACACTTCCATGTGGTGATGGGTGTCTCAGCACTCTTAGCTATGTTCGCCGCTATCTATCATTGGTTCCCCAAGATGTTTGGAAGAATGATGAATAGGACCTTGGGATACATCCACTTCCTCTTTACCATTATTCCTGCATTACTCGTGTTTGTTCCGATGCATCATATGGGAATGGCAGGTGTCCCACGAAGGTATTATTCTTTCCAATCTTTTGATTATTTGGCTCAATGGCAAGACATTAATCTGTTCATTACTACAATGGCAATAATCGGCTTTTCCGGACAACTGATTTTCTTCTATAATTTCTTTTATAGCATCTTTAGAGGTAAGAAACCATCTTCAAACAATCCGTGGAAAGCAACCACTTTGGAATGGACCACTGAGGAGATGGCTCCTGGACACGGCAATTGGAAGGGTCAGGTTCCAACTGTTTATAGATGGGCTTATGAGTATTCGCCTCCATATCTCAAAGACACAGACTATGTTCCTCAGCATATTCCTCCTGAACAGATAAAGAAAGAACCTGTTAAGGTCTCTGAGCCAGTGGAATGAATCTGAGCAGTGTGGATAAGTATGACGACTCGCCATCATGAATAGAACCACTGTTGTTGATAAAGCGGAAGGGAAAACCAAGGAGGTATCGCTTGTCGGACGCTATCTGAGTTCGTTCCTTGAACTCGGTAAGTTTAGGTTATCCCTATCTGTTGCATTCTCTTCTCTGGCAGCGTATTTCCTGACTGCAAATTCTGTTTCTTGGAATGAGGTGGCACTGTTAGGTTTTGGAGGGTTGCTTCTAGCAATGTCTGCTAACGCATTCAACCAATACCTTGAACGAGACATTGATTCATTGATGGATAGGACAGCCTCGCGACCATTAGTAAAAGAAACAATTTCTCCGATAGTGGCAATAGAGTTTGTTGCATTGACAGCATTATTGGCTCTTATTTTTCTGGGTTTGCTCTGTTGGTGTGCACTTCTCTTAGGTGCCGTGGCATGGATAACATACATCGTGGGATATACTCTTTTAAAGAGACGGAGTCCACGGGCAGTGGAATTAGGCTCACTTTCTGGTGCTTTGCCGGCAGCAATAGGCGTATTAGTGGTTTCCCCCTCCAATTGGCTACTGGCATCCCTTCTATTCATGGTACAATTCATCTGGCAATATCCCCACACGTGGATAATCCTCAAGCTTTACGAAAATCAATACTCTTTAATAGGTACTAAGGTTCACGCTCCCAAACGATTCACTCAATCTCTACTCATCACATCTCTTCTACCTCCCGTTATTATGATCCCTGTTGGAGTGATGACAGGTATTTCTTTCCTACTTGCTGTCTCAATAGCATTAGGATTTATCCTGTGGATAGTCCGAGCGTGGCTTAGGTATTACCGAGAAGGAAATGATAATGCGTTAAGAAAATTACTTATCGTTAACCTTTTGATGCTTCCTCTTAATTATGCCTTGTTTATAATCCTAAAATTTATTGGTTTATGAGAGGCAATGGCATTCAACAACCTGTTGTGCCCCCATCAAAAAAATATCAGACCTATAAGCTAATGCTAATTTTAGGCATAGTGTCAATAGTTATGTTCTTTGCTGGCTTGACCAGTGCATACATAGTCCAGAGGGGAACTAAGCAATGGTTGTCCTATGACCTTCCCCTGATTTTTTGGATAAATACAATCATCATTTTGCTAAGTAGCTTAACTCTTCATCTGGGCTACCGAGCTTTTAAAATCGGACATTATTCCCTTGCGGAGGCACTGGTGTGGTTGACCTTTGCCCTTGGAGTCCTTTTCTTGGCAGGGCAGTGGATCGGGTGGAATCAATTGACCTCCCAAGGAATTATTTTGCAAGGCACTGTATCAGAAAGTTTCTTCTACATCATTTCAGGAGCCCATGCCGTGCATGTCATTGGTGGTTTGGGCGCTTTACTGTGGCTAGCGTTAGCAATTAGGAAACGTAAGGTTACTCTCAGAGAAGTGTTGCCATATCAATTAGTTGCAATGTATTGGCATTTCGTTGACATCTTATGGTTATATCTCTTCGTTTTTTTCCTTATTACCCTATGATTGGCTCGCTGTGATTAGCTATAATATCCATGATAAATCTGCGTCCCTTATTAGCTATTTCCATAGCCTTTTCCCTGTGAATTTCTATCCACCTCAGAGCATCTACCCACGATTGAGGACTCTGATCAACAGGAATATAATGTTTCCACTTAACCAGTGGGAGACCTTTTATGCCTTCAAACGTCGAAACTATCAACTTTCCATGCAACAATGCTTCAATGACCTTAATGCGGACACCCGAAGAAATCCAGACAGGTACGAAAAAGACAAAGGAATCCCGAAAATACTCTCCTGGCTCGTCTATCCACCCCTTCACCTCAAGGTTTTCCTGTGAAAATGAGTATAACGCTTCGGTTCCCTTTCCCCCGATAACGAAACGCCAATGAGAAAAGCGTTTACTTATATGTGGAAAAATACTTTTTATCCAAAAGAGCAATCCTAATTTGTTGGGAAACCAGTCATAAGAAGTCAGAAGGAAAGCGGTGGGCGTAAATTTGTTAACGTCTTCCCTATGCAATGAGCCTAAATGCGATAAATCAGGAAGGAGCCACTTCACAGATTCATTCTCCCTCCTTATCATTAACAAGTCGTGATAGCCTATTGACCAAATTTGATTTGAATGTCGCCAAATTGTTGGCTCTAATTTTTTGTATTTTCTCGCTTCATTTAATGCGTATAAAGAAAATGGCACTTGGAAAGTTGTTACTACATCACTGGCTAAAATCTGTTGCCACAACAAGTATTCAATATTATGAGATCTGTAAATAACTCTCGTTCTGAGAGACGTGTCTACCCATAAAACTAATGCCCCGCTATAAATCCCATTGAGAATAATACTGTGATAATTTGATTTGTGCAAAACATTTATTACTTCTTTTACAGTATTTGTGGGCAAGAATCTTGCAATGTGTTCAGGCTGAGCCTTCAATAAATTAAAAGGGTTGAATGTAGGTTTGTCAAAAATCCAATAATTGTGTATATTTTTTTGCTTCTCTAACCAATTGGCAGTGGTAATAACATCTTCACTCCACAAAACAATTACATCCCAAACAATGTGAGGGTTTCGTTGAAGCACGCTTATTATGTCCTGTCGTATAGCTGTCCTGCCTCCATCCCCCTCTGGGAAAGGAGGGTTGCTACAAATTATCACACCTCTACGATACACTATGGCACACTTTTTGCCCGTTTAAAGTTATGAATTTATCTTTGTAGATAAGAAAGTAAAAATAAAGAAGCCATGAGATTAAGGATAACGATCGGCACGGTGATGGCAGTCGCTGGAATGATAACATTGATGGCATTTCAGCAAGTCCAACAACAGCAACAAACACAAACTTCAAATCCGAATGCACCTGAAATAAAGTTTGAACACGAAGTGTGGGACTTCGGTGAAATCCCAGAAGGTCCCAAAGTGAAACATGACTTTTGGTTTACTAACGTGGGTAAAGAGCCTTTGATCATTCAAAATGTTAGGGCTAGTTGTGGATGCACTGTGCCCACATGGCCCAAGGAACCAATTATGCCTGGTCAAAAAGCTAAAATAACTGTTGAATACAATACTAAAGGACGCCCTGGACCATTCACCAAAGCAATTACTATCATCTCCAACGCCAAGACACCCATGAAGGTTATTTATATCAAAGGTGTTGTTGTAAGACAGGAGCAGTCCACCTCGCCAGATAGACAGAATCCATTGGGTGGGTCACAGGCGAAGTGAGCCCACCTCTTTTTATTTTACATCTACCTGATGCAAGGCAAGGCTTGAAAAATAAACGATTGTAATGCTTTCCTGATGACCCAACTGCTTAAAGGCAAGCCGGTAGCAACCGCCCTAAAAAAATGGATAAGAAATAGGGTTGAGGCGGAGGGGGCAAGACCTTCCCTGGCAATAGTTATGGTTGGAAACAATCCTGCAAGCGAAGTATACGTTAATCATAAGATCCGGGCAGCGGGCGAAGTAGGCATTAAAGCCGAATTGGTTCATCTTGAAGAATCTATCACTCGGCAACAGCTTGTTAACGAAATAAGGGAAATATCAAAACGTTTTGATGGCATCATTGTTCAATTGCCTTTGCCAAACCACATAAATGAAGATGCTATAATCCAGCACATCCCACCAAATAAGGATGTTGATGGGTTCACCCCGGAGAATTTAGGACTTCTGGCTCGCTCAACTCCAAGATTCATATCGGCAACACCCCTTGGGATATTGTTCCTTCTTCACTATTATGGTATTTCGTTAACTGGGAAGAATGTTGTTGTAATAGGAAGGAGCAACATAGTTGGAACTCCACTGGCATTGCTCGTCTCAAGAAGATTCCCTTGGGCTAACGCTACAGTGACAATGTGTCATTCCAGAAGTAGGAATATAGATGAGCATTTAAAAAACGCCGATATTGTAATTGTTGCCGTTGGGAAGAAACATTGGCTCAAACCCAAAATGGTTACTAAAAATATGATTGTAGTGGATGTGGGGATTCATGTTGATGATAATGGTAAGTTGACTGGAGATGTTGAGCCCGAGGTTCGCCAGATAGTTAAAGCTATAACCCCTGTTCCAGGTGGGGTGGGTCCGATGACTGTCGCCACACTGTTATTTAATGTTTATCTCGCAAACTCCCTGGCTAAAGGAATTATAACGGATGCGGAATCCGTTATAACTGAATGCATTGAATTTCTTAGAAAAGAATACCAAACAAAGAAAAAATAGCGTGAAGATGGGATATTATCCTGAAGAGATAGTGGAGCCAATGAGACAGGACATTCTCATTGCAGGATTTGAGGACTTGAGAACACCGGAGGAAGTTGACAAATTTATGGAAAAATCTAAGGGGTCCACTGCCGTCATCTTTGTTAATTCAGTGTGTGGGTGTGCAGCAGGGGCCGCTAGACCTGGACTTAAAATTGCTCTTCAGCAGGCACATAAAAAACCAGAATTTTTAGGAACGGTGTTTGCGGGAGCAGACATTGAAGCAACCACCAAAGCAAGGGAATATATGCAACCTTTCCCCCCTTCTTCCCCTTCCTTAGCCCTCTTTAAAAACGGTCAGTTAGTGTGGTTTATGCCAAGATATGAAATAGAAGGCAGGACACCCGAGGAACTCGCCGAAGTAATAACTCAAGCGTTTGAGACCTTTTGTTAGTAGTATTGTCTGACAGGGGGCGATAACGGTTGTTTTCTAAGTGCATTCCTTATTTTAGTTATGTGATTAGGCTAAGAACTATATTGTGGTTTCTGCTTTTTATTCTCCTTGTTCTTGGCGCGTTAATGGCTTATTTCAGTATTTTACCTCCGGCTTGGATTAGCTATGTCCCTCAAAAAGAAGACGTTTCCCTAATCCTGGCTCTTGCCTTCGCAGTTATATATGCCCTTGTTAGAGGCTATATTGTTGAACGGGAGATTTTTAATTTCTCTATGGTTTGGGTTCTAACCGCCTTATTTATTACTGCTTCCGGACTGTTTGAACAATTAATTAAACTCGCTTTTGCCGATGTTGAGGTGGTGCAAGTGAGGGCAGTAAGCTATTTCCTGAGATTGGTTGTTATTGCTATGGGGATTTCGGCAGCCATGTCATTTATTAGAAAACTTATTTTGTTCAAGGGGAGCAAAAAAGATCACCTCTTATGGGCAACCCTTGAATTTTTGATAATTGCAACCTATTTGCTTAATTTATTTTACTATGATCCCACTGCTTCAATAGGCATCTTAATCATCATTTCTTTTGGCTTGCTTTATTTCCTATTCCAACTCCGTTGGTTATTATTCATCGCCCGAAAAGAATTGTTTCAGTCTTTAATATCCATAGTATTTATCATTGTTGCTCTCTATTTTATTCTTGAGTCTTTGCGAAGTCCCGAACTGTTGACTTATTTGCTCGTACCATTTTATCGCAATAGCACATGGGTAATAATAACAGGATTTATTGGTGCTTATGCTCTAATATCATTTTTGGGAATGATAATAATTTTTCCTTTGCGTGGCGTCATTGAGGAATTTAGGGAAGCAGAGCAGTTTATGGAACAGTTAATAATGGAAAATAAGCCCCTTGAGGATTGGATTACAGAACTAGCTTACAGAGCAAGAGAAAGAACTTCTTCAGATGGAATAGTAGTAAAAATTCCTGAAAAAGGAATAACCATAAAGGATGGAGTGTTGCCCTCAGAGACGCGACTTATGATTCTTTGTGATGCCTCAATGGATTCTTGTTCATACATGATTGATAACGACGTGAAAAACGAAAGCAATATCCATTCTCAGTGTATTATACCTATTGTTCTGGAAGGGAAGTGTCGGGGTGTTCTCTGTGCATTTAAGTCAGTCAGACATGGCTTTGATGTCTATTTGGTCAGGCTTTTGGAGGAAATGGCATACCAGATCTCGCTTGTTTTATTATACGAAGAATCTATTGAGAGACGGCAGGCAATCACTAGGGCCCAAATAATGCTTGAGGCAGCACGAACAGTCCAATTAAACTTGCTCCCCGCTCTGTCTTTTGAAAGCAAATTCATGGAAATATCCGTATTTTTTAAGCCTGCTCAAGAGGTGGGGGGCGACATCTATTGGTGGAGGCAATACGGCCAATCTGTCGCTTTTATGCTTGCAGATGTTAGTGGGAAAGGGATACAGGCAGCATTCATTATGGCTTATCTAAGAGGCGTTTTAGATGCTATGCCCCCTAGTAATTGGACCCCCACACAGGTTCCGTTATACATTGAACGTGCTACTAAAAGTATCCTTTTGACTCAAGAGAAGTTTATAACAATGGTGTGGGTTCATGCCGACAGGCAAAAACTTGAAGTTGTTAGGTGTGGGCATCCACCACCAATATGGATTACGGAATCACAGGTTAAAATCCTGTCAGAGAAAGGGTTGCCTCCAATATCTTTTATTGAAATGGTAGCTCCAGCCGAGGCAGGTATCACTTTAAGTGAACCAGGGTTTCTTGTCCTATATTCCGATGGGCTTTCGGAACTTAAAATCCAGACGGAAAAGGGTGAAGGATTCCTTGGGGAGGAGGGTATAGCAAAATTGCTTTCAACGGCTGGAATCCGGAGTACGGACTCTGCAGAAGAGGTTCTTAATAAATTCCTTGATAAATTGAAAGAGTATTATGGATCCGACATGATAGAGTTTGACGATGATGTAGTGATAGCTGTCATTCGTTATATGAAAGGGCAAACCTGATATATACAGAGAACCATAGCCAATGACCGGATAGAACAGGTTGCGTGGCGTTTATCCATCTCCTAGGCTTGTATGTTATAGTCGCCAGATGAAGCCTATAGTTATAGCCAATGAGTGCATCAAGAGAAATTAAATTTGATATATATGAAGTGTAGCCAATCGGCAAAATAAAGTTAAAAATTCTGTATTGCATGACAAAGGGTTCAGTATCAACAGAGAAACGTAAGTAAAAGAAGTGTGCATTGAGCAGGGGACCAAAATGAAAACCTTCTAATAGGACACCATCTTTGCCAAAATACCAACGTTGACCTACAAGAATTCGGAACCCTAGACCATTAGAAATGTCAATTTGAGCATTTGGATTGCTAACAGATTCTTTTAATAAAGCATGCCAGAAAATTTTGCCGATAAAAGTGAGGTATGAGAAGCTCGCACCAAACCACAAACTCTCACTAACCCCATACCTCCTCTCTGCAATAAGCGTCAACTCCCCAGCACCAATCACTTGACCTTGCAACAAAGCAAAAGGATTATTGCGTACAGACCACACCGGTGCCACTTCAACAGACTGAGCCCACAGAACAGCAGAAAAGCAAAATCCAGTTATTAATATCAGTCTTTTCACAACACAGGTCCACCTGCTAATATACTATCATTCACTTTATCTGCATAATTCTTTTGAAAGTGTTCAATAAACATTTTTGCCAGTTGGCGTGCCATCCTATCATACTCCTCAGGGTTTGCCCATGTGTTTCGTGGATTCAAAATCTCATCTGGAACACCGGGAACGTGCTCCGGAATCCTCAAGTTAAAAATGGGCAGTGTGGTATATGGCACATTGTCCAGTTCCCCTTTCATAGCGGCACGGACCAGGCGTCTTGTGTGGGGCAATGACATCCGCTTGCCAACTCCATACGGACCCCCTGTCAATCCAGTGTTCACTAACCATACCCTTACATTGTGCTTCCCTATACGTTCCCCAAGCATTTCAGCATATACCGTATGGGGCAAGGGCATAAAGGGTGCCCCGAAACACCCGGAGAAACTGGGTTGAGGCTCCTTGACCCCCATTTCAGTCCCTGCAACCTTGGATGTGTAGCCTAACAAGAAGTAATACATTGCCTGCTCTTCTGTTAGACGAGCTATTGGTGGCAAAATGCCGTAAGCGTCATAAGTCAAAAAGAATATATCCTTAGGATGGTCTCCCATACCGGAAGGCACGTATGAATCATCAAGGTAATACAAAGGGTAGGCAGCACGAGTGTTCTCTGTCTTGGAAGCATCGGCATAATTCACTGTTCTTGTTCCCGGGAAGAATTTGACGTTTTCTAAAATTGTCCCAAACCGTATTGCTTTGTAAATAACAGGCTCTTTTTCCGGGTCCAAATTTATGCTCTTAGCATAACAACCACCTTCAATGTTGAAGACGCCGTCTTCCGTCCATCCATGCTCATCATCCCCGATAAGCAGTCTTTCAGGATCCGAACTCAACGTTGTTTTGCCCGTTCCAGATAAGCCGAAGAATAAAGCCACATTTCCAGCTTTATCCGTGTTAGCAGAGCAGTGCATAGAAAGAACATTGTCTTTATACGGCAACACAAAATTCATAACACTGAATATTGATTTCTTTATCTCTCCGGCATAAGCAGTGCCCCCAATTATTACCATTCTCCGACTGAAATTGATTACAACAAAATTCTCGTGTGGAACACCATGCCTCTCCGGAACAGCCTTGAAATTAGGCAAGGCAATCACATACCAATCAGGCTCAAAAATTTTTAATTCTTCCCTTCTGGGACGTATAAATAAGTGATGAACGAATAAGTTATGCCACGGATATGTATTAATAAACCGAACACGACGCCTATACTTAGGGTCCGCACCAGCATAAGCATCCCTCACATACACCTCCTTCTCCTTGATGAACTCTTTCATGTCTTCAAGCAAATGATCAAAATGTTCAGGCTCAAGGGGGATGTTAACACTGCCCCAATCAACACTTTCAGCAGTCAACTCATCTCTCACTATAAACCTGTCTTTCGGGGCACGCCCAGTGAATTGCCCTGTGTCCACAACACAAGCACCCCGGTCAGACAAGTAAACCATATTCTCCTTAATGCTATCTTCAATCAACTCAGGAACACTTAATTGATAATACACCTTCTTCGGAGAAATCCCTATTGATTGAAGAACCTCTTCAACAGTGGGATACGCAACAGACATTTCCATCTGTCCTTATTTTCAGATTTACAAAGTTATACTACCTAAATTTGAAATGGATATGATTAACGCCATAAAAATTTTTGATAAAAATGCCCATCGCTACGACTCATGGTACATAAAACATTGGTATGCCTACCAAAGCGAATTAATAGCCCTGCGTTCCATATTGCCGAAATTTAATCATGGTATTGAGATAGGAGCCGGAACGGGACGATTCGCTCTCCCCCTTGGGATACACATTGGCGTGGAACCAGCCCAAGCAATGGCTCATATAGCCCAACAAAGAGGACTTAGCACAATCAACGCAACAGCAGAAAACCTGCCCTTCCCTCCTCAATCGTTTGACTTGGCATTAATCGTGGTCTCCATCTGTTTCTTTTCAGAGCCCCATTCCGCATTAAAAGAAGTTTACCGAATACTTACACCCAACGGACATCTCATTATAGGAGTCATCCCAGCCAATTCGCTCGTGGGAAACTTCTATTTGACCAATAAAATCCCCCCATTCTACACATACGCCCGCTTCTTTACCGTAAAGGACATGATGACCATGCTCAACGAAACAGGCTTCATAATTAAAACTATGGTCCAAACTCTTTTTGATTTCCCTTGGATGCTCTCAAAAGAAGACCCAACTTTGAAAGGGCACACCATAGGCTCCTTTGTCGCCATGCACGCCATTAAAATTTAGATTCAATTCAAATTACGTAACTTAGCAATGAAAATCATACAACCATGGCAGTGAAACTACCAGAATTACCCTATAGCTACGATGCCCTTGAACCATACATTGATACAGCCACTATGTACATCCATCACAACAAGCATCACGGCGGTTATGTCGCTAAACTAAACGCCGCAATTAAAGACACAGAGTGGGACTCAAAATCCATTGAAGAAATCCTCACCAACCTCAGTAGGGTCCCTGAAAACATTAGAACAGCCGTTAGGAATAATGGTGGTGGGCACTACAATCACTCCCTCTTCTGGACAATAATGAAACCCAATGGCGGGGGCGAGCCGGGGGGCGAGCTAGCCAAAGCCATAGAAACAGAATTCGGTTCCTTCGCTCGGTTTAAGGAATTGTTCTCACAAGCCGCAGCCTCTAGATTCGGCTCCGGATGGGCGTGGCTCGTCATTAAGAATGGCAAGTTGGTCGTTGGTTCAACTCCAAATCAGGACAATCCCCTCATGGACATCTTAGAAGACGAGAACCTCAGAGGAGGAACCCCTATCTTGGGACTTGACGTGTGGGAACACGCCTACTACCTACGCTACCAATGGAGAAGACCTGCTTACATAGAGGCTTGGTGGAACGTCGTTAACTGGGAGGAGGTAGAACGCAGATTCAATAGCGTTAGATAACGCTCAGAGAAACATTTTTGCAATTGACAGCGTAAGTAAATAAGGGGGGAGGTTATTGCTCCCCCCGCTCTTTTTACCTTTACCTTAACAAATAACTCAAAAAATCTTTTGACTTATGACCCAAGTATTAATGCAACAACCTCAATACAAAACATTTTCCTTACACAACTTCAAGAATATCCCACAAATACAAACGCTCCCCAAGGAAGTTATTGAAGCGATTGAAGTGGTTGCCCAAGTCCTCCCCTTCAAGACAAACAACTATGTCATTAACGAACTGATTGATTGGGATAAGGCTCCTGAGGACCCCCTGTTCATCTTGAACTTCCCAGTAAAGGAAATGCTTCTTCCACAACACTACGAGCAAGTGAAGAAGGCTCTGGAGAAAGGAGTTGATAGGACAACCCTGCGAGAAATAGTTAACAAAATAAGGATTCAACTCAACCCACATCCCGCAGGACAACTCCAATACAACGTCCCTTCTGTTGATGGAATCAAACTAAAAGGTGTTCAGCATAAGTATAATGAAACAGTATTGTTTTTCCCATCCCAGGGTCAAACATGCCATGCTTATTGCTCTTTCTGTTTCCGTTGGCCACAGTTCGTCGGAATGGACGACCTCAAGTTCGCTATGCGAGAGGTTGACCTCCTGATTAAGTATCTCAAAGCCCACCCTGAGGTTACAGACCTGCTCTTCACAGGAGGCGACCCAATGATTATGCGGACTAAAATCCTTAAAACATATATTGAACCAATTCTGGAGGCAAATATCGAGCATCTCCAAACAATCAGGATTGGCACCAAAGCACTTTCATATTGGCCCTATAGATTTATTTCTGACCCTGATGCCGACGACCTACTCTACCTTTTTGAAAAAATAGTCAGCAGCGGGAAGCATCTTGCCATAATGGCTCACTTCAATCATCCTCGGGAACTGGAGCCCGACCCCGTGGCACAGGCAACACGCCGAATCCTTGACACCGGGGCAGTAATAAGAACCCAATCCCCCGTCCTTAATCACATCAATGCAGATAGCCAACTTTGGGAAACAATGTGGAAAAAACAGGTCAATATGGGTATGGTTCCATACTATATGTTTATAGCTCGGGACACAGGTGCCCATCACTTCTTCGCAATCCCCCTTGTCAAGGCTTGGGAAATATATAGGGATGCGTGGAAAAACGTAAGCGGATTGGGGAGGACAGCTAGGGGACCCAGCATGAGCGCCACCCCGGGGAAGGTAGAAGTTCTCGGACCAGCACAGATAAATGGCAAAAAGGTTCTTGTCCTGAGAATGATACAGGGACGCAATCCTGACTGGGTAGACAAACCGTTCTTCGCCGAGTATGATGAGAAGGCAACATGGTTAGATGAACTCAAACCAGCCTTCGCAGATAAATTCTTTTTTGAAGAAGAACTGGAGAAATACGTCAGGAAATAAGAGAACTAAAAACACTTATCTTTGTGTTAATCAAAGGGTAAATAAAGAGAGTAATGAGAACACCAAGGGTTGAATTGACAGTGGAAGGCTACGAATCCCTCGACAGGGCTCTGAAAGATTTCAGAAGACTGGTTGAACAAGCCCGAATAGTGGAAGAATATAAAAGACATTTGGTCTATTTAAAACCATCTATTGTCAGAAGACAACAACTGCTCAGAGCCATCTATAGAGAAAAGATGAGACGCCTCATGGAGGAATAAGTAGCCATGTTACAACAAATCACCGCCTTTGAGACCTATCTTCAATCATTGAGGCGGTACTCCACTAAAACAGTTGAGGCATATCTCAAAGACCTGAAACAATTTGTCTCTTGGGTTAATGAATATGGCGTTTCGTCATGGGAAGAGGTTGACTCCTCTATGATTCAATCATGGTTGGCTACCCTCGTAAGAAAAGGATTATCTCCTCGTTCCATCCGTCGTAAAAAGGCAACCCTATCCTCATTTTTCAAATTTTTAGTATCAAAAGGGATTGTTCCTGCCAATGTGGCATCAACAGTTGAAATTCCCAGAGTGCCCAAACGTCTGCCCCAATACGTTCAAGAAGCATCCCTTGAAGGAATCATAGAGGATCTAAAGCCTGCAAAGGAAGACCCGTGGGACAAATGGAGGGACTGGCTCGTCTTCGTCATGCCCCTCGCACTCGGATTAAGAGTCTCTGAATTGTGTGGAATAGCCGATAAAGACATTGATTTCGGCAGAGAAGTGGTCATAGTCACTGGCAAAGGCAATAAAACACGGGAAGTGCCCATAGCAACACAACTCCTTAGGCAAATTGGTTACTACATCGCACTGAGAAATAAACATTTCGGAATATCCGGTGGAATGTTGCTCCTTACCAATAAGGGAGCCCCTATCTATCCACGATGGGTCCAGCGAAAGATAAAATCTATATTGGCAGGTTATCAAATCGGGAATCCACACCCTCACATGCTCAGACACACCTTCGCCACACTCCTCCTTAATAAAGGCGTCGAACTCATCACCATAAAAGAATTACTCGGACACTCTTCACTTGCCGCAACACAAGTCTATACCCATACTTCAATAGAAAAAATTAAACAAATATACAAACAATCACATCCCCTCGTTAATAACCATAAAATAAAGCCATCATGAAATACATACTTCACAAAGTGCATGCAGATATTAGCGATGGTTTAGAAGCCATCTTGGACAAAAAACTCCAGAAATTAGACAGATTTAAAAATTACATCACAGCTTTGGACATATATATTAAAAATCTAAACGCACACAACAACGACTTCACAAAAGAAATTGAAATAAAAGCCCTTGTGCCGGGAAACGTCCTGATGGCTCAGGGCAGAGCAGCAACCTTTGAGGAAGCAATAGACAAAGCCATTTCTTCCTTGAAAAAACAACTGATTAAATATAAGGACACCAGATAGCGGTGTGGAACGTCTGGCATGACTTAAAATACGTGGTGTTCCACGAGAGATCGTGGCTCCCAAAGCTGTTAGCTCTTAATGTAGCAGTCTTTCTAATTCTTTTTATTGTTCGTTTAATTTCACAATTTACTAACAATCACACATTATATTACACCCTGTATTCCCTCTTATCTATGCCTGCCGACCTGTCTGAATTCATTCGCAAACCATGGACAATAGTAACTTATTCCTTTGTCCACACGGGATTCTTCCACCTCCTATTTAATATGATTGGACTTTACTGGTTCGGTAAAATTGTTGAACTCTTTCTTATGTATCGCTACACATTAAGATTATACATCATTGGAGCCATTGCCGGGGGATTGGCTTTCCTCTTGGCGTATAATTTCCTTCCTGCCCTTAATAAACATTCTATGCTTGTTGGGGCTTCAGCGTCTGTGATGGCATTTCTCCTTGCCGCTACAACTATCTCTCCGCGCTATCCACTTTATCTATTTCTCTTGGGTAGGGTGGAACTCAGGTTCGTTGCCCTCGCCTTCGTCGTTTTAGACATTTTGTTTCTGGGATTTTCAAACACTGGTGGGCACATAGCCCATCTTGGCGGGGCACTCTCTGGATTCCTATTTGTTAAATGGATCCGCAGACGACCCAGAAAGCCATCTGTATCATTCAGAATTAAAAAGAAAAAGAAGCCGTCTCGAACCCCTATGGACACTGAAATAGACAGAATTTTGGATAAAATAAGAAAAGAAGGGCTCAATAGCCTCACCGACGAAGAAAGGAAGTTGCTTGATGAATATAGCCGAAGAATCTCTGGAAAAAATAAGAGATAGCCAAACTATAACGCCACGGAATCATTATGAAATTCCTAACTCGCCTTCCGCTATGCGGTTTGCCTGTCGTGGTTTGTCCCTTTTAGGGTAATATGAAAGTCCTTGTTGCCCAAGGGATTTAGTTGCTAAGTGGTTGGGGTGGAACTTTTTCTAACCTGGAAACGGTTATTGTTTTCAAAGTTTCCTCGTGGTAAAAGATGCCCAGAAATTAAGGGAAAAGATAGTGGACACGGCAGAAGAATTGTATTTGAAACACGGCGTTATAGCAGTTAGTATGGACGATATCGCCCATCAATTGGGCATTAGCAAGAAGACCCTCTACCAAGTCTTTTCTTCCAAAGAGGAATTGGTTAAGGAGGCTGTGCAACGCCGTTTTGACAAGATAGTCAAAGCCATTGAACAGTTCAATATTGAAAGCAAGTCGCCAGTGGAAGAGTTAGTAAAGATTGAGGATTTAATGTTTGAAAATCTGCAGTATCAAAAGGAATCGCCCATCTATCAATTGAAACGTGCATTTCCAGACATTGCCCAATGGTTGCTCACCCAACTCAGGGAATATATTCTCAACTATTTGAAAGACAACATAGAGCGGGGTCAACGGGAAGGCATTTATAAACAGGAAATTGATCCTGAATTCACAAGCAGGTTGTTTTATGCCTCATTGATTGGTTCCACTGAACCGGAAGTGTTTCCAGTGAGTAAATACTCTTCTGCTAATGTCTCTCAGAAGATACTTGAGTTTTTCATGCATGCAATGTTAACAGAAAAAGGAATGGAACTATGGAAAAGTATTTCGTTGGACTAATTGTTGCCAGTGGGCTTGTTATTGCTCAGGATTCCCTCACGCTTCAAGAGGCTGTCTCTCTGGCTTCAAGGGATAACATTAGGGCTGTTGAGTCCCGAGTGGAAGTTTTGAAAGCGAAGAAAAAGGTTTGGGAAACGACGGCTATTGGGTTTCCACAAGTGTCCCTTGCCGGGTCATATCAGTATTTCCTTGAATTGCCTCTAACACCCGTTCCGGCAAGGATTTTCAATCCATTAGCACCGGAAGACCAATATATTTACATGCGATTTGGACAGGAACAAAAAATGGAAGGCAAAATTCAAGTGTCGCAGTTGATTTTCAACGGGAGTTATATTGTAGGGTTGCAATCGGCACGTACCTATGAACGAATTAGCCAACTGGCAGAAAAGAAAACTGTTCAGGTATTAACTGATGCCGTCACAGAGGCGTATGTCAACCTATTGCTGACAGAACGCCTTATTTCTCTGATGGACAGTAGCATTTCCATCGCTCAAAAACAACTGGATGAACTAAATGCTCTTTATCAACAGGGTTTAATAGATTCCTTCACAGTGGTGGAAGTCGCCCACAGAATAGAACTTCTAAGACTTGAAAGGGACAATCTTATTCAACGGCGAGTTGTAGCCACGCAAATGCTAAACATCATCTTAGGGAGAGACCCTCAAAACCCATTGTTTCTAAAAAGCACTTTGGAACAGTTACTGAAGCCCTTCATCGCAGACTCTTCATTTAATCCAGAGAAACACATTGATTACCTAATTGCCCAAAATAGCGTTAGGGCATCTAAATTGCAGGTTAAGTATGTCCAGTCGCAAGCCCTCCCTACCGTGTCGGCGTTCTGGATGGGCAGTAAATATGCCTATGCGACTAAGGATTTTGATTTCTTTAATTCAGGAAAGGAGTGGCAATGGCAGAGCCTCGTGGGACTACAAATTTCTTTCCCTATAATCACTGGGGGCAGGCGAACTTTTCAGATGCAACAAAAACTGTATGACTACAATCTCGCTGTGTTGAAGGCTCAGGAAAGGAAAAAGCAACTTGCAGTGGAGTTCAAAAAACTTTATAATGATTACAAATATGCTTATAAAAAATTCATATGGCACAATAAACAAACAGAAATTTCCCTACAAGCAATGGAACGAGACTTCACAAGATTGAAAACAGGCTTGGGATCCTCTTCGGAATTCCTTAACTCACAAAGAGCTTACTTCACAGAACTGCAAAACTATTACATAAGCCTTGCTAACCTGATATTAGCACAGGAAAAACTAATAAACTTCAAAAAAGACAACACAAATGAGGAAAGCAGGTAGTTTACTGATTATAGGGATCATATTACTGAACGGTTGCGGAGAAAAGAAAGAAACAGAAACAACGGATAAAAATCCCATTCCATCCCTAAAACCATTGGTTGTTAGCTATGGCACTTATGACCATTATATTACCACTTATGGCACTGTGGCATCTCAAAAATCTGTGAATGTTCACGGTGAAGTTTCGGGTAAGATAAGGGAAATTTACGTAACGGAAGGGGAATACGTCAAGGAAGGCGACCCATTATTGAAGATAGATGATGAACTATTAAATAAGCAGTTTCAAGAAGTTAAAGTTCAATATGAACTGGCGGAGACCACTTACGTGAAGCAGAAAAGACTATATGAACAGGGAATTGGAAGCGAGATTGCCTACCTGCAAGCCAAAACCCAACGGGATGCCCTAAAAACAAGGCTTGAATTACTGCGTGAACAACTTCAAAAAACAGTCGTTGTCAGTCCAATCTCTGGCTATGTCAACAGAGTGTTTGTGAGGGTTGGGCAGATGGCAATGCCTCAAATCCCCCTGGTGAACATTGTTGGAACAGAGAAGACCTACGTTGATGCTTATGTCCCAGAAAAGTTTTATTCAGACATGAAAAGAGGACAGACGGCAGTTATTGAATTCCGCTCACTGGAATGTGTGGACACAGGCGTTGTGAAGTATGTTAGCCCATACATAGACCCGAGAAGCAAGTCCTTCTTCGTGCGGGTGGAACCGAAGGGCAAGTGCGAAGTGGTTCCAAACATGAGTTCTGTCGTGAAGGTTTACGTAAAAAGGTTTGATTCAGTAGCGGTGGTCCCAATGTATGCAGTGGTGGAATCATCCGATGGGTCCCCCACAGTAATGATGCTGGAACCACAGGATTCAATCTACGTAATCAAGGCTGTTAGGGTTAGGGAAGTGGCGTCTACACCTACGACAATGGCTATTGATTCAGGGGTTCCAGACGGCGCTTTTATTGTTGGGATAGAGGCACGGGCATTGTCTTCCGGACAACACGTTAAACTGCTTAAAGAAACCAAGAGATGAAGAGAACTTTCGGCATAACAACGTGGGCATTAAATAATCAAAAAACAGTTGTATTATTCACGTGGCTTGCCCTAATTGGCGGAATAGTCTTATATTTGGCACTGCCAAGGGAGAACTTCCCAGATGTCTCTTTCCCTGAAGTGTTCGTCAGGACTTCCTATCCAGGTTATGAACCTCAGGAGATAGAAAGACTAATTGTCAAACCTATAGAGAACGAATTGAAACGATTGGAAGGTGTTGTGGAAGTTAGGAGCGTAATCAAAACAGGTGCTGCAATCACAATAGCAAAATTTGAGCACGATTATGACATGGACGAAGCTCACGATGAAGTTAAAATCAAGGTTGATGAGTTATATAGCCGTGGGGACCTGCCTGCTGATTTGCCACAGAAACCCACCGTTACTAAGTTGGACATTGCTGAGTTGAGACCAGCTCTTAATGTTAACATATCAGGCAACTATGATGAAGCCCAATTAAGAAAGTGGGCAGAAGATTTAAAGGACTTACTTGAGGGACTGGAACATGTTAGTACAATAGATATAGTTGGTGTTCAGGAAAGGGAGGTTGCTGTGTTGGTGGACTTGCCCTCGTTGATAGCACGTAACCTCACGATTATGGAGGTGGTGAATGCTGTTCGCGAAGCCAATTTTACTATCTCTGCCGGTGAGTTGAAAACAGACGGATTAGTCCGACCATTACGAGTTAGTGGAGATATTAAAAGCCCTTCGCAATTGGAAAACATTGTAATTAGGTCAATAGATGGGCAAACCATTTTGCTGAAGGATATCGCTACAATTAGGTTCCAACTGGAAGAACCAGAAAGTTTTTCAAGGCTCTATGGCAAGAAAGTGGTCTCGCTTGTGATAAAAAAACGCAAAGAGGCAAATCTTATTGAACTCTCTGAAAAAACACGGGAAATAGTCAGTAATTTCAAAACAACTCACCTGCCTCAGGATGTGGAGATACACATAACCGGTGACCTTTCCGAACACACAAAAGAACAAGTTTCTAATCTGGAAAATAGCATAATATCAGGATTAATCCTTGTTTTGCTAATAATGACACTATTTATGGGTTTTAGGGAAGCCATATTTGTTGCCCTCGCAATTCCCTTCTCTATGCTCATTGCTTTCATAATCCTGTATTTGTCAGACATTACACTCAATACGCCTGTGCTGTTCGCATTGGTTCTTGCCCTTGGAATGCTTGTTGACAATGGAATTGTGATTGTTGAAAACATCCTAAAATTCCGAGAACGGGGCTATGACCTGTTCTATGCAGTAAAATATGGAGTAGGGGAGGTTGCCGTCCCAATCATTACATCCACCGCCACTACCGTCGCCGCATTCCTCCCACTGGGACTCTGGCCCGGAATAATTGGTGAATTTATGTCCTATCTGCCCATTACCCTTATTTCAGTGCTTTCAGGTTCTCTGCTCGTCGCTCTGGTAATTAATCCTGTGTTTATCGCTCGCTATACAGAAAAACCCGCTCAATTTATTAAAGGCAAAACTCAATGGATTAAAAATGGAAAAAGGGCATTGATATATACACTCATAATCATAGCCATCTTATCCTTAGCTTCATTAGTCGCCACCAAGCTCATTAGCCTGCCAGACCAAGTCAGAAAAACAATAACTGCCATTAGCCTATTTATTTTTATTGCTTCTGTTTCCACTCTTGCATACAGGCTGTTTCTTTACAAAACTGTTTTATGGTTCCAAAACACATTTTTAACTCAGTTAGAGAGCATGTATGCTAAACATTTAACGTGGTTCCTAACTGGCTTTAGACCATATATTGTTCTTTTTGTAAGTGTGGCTCTCTTCATAGGAGGAATCTTTGCCATCAAGTTCAGAAATCCACACATCCACTTCTTCCCTAATGTGCAACCAGACCAAGGATATGTCTATATTGAATTCCCTGAGGGCGTTGACATAACAGTTACAGATTCCTTCACTCGTAATATAGCCCAGAAAATTTATAATTACATTTATTCAAGAGGCTACGACACAAGTGGCATAACGGCTATCATAGAACAGGTTGGCGAAGGGGCTTATGATATTCACAGGGGCATTGAGCCCGGAAAAACCCGAAACAAAGGCAAGATAACCATTGATTTTTCCCTTGACAGATACAAAAAGGGGATTAACTCTGATGTCATAATGGACACCATCCGGTCAATGTTGGGTAATAGGGCCGGAATTAGTCTCTATACTGGCAAGTTGGAAAATAAACCACCAATGGGCTACCCAGTCAGTTTAGAACTATACGGCGAAGATTATATAACCCTCTACAAGTTCGCTAACTATGTTAAGCGATATTTTGATTCTCTGAACATTCCCGGTCTCCAAGGTCTTCAAATGAACATCAATAGGACATATCCACAAACCGTCGCACACGTAGACAGAGACATGGTCAATCATCTGGGACTTAGCATGCGGGAAATAGCCCTAACTCTCCGAACGGCACTAAATGGAACAGAGGCGTCAACACTCAACTATATGCAAGAAGACCATCCCATTAATGTCCGATTGCATCCAAACTATCGCTATAATACTGAACTACTCAAATTATTGAAAGTCCCTAATTTATCCAGAACCGCTCTATTACCCTTGGCAAATGTCGTTTCTTTTGAAAACATTAGCGATTTCAACGCCATATATCGCAAAAACACAAAAAGATATATTATGCTATACTCCAACGTAGAAAAAGGATATGGCGCTCCTGAAGTGATTGCTCAAATGCAAAAACACTTAAAACAGATGAGCATTCCGCCCGGCGTGTCCTATAAGTTCACTGGCGAACAAGAAGAAATGAGGAAAAATGTGGACTATTTGACCAAGGCATTCGCCATAGCCCTATTCCTTATCCTGATTATCCTTGTTACTGAATTTAACTCCTATTCACAACCATTAATTATTTTGATTAGTGTGGTGTTCAGTATCACTGGCGTTCTATGGGGCATTGCCCTGACAGGAATGGATATAGTCGTAATTATGACAATGATTGGAGCCATAGCCCTCGCCGGAATAGTAGTTAACAATGCTATCGTGCTGGTTGACTACACTAACTTGACACTTAATAGGATGAAAGAAGAAAACGATTCGTGCGAAATGAGTAAGGAAGACCTCATCAAGGCAATTGTTCACGCCGGAACAATGAGGCTACGACCAGTCCTCCTAACCGCTATAACAACCGTTCTGGGAATGCTCCCACTGGCAATAGGGTTCAACATTGATTTCATCGGATTGTTTACTGATTTGAAGCCAGATATATACTTCGGGGGGCGAAACTTCGCCTATTGGGGACCACTTGCCCTTACTGTAATCTTCGGATTGACCTTCTCAACACTTTTGACCCTCGTCGTTGTCCCTATAATGTATCTAATAGTTACCTCATCAAAAAATATACTTTTAGCCAATTCAGTGAATTGAAACTTTATAAATGTATGTACTTTCTGACGTGACAATTTGGATTAGTATAATGTTACCACGTATGTTTAGCTCAAATAGGTTTATTATGGCACTGCCTTTGTTACGCAAGTCTTCTGAATAGACTTCTTTACCAACTATATCGTATATTTTTAAACTAACGTCGCTATTGGTAGGAAATTTTATTTGAATGAAATCATTGTTAATGGTAACAAATTCTGATTTGTTATTCACATTGGTAACGGAGGTTATATAGATGCATTCTGAGAATGTTAGGCATGGTCCTTGATATACCCCCACTGCATAGGAGCCACTTTCAGGGGGATGGAAGGAATTCTGAGTGGTGATTTGGGCGAAATTATAGCCAGAAGTTATGCACTTAAACCATATGTAGGTTAGTGAGGGGTAATCGGTCCATAGAGAGTCTCCCGACGCATAAATGGAAACCGGTTCTGTTAACTGGACATCAACGATATTGTATTCAATTATTGAGTCGCAACCATTCAAAGCCGTAACAGTGTCATAATAAGTTCCGGGTTCAAACCAAACTTTTCCAGATGCCGAAACGAAACTATCACATGCAATTAATGTATCTAAAACGAAGTAGGGCATAATAATTTGATCAAATATAATTATCTTGCCGGCAGAGTGTAGACCTGATGGATTGTATTCGGTCGGAAAACCGAAAACTATTCTCTCTCCATCTAGGTCCGAATGGGCGGAAGTCAAAGGATCCGAATAAGGATTTTGTGAATTGAAAGACCTGAGATACAGCCATTCACTCTTATCCCACATATAGAACCTTGCCTCTGCCCCAGCGCCAATGAGCAACCGAGTTGATTTGCCTAAAAATTTTATTACCTCCGCCCCAAGGTCAGTACCCGTATTAGGTCCTATAATCTCTTGAAAGAGGCTCCATTGATTATTTGAATTATAGCTATACATTAAAACTTTTCCTTTATTATTTCCAAAAGATGTTTTGATCGCCAACCAGTTTCCATGAAAATCCAGATCCACGTTGAAACCTAATTTTTCACCTGGATTGGTTCCGTTTATTGACGTTTGAAGTCGCCAACTTATCCCCCGCCATTTGTATACTAAAACACGCCCTTCCTGGTTCCACTGTGGCGAGGCAAAAGGAGACCCCACAACCACTATGTTTCCATCCCCGCTAATAGACACAGACCTCCCTAAATGGTCCCCTGTCTCGGAACCAAATACAGTTAGCTTCAAAACCCATTGATTATTTTCCCTATGATATAGCTCTGCCTTCCCATCATTGGAACTCATACTGGGACTGAACCTAACATCATACTTCGGTGAACCTATAACTAATCGAGTGCCATCATAGGATAGGTCAAGAGACATGCCCAACCTTTGCTTTTCCTGAGTCCCCAAAATGGTGTCCCTCGGCTTCCAACTATCTCCCTCTCTATATGCAATTACCACAGCACCCTGATCATAACTATAGGAAGCATCATAGCCAGGTGCAGAAATCACCAATACATTACCATCACCACTAAGTGCCACCTTGCTTCCAAACAACTCCTCTTCTTGACTTCCAAACAACGCTTGTCGAAATTCCCATTTTCCATTAACCTTTTCATAAATATTTACCCTCCCCACATCAAAATCCAATCCTCGGTTATGTCCCGGAGCGCCAATAGCCACAATCTTCCCATCACCACTCATTGCCACAGAACTCCCTAAGTTAAGATATTTAACCTGACCATATATTACAGTGTCTATAATAACAGAATCAAGATTACAAGTAGAAGATTGTGCCCTAAGCACAAATGGAATAAGGATGGAACCTAAGGTAATAAATCTTAAAAACATCTTCGTTGGAAATTTTAGAAGCTAAATTAATATATCTTTTGTTTAACCAACGGTGCTTATGGTAAAAAAATTTCATAGTGAATCACTTGTCCTCATTTTTCTGACTGTTTCGTGACTTTTGTAAATTTTGTATCACATACATTAATTTGGTAATTATGAATGAGAACACTAGAGGAAAAAGGTTGTTTTCCATTGGTCATAGCAACAAGAGCATTGACCAGTTCATTAGTGAGTTGAAAGATTTCGGTACTGAGGTTTTGATTGATGTTCGTTCAAAGCCTTATTCCCGACGATTTCCGTATTTTAACAAAGAATTTCTTAATCAACATTTGGAAAGTGCTGGGATTAAATATGTTTATCTTGGGGACTTATTGGGTGGATTGCCAAACGACCCTTCATGCTACACTAACGGCAAGGTGGATTACAATAAGCTTAGAAAAAAGGATTATTTCAGGAAAGGCATAGAGTTGCTCAAAGAAATATATTCAACTGGCATAAAAGCCGCTATCATGTGCAGTGAAGGAAACCCTGCCCACTGTCATAGAACCCTGCTCATAGGCGTTGAACTGTCAAAGGAAGGAATAGAATTGGAGCATATAGTTGTTAAGGGCGATAAAACCATATTGAAACCTCAAAAGGAGGTGATAAAAGAAGCCTTTCCCAGAGGGACAAGGTCACTGTTTTAAGGTGCAATGTGACTAGCAATCAATCCACTGAGTCACTGAATGCGACATATAATACAGAACTATAAAGAAGTACTATAGAAGCACAGTATTTTTTATGTTCTAATATCTCTTGTTTGAACAAATATATCCAAGTGCTTTACCTGCCTTTATTTCTTTTGTTGGTTAGACCCTGAGTTGTTTTGTTGTTCCTGCTGTTTCAGTGCCTCCAAGTTCTCCTTAGGCAGGATGAAGTCAGGCACCACTTCAAGGGCTTTTTGATATGCTTCTTTCGCGGCATTAAGGTCCTTGAGCCGCTGATGAGCAGCTCCTTTGAGGTTATATGCAGCAGCAAGGAGCGGAACTTCCTGCTTTGTAGTTGGACTGATTTGTAATGTTACTGTTTGGGACCTTGCCGCCGGGTTTGCAATTATCTGGTCAATGACCACGAGAGCGTCGCCATACCTCTGCATTTGCCACAGGACAACAGCGAAGTCCCAGAGATGTTTAACGTTTCCGGTTGCTTGGGCTAACCGTGTGTAGTACTCATAAGCCTTCTGAAGATTGTTCAGTTGCATGCTGGCAATTGCCGCTATATGCATTGCTGATGTGTCATTGGGATTTTGTTTTAGCTTCTGTTCGGCAAGGACAAGAGCTTGATTTGCTTGCCCTGTGATGAGATACAGTTCAATTAAAGTGTCTTTGAGTGTGGAACGTGATGAATCAAGGGCAAGATACATGTTTATGAAAGCGATTGCCGAGTTAAAATCCTGATTTTGCAAGGCTACCTTTATTGAATTCGCAACTAATGTCTTAAATTCCTTGCGTATTTCCTTGCGTGCTTCTTCACGAGCAATCTCTCTTATTTTTTGTTCCTTCTTGCTTCCGCCTGCAAAGGCATTACCCATTAGTATAGCCACTGCCAACGATAAAACAATTGCTCTCTTCATACCTACCTTATTTTTCAGAATTCAAAGATAAGGCAAATTTTTATAATCAAGAACTAACAGATAGGTATAACCATTTAAATCATTTATTTTCATACACTTTGTCAATCATTAGAGCTACTGCCTCCCATAGCGACCCACCAATGGTTAAAAGCCCACCATAATGCCCACCCATTACGACAAATACTGGCAGGGCTTCTGATCCGAGTATGTTTTTTATTTCCTGAGCCATCTCAACTGTTCCGTAAGGGATGTTTGGGTCAGTGGTCGGTGCCTTGTCTTTCCAGTATTCCCATGCTGGATTATTATGGCTATGGACAACTGCAAACACTTCTGGGTTTCCGTAGGCTGCCGCGTGGGTTAGGGACTCAGAAGATGGTTTCCACTCTCCTTTCGCTACAACAGTATTGTTCTGAAAATCCCAGTCAATAATGTGGACTAAGTGTTTTGGTTTGAGGGATGGGATGTGTCCCGTTTGGCTTCCTGTGATGAGGAAACCCTTAGGCAAGCGTATGCTCACGTTCCCAAAGCCATAGCCATTTTCATCAACACCAATAAGGTTGTGTCGCCATAGAAAGTCTCGCCAATAGATTAGTTCAAGGTCTTTGCTAAAATCATCTCTGTTGCCCTGCAATGAATAGGAAAACTTTATTACGCCTTCCTTTTCTGGCATGATTTAACCCATTGACTTGGCTTCTGACGCGTCAGGCACTAACTTAGAAAGTTCATCAACGGATAATAATCCCTTGTCGGTTATATATCCCGTAACGAATTTAGCGGGAGTGACGTCAAATGCTGGGTTGTAGGCGTGGCTTTCAAAAGGAGCCACTCTCACCCTGTTGATGTCGTTGTCCAGCCAGCCTTCTGTGTAAAGGACTTCTTCCTCACTGCGAACCTCAATGGGAATTTGGTCTCCCGATTCAAGGGAGGGGTCAAATGTTGACGAAGGAAGTGCTACATAAAATGGTATGTTATATTCTTTTGCAACGACGGCTTTCATATTTGTGCCTATCTTGTTTGCCGTGTCACCGTTTCTGACAACCCTGTCGGCACCCACAAGAACTATATCCACTTTGCCTTCCTGCATAATGAGTCCAGAGGCATTGTCTGCTATAACAGTATGTGGAACACCTTCTTCGCCCAGTTCCCAAGCGGTTATCCTGCTTCCCTGATTTCGGGGTCGTGTTTCGCTGACCCACACATGAACAGGAATCCCTTTTCTGTGAGCCAGATAGATAGGTGCTGTTATAGTGCCATAGTCAATTGTGGCAATCCATCCTGCATTGCAATGGGTGAGTATATTGACGGGTTTCCCTGTTCGGGCATACATTTCTTCAATAAGTGGTAATCCTGCTTCGCCAATGCTTCGGCACATCTTGACGTCGTCATCTGCCAATTGGTTGGCTAAGGATAAAGCAGTTGCTCGCATATCCTTAATAGAACGCAAATTCTTTATAACCTTCCAGACTTTGTTTACTGCCCAAGAAAGGTTCACTGCCGTGGGTCGGGCATTTTCCAATTCAGTTTTAGCCTTTTCAAGGAATGGCAATGGGTTGTCTTCAGGGGCTTCCAGCGTTGCGAGATATAGCCCATAAGCACCACTGACACCTATCAACGGGGCACCACGAACATGCATCTCTTTGATTGCTCTCACCGCGTCTCTGTATGATTCCCACGTCTCAATGGTTATCTTAAAAGGAATCTTTCTCTGGTCAAAAGTTTGAATTTGTTTTGGATTATCCGGATTGACCCAAATTGACCGATAGTGTTTCCCTTTGATTCGCATAGTGCAAAGATAGAGTATGCAACAGATAGAAAACGATATCTCTTCTGTCACATTATAATTGTCTTTTGTTTAACAAATTATTTCTATCACTTGACATATATATGAACTGTCATACTATTGTAATCGTCAAAATACGTATTTTATTATGCACTTGAAAAACTAAAGTAATATAAAATGTGTAGAGTTATTAAATTTTAATTGCTGTGATTATTGATAAATATGCTACTAGATGTCACAAAATTTCTTGGGAATTCTATGAGCTCTACGGTTAACTTAGCAACAAACATCTAAGTATGATAAGAAAACCATGGATTGTTTCTATGGCATGGCTAACAGTCCAAAATGTAGTTTCTCAGAATGTTGGTATTGGCACGACTTCTCCAACCGCTAGATTAGATATCTTGGCACATTCAGGATTTAACGCTCCACTATTAAAAGTAGGAATGGATGGAACATCTTCACCTTACATCATAATCCAACCAGACGGAAAAGTAGGAATCGGCACTGCAAACCCCTCACAAACCCTTGATGTGGCGGGGAACATGCAGTTTGCAGGGGCACTCATGCCTAACGGAAACCCCGGAACATCAGGACAAGTCCTTGTCTCTCAAGGCCCAGGAAACCCGCCTCAATGGCAAGCAGTCGGTGGAACAGGGGGTGTTGCCGGATTGTGTGCATCCCCATCTACAAACTTCATCCAAAAATGGACAGGGTCCGAACTGTGCAATTCACTTATCTACGACAATGGAACCAATGTAGGAATCGGTACAAACAACCCCTCCAGAAAACTAACAGTCATGGACAATACCGGCTCTGCATCTGGAGCACTCTATGCAAGACAAATGGTCCATAACCCTAGCTCATGGACCATTGGGGCTTACATAATAGGACGAGGGATAGCCGCTACAAATAATTCTACATCGGTGGCAGGGCTTTATACTTATGGGGCGTGGCAACCAGCCAGTGGCGTAACAGTCAACTCAAACGCTACGGGACTCTATGCTATTAGCACCAACGAGGGAGCCGGAACGCTCACCTATGCTTACGGCATCAGATCCTACGTCCAACTACCAAGTAGCGGCTCGGGAATAATCACTAGGGGATACGCTATTTACGCCAGATGTAAAGACGCCCAAACATGCTATGGAGTTTACATTAGTGGCGATCCAAACAATAATCAA
>JAADEI010000018.1 GCA_013153515.1 Chlorobiota bacterium | reverse complement strand
TAGTTTATTGATTTTGCATCGCTTATATAAAATAAATAGCGGAGATTACAAGTAAGAATTAATGAACTTGTTTTAGCCATAGCATTTCTTGTTGTATTTTGAAGCCCCATTTTTTGACAACTTATAATCCCGTTTATCCACGGTTCAAGTTTTATTTGAGCCACGAGGTGTAGAGGCGTTAGAGCCAGAAGCCAGAAGCCAGAAGCCAGAAGCCAGAAAGTAATGTCTCTTACTCATCGCACTGTTATTTTGTATTACAAATATACGGAATAAAAATTAAATGAAATTAGATTGCTTCAATATGCGTTTTTCCTTGGAAATGGTTGGCATATTTAGCAGTCACTCCTCATCAGGAATCAACCCATGTTCCCGCATTATTTCAACTATAAGGTCTTTTTCAAATCCTCTGCTAAGCAATCTGGAGAGTACTTTTTGAGCCGATAGCCCCGATTCGTATAGTTCAAGGATTTTATTCCTCAAAAATTGGGCATATTCCTCGTCGTCAATCATTGCGATAATCACTTCAATGAAAGGTTCTGGCAACATGTGTGATTCCAATAAGCCACGTATTTTGAGCCGCCCGTACCTTTTCTGCTCCCATAGTTCATAATAGGCATATTCCATGAACCTGTTAAGGTCAATGATGCCCCATTGCTCCAGAAGAGATACTATTTTGCTTGCTTCCGAGTCGTCCAGATGATATTTCCGTTTGAGCCATGCTTTAGCCTCCGCCGGCGTGCGTTCCGTCCTGATACACCATCTGATTGCTTTCCTCAGAAGTTGCTCCATCTTCAATTCCGGTTCCATCGTTTTAATTTTGCGTAGTCCTATGACTTCACAAATAAGAACAAGTTTAACGTGGCTTTTGGTTGCATTTCTGTTCATGAACACCACTCAGTGGCTCCTTTTCCTTGTGTTCATTTGGTTTCTCAATAGCCTACCTGAGACGAAGAATTGGTTTGATTTGCTCTATCTGGGCATAACTATTTTGGGCTTGTATTGGTCGTTGCACGGCGGGACAATCGTTGATCGGTTTCCAAGACGGAAATTGCTTATGATTGCCGTCTCGCTTTACTCCCTTGTTCTCGTCATAGGCACTATCATAGCCTTCGTTTCCAATTCAGCATTGTCCTATGTGTTTGTTGGACTGTTCGTTCCTTTAACCATTCTGGCAACCATCTTCTATCCTTCCATTTATGCCCTTGGGCAATCAATGGTCTCTCCCCAATGGTATGCCAAACTCAACATATGGATTGAAATTTCCGGGCAGATAGCCGCCATGTCATCAGGACTCATCTCAACAGTCCTGTTTGAGAAGTTTGCTACGCCGGAAAAGGTCTTAGGGGTTGCCTCCCTCCTGTTCATCGGGTCAGTAATAGTTATGCTCGTTGCCCTGTGGAAATTCATTACAGAGACATACATTCCGCCGAAGCAGTCCACAGCATCTGTCTTTGACCGCTTGAGAGACGCCTTCACGTTCCTGAAAAAACGACCCTTCCTGTTCATCTTCGGAATCACCTCATATATGATTTTCCTTGTTACACTTCTTGATTCGTTTTATGTCATGCCTGCTTTCGTGGATAGAGTCCTCAATGCTCAGGGACAGGTCTATACATTCTCAGAAGGGCTTTTCGGGGCAGGGGCAGTAACCGTAGCTCTCCTCCTGTGGAAGTTCGGCACGGGAAACATCCCTGTCAGGATATTGATTTTACTTTTCACAGTGGGAATAAGCTATGTGATTCTTGGACTGATGCCCACAGTGGCTCTCCTATTAATCCTTAGGTTTTTCTTTGGCTTTGCCAATGGGGGAGCCCGAGTGATGAGACTAACATACCTGTTCCATAGGGTCCCCAACCACCTCATAGGCAGAGTCCTCGGATTTTTTGACGCTTTTAACGTTTTTCTTAGGATATTGATAATTTCCTTCTTTGCTATAACTGGATTGTCCGAAAGTCCCGAAACAGCACATCTCCCCGTAATCTTTAATGGAACCATACTCATAATCTCTGGAATTATCCTCCTTCTGGCTTTGTTATTCCTACAACGGAAATCCGATTGATGCCTGAAACAAAGCAAGACAAAGTTCGCTACGTAACACTGGAGGAATCAGGGATTGCCCCACAACAATTAGTGCCGCTCTATATGGAAGCCTATGCCGACATGCCTGAATATGGCGAGCCGTCGCCAGAAGATGCCCTTCGCTACCTCCAATGGCTCAAAGACCATCACACCCTGTTTGAAATAGCCCTTGACGAGAAAGGCAAGCCTATCGGATTTGTTGTTGCAGACGCCAATTGGTTCAGTAGGTTCGGCAGAGGAGGGCACATCCACGAATGGGTCGTCCATCCAGTATATCGCCACAAGGGAATCGGCAAAAAACTCTTTGATGATGCCGTTGAACACCTCAGACAATTCCACGACAGAATAATCCTATGGGCAGGGGAGCATAACGACCGAGCCCGCAGGTTCTATGAACAATACGGCTTCCACCCAGAAGGAAGATACAAACAATGGGTCAGATGGGTCTTAGAATTACAAAAGCCCCCAAAATAATATCAAGCAGTTCTTTTAATTTTGATACATAAAATTTATCCTATGAAAGCATTGCCACTTAGTATCAGTTGGGGTAAAGTAAAAGATTTTCTTCTATCAAATTATCTTTTTCGTTGGACGTTTTCTTTATTCGTAAATTACATGTTGCTAATTCACGTCATTCATGAAAAACTAATAGATTGGGTTTTACAAGTAACCTATATTTCCTATTCTATCCCCTTATTGGAGCACCTTTTAATATTAAGCCTTTTAGCAGTCATACATAAAGTGTTCAACCGCTTCACAGATTGGTTCCTCTCAACGGTTTTAATTGCACCTTTCTGGATAATGCTTGACTGGGCTTTTCGCATGACAGGGGTTATACCAACTTGGCAAGCAGTAAAAACACACTTCTGGAGTTGGTTCGATTTCATGCCCCTATGGTTAATTATTGCAGTAATACTCTGGATTTGTTTAGTCCTATTAGTGATAACAATAGGATTTTTGCAAATAGTGAAAAAATCTTTAAATGATTGGCAAGCACGAATAGTATTGATAATTAAGTTAGTTTCGCTACTATTTCTAATATATTTTGTATTCATTGAGTCCAACAAAATGATAGAAAGTAAAGGAATTTTCCTTTTTAAACTACATACTGTAATCCCCGCTTACACGCTGGTTGATAATGGCAGAATGGCTTCCTTCATACTCTATTCCCGGCATCTTCAATACAAGCAAGAACAGATGAAAGAAAAACGACCGAATTTCACTTGGAATGAGATTTTAGATACTTTATATCCATTACAATCAACAGGTAAAAGTAATGTTTATGTTATCTTACTTGAAAGTTTTATTGATGTAAGAGATTTACATGGAGTAACATTCAATAAAAATCCAATATATCATAAATTTTTACACTTTTTGCCAGGAGATACATTTTATTATGCTAAAAGTTCATACATAGGTTGGGGCACCGCTCAAACAACTTTTGAAGTATTCACCGGAATCCCTGCATTACATAAATACTCAGATGTTGAGTTTGCAATGTTTAACGCATATCCCGTGCCGTCACTATTACAATGGCTTAAACAAAACGACTATTCAACGGTAGCATTTGTCGCAACAGGAAAAGATTATTACAACATGGCAAATGCATATAAAAGCCTTGGGTTCGATTCTACTATTTTCTTGAAAGAATTGCCTGAGTATAGAGATTTGCTTAGAGTTATGGATAGCTCCCTTTATAACTTCGGCCTTGATTTTATTCGAAATAATGTAAGAAAACCATTTATCGTATATTTTGTAACGATGTATGAACACTGGCCTTGGCAGATGAACCCACCGGCAGGGAAGGAAGAAATATCTGTCAATCCGAACATTCCGGAGATTGAATTTCTTGCAAATGCTACCTACTGGAGAACAAGAGACCTATATAACTTCATTTCCCATATCCTAACCATGGATTCATCCGCAATTATTGTTTTTTATGGAGACCATACACCACCACAAGTGAACTGGGATGGTATTGCCTACAGAAAACAACCCGATGCAGCACCTTTTCTCATTATTAATAAAGGCAGAGTGGTAACAATAAGTACCAAGAAACATGCAATACCATTTTACATAATTAACCGAATTATTCACAAATGCCTTGTAACGCAACAATGTACAGAAATTTATGCTGATAGCCTATACCTGGATAGTAATATATACGTCAAAATTTATGATGACATTATAAAATATGGTTTTTCAGGCATGTAGAAAATATCTTGTATTTATTTACTAAAATTTCTCTGAATGGTATTTACAAACTTGAGCGAGGGCAATGGATATGTTAATGCAAGTGGTTTTCGGCGCCTATACGTTATCAGAAAATCATTGTGCCTATTCACTTCCTTGCAGAAAACACAGAACCCTTTGAGAATCACTACTTTAACAGAAAAATCTATTTCAAAACCATTGGCTTGCTCCATCCAGCATATCGCCACAAAGGAATCGGCAAAAAACTATTTGATGATGCCGTTGAACACCTCAGACAATTCCACGACAGAATAATCCCATGGGCAGAGAGCATAACGACCGAGCCCCGCAGGTTCTATGAACGATATGGCTTCCACCCAGAAGGAAGATACAAACAATGGGTCAGAGGGGTCTTAGAATCTGATATGACCAATTAATTAAGTCACTGAGGACCCTATCTACCGTGTCCCCCGTGCCCACATCCTCTGCCTGAACAACCGCGTCCGCATCCGCCCCTGCCTCGCTTGGTTCGGCATCCACACGGTGGCGGTGGAGTATATTTATAGTATTGGGACAATGAGTCAAGATATGCCCACAAAGCATCCCGTTGGTCCGTGGTGAGATGTTCAAAGGAAGGCATGTAGCACGGACCCTCATCCAGAATCTTGTTAAATCTCTCCTTGGGCATGTACTTGGTTATTCCCGCCAAGGCAACAGGTTCCCTCCCGGGATGTAAATTCCGTGTGTCCACTAATGGTTTTTCGCCGGGCGTCGCAGGGTGGCATCCAGCACAGTGGCTTTTATAAATAATTTCACCTTGAGCAACAAGGGAAAGAGGAGCACTACTAACCGTAATCTCACTATTATCTACACTGGTGTCTGTAGTGCCATCACTGTCATTATTGGTATTATTCTCATTGCTCCCAGAAGCATTGGAATCTTCCGAATGTTCCTCGCCCCACAAGAAATCTATGATTGCTTGAATATCTTCCTCAGACAAATGTTTTAATGGGGGCATGGAGCCCCTGCCGTTAACGATTAGCTCCTTGACTTCTTCCTTTGTCATTCGTTCTGAAAGGTCTGTTAGTGGAGGAAAAACAGGAGGTCTTCCTTCCAGATTAGGACCATGACACCCAGCACAATTCAAGTTGTAGAGCATTTCGCCCTTTGAAACAACAGAATCAGAAGATTCTTTCTCCCCAATTATCATACCAGAAGATGTAAGAAAAACCAAAATCATAGGGAAAATTGCCAAAACAACCCATGTCGTCCTCTTCATGCTTAAAGTTTTTGGGTAAAACGATAAAGCCTTGTGGTTTAATATACTGTTATCGCAACCCATAAAGTTCCTTTAATTGCCCCGAGCGGAGCTGATAAAAACGACGGTAAGGAAAAGCACACAGATTCATGGCAATTGTTACCAGAATAATTTGATTAACGAGGCACAGAATTTCTGTGAAATAAACAATGCACCAAAGTTAAATTATTGAGGTATACTGAACGACGGAATTTTTGAAATAGCTAGTAGAGAACACGTGATTGATTCCGGGTATTGCAATCTAATGCTTACTTTACCAGATATGGCGGAAATTTTCTATCTTAAATACTGCCCAAAATACATTGGTGATTAACACGTTGCAAAAATCCGCTTAATGAACCACTGCCAAAATTGTAAAGGAGTTAACCTGAAAATATTGGGATATGAATTTACTGCCACTGGCGAGTGGGACGATTCACTGGGAATTTGTTTAGTCAAGCCTAAAGGAAAGTGGTGATTGCGGATTAACATGATTTATGACACATCCCGAGCTCTAAGTGTCCAATACACCCATCCCAATAGACCAAAATTTATTAGCTTCGCTAGCAGAACCATTAGAATGAACAACAATTCCTTTATCTATCGGTTTTTAAGCGGAGCATTAAATCAGAATGAAGATGTTTTTGTTTATAGCAGTTCAAGGCAACTTATTGCAAAGTAAAAACACGCTCAAATTAGACCATTGGCGAATATATGAAAGTCTTGCCATTCTTGAACCTAAGGAAGCTGGTGAAGAAGCCGGTTTAATTGATAATTATGATGAAAAGGATATTTAAATTTACAATGTTTGTTGCTTTGTTTGTTTCTTTGTTTGTTATTGCTCTTATTATTATAGAATGGACAGTTTCTGGTAATTGTAGGAAACATGGAAATTATAGCGTGTATCTGTACATTAGCAGTGGCAAATGGCAAGTAATATTTAACGTCAATGAAACATATGAGTTTTACATTAACTCAATAACAAGTAAATTTGTAATACATAGTGATTCTTTCACTCTAATTGGAAATTTTAAAAAAGCAGTTGATAACAGATATTTTCCTAATAGGTCTGTTGAAAAATTATTATATGTTAATATCACAGGTGATACTGTTTTTAAAGTTGAAAACTTACTGCAAGCGTTAAATGACTTAAAAATAAATGATACAACTATCAGCTACAATATAGCAGGAGATATTGGAAAATATACAGATAGCATAATAAGTAGCCATGCTACTAATCATAATAACACATGCAAAGTTGATGTTTATGTGGATGGCACTGTGTGTTGTAGCAAAAGGAGTGTAATTCAATTACTTAAATGTTTAACTGCTAAATGTTATGTAAAGATAAATCGTAAGTGCCAAGAGCTGTATACAGTTGAAGAACCGATTAAATTAAAGTGCCTGCATTATTGGTGATGTTAAGTTAAAACATGGATTACAAGTAAACCTTTATTGTTTTTTCAATCCTCTGTGTTCACCGTGGTCTTTAGATCACTTAAATTTTACATTCATTTAATACTCTGTGTCCATTGGGTCAAATTATAAAACAAAAAAGGGCGGGCTCCCCGTGGGAACCCCACCCCTTCGGTGTTGTATGAGGCGTGTTCCCTATGCGGAGAGCGACGGTGAGAAACTCAAATTAATGATGCAAGGCAAAGCGGTCAAGCATCATCACTTTGTCCCAAACCTTGACAAAGTCTCTGATGAACTTTTCGTTTGCATCATCGGCACCATACACCTCGCAAATTGCACGTAGTTCAGGGTCGTGACCAAGAATTAAGTCGACCCGAGTTGCTGTCCATACATTCTGCCCAGTTTTCCGGTCATAGCCATAGTAGAGATACTTACGGTCGTCGGCAGGTTTCCATTCATATCGCATATCAAGGAGGTTGACAAAAAATTGGTTATTGAGCACACCCGGAGTGGTTGTTAGAACCCCTGTTTCAGAAAGGTCATAAGTAGCACCCAAAGCCCTCATTCCTGCTAATAGGACGACCATTTCTGGCACTGAGAGGGTCAATAAGTCTGCTTTATCTATAAGCCAATGTTCGGCAGGGGCAGTGGTCCGTTTGAAGTTGTAATAATTACGGAAGCCATCGGCTATAGGTTCTAATACACAGAAGGATTCAACGTCCGTGTGTTCATATCCTGCATCCACTCGCCCCGGTGTAAAGGGAACCTTGATGTTGTATCCGGCTTTGCGAATTGCTTCTTCAATAGCGGCGACACTACCCAAAACAATTAGGTCGGCGATAGAAACTCGCTTATTGCCGGTTTGCTTTTCATTAAATTCCTGCTTTATTTTCTCATAAGTGGCGAGGACTTTGCGAAGCACCGGTAGATTGTTCGCTTCCCAGTCAATTTGAGGTTTCAGTCGTATGCGTCCTCCATTGGCGCCCCCTCGTTTGTCTGAATTCCGATATGTTGAGGCAGAAGCCCAGGCTACTAAAACAAGTTCGGAAATGCTATGACCGGAATTGAGAATTTGCTTCTTGAGTTCTTCAATATCTGTTTCATCAATCAAATCAAAATCTCTTTCAGGCAACGGGTCCTGCCACAAGAACGTTTCCTTGGGAACTTCAGGACCGATATATCTGGTTGGGGGACCCATATCACGATGTGTTAATTTGAACCAAGCACGAGAAAAAGCCTTTTCAAATTCCTCAGGATTTTCATAGAACCTGCGTGCAATCTTTTCATAAATTGGGTCATATCGCAAGGCAAGGTCTGTTGTGAGCATCATGGGAGGATGCTTCTTGTTGGGGTCAAAGGCATCTGGCACTGTTTTTACATCTTGTTTGGGTTTCCATTGCCAACCTCCTGCGGGACTCTTGACCAGTTCCCATTCATATTCAAACAAGTGTTTGAAGAAATCATGGCTCCATTTAGTGGGTGTAGTGGTCCATGAACCCTCTAAGCCACTGGTGAATGTGTGTTCAGAATGCCCTTTACCATAGGAAACCTTCCAACCGAGTCCCATGCTTTCCACATCTTCCGCTAAGGGCTCCGGACCTACATATTCCTTAGGTACTGCACCATGAGCTTTACCGAAAGAGTGTCCTCCGGCAATTAGTGCTACTGTCTCTTCATCGTTCATGCCCATTCGGGCAAAAGCATCCCTGATTTCCTTTGCGGCAGCTAAAGGGTCTGGTTTTCCTCCGGGACCTTCTGGATTGACATATATTAAGCCCATTTGAGTAGCGGCAAGGGGAGCATCAAGCTTACCATCTTCACTGTGACGCTTGTCGTCAAGCCATTCCTCTTCGGGACCCCAGAAAACATTATCTTCGGCTTCATATACGTCCTCTCTGCCTCCTGAGAAACCAAGGGTTTTGAATCCCATTGATTCTAATGCTACATTGCCTGCAAGAATAATTAGGTCTGCCCAAGAGATGCGTTTACCATATTTCTTTTTTATAGGCCACAATAGTCTGATTGCTTTGTCTAAGTTGGCATTGTCAGGCCACCCAATCCTTGGTCCAAATCTAATGGAACCGGTGTTGGCACCGCCACGACCATCAAATACACGATAGGAACCGGCACTATGCCAGGCAAGCCTTATGAAAAGACCACCGTAGTGTCCAAAATCAGCGGGCCACCAATCTTGCGAATCAGTCATCAGTTTCTTTAAATCTTCTTTTAATGCCCAGTAATCTAATTTCTTGAACTCCTCAACGTAATTAAAATCCTTGTCCAATGGGTTGGACTTCTCTGAATGCTTGCGCAAGACGTCAAGCCGTGGTAAATGAGGGTATTTAACGTAAATGGGTGGTGCCTGTGAAGCAGTTGCTTTGACAACCACATCATGAAAGGGACATCCGTTTGATTTCCTATTGTTCATTGCTTGTTCCATTTTGGTTTTCTCCGTCATGGCTGTTTGATTTTTCATTTACAAAGTTATGAAAATTTAGATTTAGTTCAAATTAATAGAACGGGAGGGGCATCTTAAGGGTTCCCTCAACAAAATATGACCTAACTTTACAATACATACAAGCACTTAAATTTCCTTTTGATGATAACTGTTGATGTGTTGCTTGGCTCGCAATGGGGAGATGAAGGGAAAGGCAAGATTATTCACACTATTGCTGATGATTATGATGTTGTAGCACGATTCCAAGGAGGTCCTAATGCTGGGCACACTATTTATGTTAATGATAAAAAAATCATTCTTCATCATCTTCCTTCTGGGATAGTAGCCTCAACCAGATATAACCTTATTGGTGCTGGAATGGTTGTTGACCCTATTACTTTGAAGAGAGAAATCATTTCTCTAACGGAACTGGTGGATAGTGTGAAGGAAAGGCTTTTAATCTCGCTTCGTGCCGCGTTGATTATGCCAACACACATTCTTTTGGACAAAGCAAGTGAAAGGTCTAAGGGCAAATCATCTATTGGTTCCACGCAGCGAGGAATTGCTCCATCATATATGGACAGGACTGGACGTAACGCCCTCAGAATGATAGATATTCATCAGAAAGATTTTGAAGACAGATACAAGCGTTTGAAGGAAAAGCATCTTAAACTTTTGAAGGTTTACGAGGCAGAAGATTTAATAAGCCATTTGGAGGATATGGAACCTCAGTGGTTTGAATCTATTGAATTTTTGAGGTCTTTCCAATTTGTTAATGACCCTTATTTGTGGGAAAGCCTCAGGGATGTAAGTGTTTTAGCAGAAGGGGCTCAGGGAACAATGTTGGATATTCAATGGGGAACATATCCTTATGTTACGTCGTCAAGCACCATAACGGGGTCTGTAGCTATAGGCTTGGGGATACCGCCTAGCAAAATACGAAAAGTTATTGGGGTGGCAAAAGCCTATACAACAAGGGTTGGCAATGGACCATTTCCTACTGAAATGCCAGAGGAGATATCGGAAAAATTGAGACAGCGGGGAGGGGAGTATGGCTCAACAACAGGAAGGCCAAGACGATGTGGCTGGCTGGACCTTGTGGCACTTAAATATGCCACTATGCTTAATGGCGTGGATGAATTAATTATAACCAAGGCAGATGT
The DNA here is from genome assembly GCA_013153515.1 of Chlorobiota bacterium. Taxonomy (GTDB): domain Bacteria; phylum Bacteroidota; class Bacteroidia; order JAADEI01; family JAADEI01; genus JAADEI01. The sequence continues at coordinate 24,682 of JAADEI010000018.1, read as the reverse complement.
CTTAACTGACTTTGAACCATTGAAAGTGGCTGTTGAATACGATCTGGAGGGTAAGCGAATTAGGGAGGTGGTGCCATATCTTGACAGAGTGAAACCTATTTATCAGGAATTGAAGCCATGGCAACAGGTTAGCTTAGATGACGAAAACTTTATGTCATTTATAGCAACCATTGAAGATTATCTCAGCATTCCAGTAACCATGGTTTCCTACGGACCTCACAGAGACCAAATCCTTAGTGTTAAATCTATGGGAACTATGGCTTCGTAGGATTGAGTTCACTTATAAAAATCCAATTCAGCAATGTATTCGACCGGTATCGGACAAGATGAGTTAAAATTCTGGGAGGAAGAGGTAGAGAAAGCTAGTTATGAAAAACCAGTGATTGTTGATTTCTGGGCACCGTGGTGCGGTCCCTGTCAGTATATCGGACCTGTTTTGGAGCGGTTGCATGCTCAGTCAGGCGGCAAGTGGAAACTTGTAAAGGTTAATGTTGACGAAATGCCTGTGCTGGCTCAAAAATTTGGCATTAGGAGTATCCCGACTATCAAAGCGTTTTATAAAGGTCAGGAGATTGATTCTATAATGGGCGCTCTTCCAGAGCCTCAGCTTCGTCAGTGGATAGAAAATCTTTTGCCAGACTCATCGGCACAACAGATAAAACAAATTTTGCAGGATTTTGAAAAAGGAAACATAACTCCAGAGCACATTTCCACTCTGGAAGGACTTTATGCCAAAGACCCGTCAAACCTTGATGTTAAGTTTCTTCTGGCAAGAGCTTCGGTGCTGGACAACCCTCAATTTGCTAAAACACTATTGAATGGCTTTGATGAAGCCTATGAGCACTATCTAAAAGTCAAAGCACTACAAAAATTAGCTGAATTTCTCAGTTCAGACCCAGAGCAATTGCCAGAAGGTTCGGTTAAAGACATAATGAAACGTGTGCATTCTGCTTTGAAGGAAAAGAACTTAGAAGAGGCAATTAAGCTTATTCTTGATGCATTAATGGAAGACAAGGGATACGCCAATGGTTTGCCCAAAGATGTGGGACTGGGAATATTTGCATACTTGGGAGACGAAAACCCATTAACTCAGAAATACAGACGACGATTTAATATGCTTTTGTTTTGACGTTTATTGTACGCACTTATTTCTTGCGCCAGATCAGATGGACCAAAGATGCTGGACCTCGGTGTCCGGATCCCTCATGTAAAACTCTTTCTTCTGTTTCAAGTAAGAGTATCTCTCCATTTTGAAAATTGTCCTTTAACTCCTCAATTGTGGGCATATATTCATAAAATGGCGGACCACCGCTGGTAAACCCGTGAAGACGCTGTAAAGGAGAGAACCACTCTCCAAGAAAGATTCCCTCTGGTTTCAGCAACTCTTTTATTTTTTGATAAAGTAAAATTCTTTTTTCTGGAGGTGCGTGGAAAAATGTTATAATTATGCCATCATAACGATATTGCGGGGTCCACCGGAAAGCATCAGTGTTTATGAAGTTTACTTCAACGTTTAGGTCCCTTGTCCATGATTCTGCTTTTTCTATAGCCACTTCCGACAAATCAATAGCATCTGCATGGAACCCTTGTTGTGCCAGAAAAATAGCATTGCGTCCCTCACCGCAAGCCAACTCTAAAACCCTTCCACCTTGCGGAATTAAACCATAATACTTTTTTATAAATTCATTGGGATTTTTACCGTAGAAAAACTCTTTGGTTGAATATACTTTGTTCCACTTAGCCATTACACTACTAAGTTATACATTTCACGCATAAAGCCTTCGTGAGAAAGGGCAAATTTCCAGTATTGTTCAAGATATTCACTGCTGTGAGGTCCCATATTAAAGAGCAAGTCAATGATTGATAGGTTCGGAACAAAGCCTGTGATCTCTTGGAAATGTTGGATGTATTGTGGCAAATCAGGATGGGTAATATTAAGCAATTTCTTGTATGGCAACCAGTGCCATCGCAGGTCTATCTGAGCATCTGGGAAATCTTTTTTGAATGAATCAACAATAACAACCTCCACTGGCAGTGCCATTTTCTCAATTATCCACTTTATCAGAGCAATGTTTAGCTCAGCTATTGTTTCCCATCGCTTCACATGGATTAGGTCCCGAATCTCATCTTCGTAGAATTCAAAAAAAGGCGATGCTCTGTAAGATGCAGAAATGCCAAGGAAATGCTTTATATGCCAGTTGTGGCTGTAATCTATTTTTAATTCTTTTAAAGGTGTTCGGCTTCTGCCTTCCCTTTTGGTGGTTACAATTAGAAGCAAAGGACCATTCGCTTGAAGAATAAATGCTTTGTTTATGTATGACCTCTTTTCAAAATGCATGGAAACGTCAATGAACAGCTTGCCGCCATTATAGAAGGGAGCGAAAAGGGGAATTGGAGGTAAGTACATAGCCGGTGCTATAACACTAATGCCTTTATCATTCATACTACATCAGGCTTTTCAATTAAGCCCGCAGAAATCATAGCTTTGGCTATAATCAAGTCTTCAGGGAAAGTGATCTTGATATTTCTTCTGTCTCCTTCAACAATGTTGACACGTGGTCCAAACAGGGATGCTTCATCTGTGCTATATGTCTCAGATAGTTCGTCTAATTTGGTTAATAAATCTTGCAGATAGAAACCTTGTGGTGTCTGAACAAGATGCACCAATTCTCTATTGATTGGTTGATTAACATTACCTGTCTGGATTCTTACAGACTCAGGAGGTTGGATTGTGGGCACCACTGCTTTGCCACGTTCTATTTGTTTATGAACCCTCTTTATCAAATCAACATTAACAAATGGTCTTACGCCATCGTGAATTAAAACTTTGCAGTCATTACAATCGTTGTGGATCCATTTTAGTCCTTTGATAACTGATTCCTGACGATGAGCCCCACCTTCCACAATGCCTTCACAGAAATCCCTGAATCTACTCAATCGTTCTTTGGCTAATTGTTGGTATGCTTTGCCCTTTGGAATTGTTAGTACTAAACTGGCTTTTGGAAGTGCCCTTTTAAAAGCCAATATGGACCATGCAATGACTGGAATGCCTGCTAAGTCAAGAAATTGCTTAGGGATTTCACTGCCGAATCGTGTTCCTGTGCCACTGCCCACTATCAAAATCCACGTCACCTCCCTCTACAGAATTAGCATTGCATCTCCATAACTGAGGAACCGATAGCCTTGTTTGATGGCTTCTTCATAAGCCTTGAAGAGCAATTCCTTTCCTGCGAAGGTGGCAGTCATTATTATGTTTGTGCTTTGAGGTTGGTGGAAGTTAGTGACCATAGCTTTTACTATTCTGAACTTGAACCCGGGATATATAAATAAGTTTGTCCATCCTTCGCGGGGCAGAACAAATCCATCTGCACTCACTGAGCTCTCAAGGGCTCTGACTACCGAGGTGCCCACCGCCACAACCCGTTTCCCCCGCTCCAAAGCCCTATTGATCACTTTAGCAGCATCCGGCGTAATACGGAAAAACTCAGCATCCAATTGAAATTTCTTTAAATCTTCAACGTTAATCGGATTAAAAGAAGCAACGCCAATATGCAAAGTTATTTCCACAAGGTCAATATCGTGTAAATACAGCCTCTTGCAAAGGGTCTCAGTGAAGTGTAGAGCGGAGGTGTGAGCCGCTACTCCAAATTCTTCTTCGTCCTTGGCAAAAATTGTTTGATACCATTCCCTGTCCCTATCATCTGGTTTCCTCTTCATATATGGAGGTATGGGCATATAGCCAACTTCCCGCAATAAATCTCGCAAGTCTTTGGAGGAGCCACTATACAGGAATCTAATTGTTCTGCCGCGACTGGTGGTGTTGTCTATCACTTCAGCAATTAGGCCGCTATCCTTAATTCCTTCAAGGAGATGTGGTGCCTCTTTCTGTAGCCTCTTTTTAATTCTGTTAGGGATCGGGAAAATAATTTTATTACCTACCCTCACTTTCCTTGCCGGGCTAACAATGGTGTCCCATAAATGAAGTTCTGGATCAAGCTCCCTCAACAGCAACATCTCAATATTAGCATTAGTGCGCTCTTTGATGCCATATAGCCTGGAAGGAAACACTTTAACGTTGTTTACCACTACAACATCTCCCGGTTCAAGAAACTTATATAAGTCTTTGAAATAGGCGTGAGTCATATCGCCCGTTTGTCTATCAAGGACAAGCAAACGAGCATCATCTCTAAATTTGCCCTCCTCAGCTTCAATAGGCTCCTCAGCAATGAGTTCCTCCGGGAGGTCGTAATTATAATCGCTTTTTTTGATCATTGCCACGACTAACCTTATTTTCAATATAAAAGAACGTTCATACACACACAGAGTTCCCCTAAAGCCTAAAAGAAATCAGGTTATTATGCTTCGGGAACAACTTCAAAAGTGAAATTTATAACAACATCAGGCTTTAACTTAATCCTAGCACTATATGTTCCGGGGGTTTTGACTTCCTCCAGAATCTCTATATTCCTCCTGTCTACATCAAAGCCAGTTTGCTCCTTCAATGCTTGGGCAAGCAACAGAGAGTTGACACTACCGAATATCTTATTATTGCTACCGACTTTAACTGGGATAGTAATAACCTTACCTTTGAGAATTTCCTTTAATTCCTCTGCTTTCTTCAACTCTTTTTGTCGTTTCGCTTCTATCTTGGCAAGCATTTGCTCCCGCCATTTCAGGTTTCGCTCAGAAGCTTCTATTGCAAGCCTTCTGGGAATTAAATAGTTACGGGCATATCCAGCTGCAACCTGAACTATATCCAGTTTATTACCTAAATTATCCACATCTTCAACCAAAATAACAGGAATTTTTTTACCCATGACTTCGCCATTTATTTATTAAGGTGTTGAGAAATATCGGAAGTTACGAAAGGTAGGAGCCCCAGGATTCGGGCTCTCTTAACGGCGGCAGCCACCCGACGCTGCCATTTCTTCTTGTTCCCTGTGATACGACGGGGCAAAATCCTGCCTTGGGGACTCAGGAATCTTACTAGGAATTCAACGTCCTTATGGTCAACATGTTTAATGCCATATTTGGTAAAGCGACAGTATTTCTTCGGTCGCTTTCGCTCTATCCTGGGCGGTAGAACGTATTTTATTTCGGCTGTTTTCTGTTCTTGACCATTAGTGTTTTCTACATTCATTGGCATAAAGCACCTTTATTTATCTAGTTTTAGTTGTTTTGGTCTCTTTGTTTTTGCTCTGTTCTTCTTTAATCCTTTTACGCCATCTTTCGTTCCATTCAATGGCGTATTTGTCTAATTTAGTTGTGAGGAATCTAAGGATTCGCTCGTCTCGCAAGTATTCCGTTTCAAGCTCGTGAACGATATTTCTGGGGGCGTCAAATTCAACAACAAAATACCGTCCGTATTCCTTCTTTTTAATGGGATATGCAAACTTTTTGCGTCCCCAGTCCACCACAGCCACTATCTTAGCACCGTGTTCCTTCAACCAACCAATAAACTTATCTGCTGTGGCTTTCACCTCTTCCTCAGGCAATTCAGCATCCACAATGAAAATTGTCTCGTATCTGTTTATCCTTTCCATTTCCTGCATTTTAATTTCATCTTGCAAAGTTACGATGATTTTTCATTTTGAGAGTAAAGTGTCCAGCACGACAACTCAAAAAGCAGGTTAACAATTAAATCAATTTCAAAGGGAAATTTGTTCCCCCCTTCAACAATGTCAAAACCTACTATTCTTCTGCCCTTCCAGACAAGTTTTTTGATGAGGTATATGGCTTGAGCGTAGGTTAACCCGCCCGGAACAGGTGTTCCAGTGCTGGGACACAAAGACGACTCAAGGGAATCAATGTCAAATGTTACATAAACATCATCTGTATCAATGGAAGAAATGATTTCCTCTGCTAATTGGTCCCATGTGACCCCTTTGAAAACACGTTCCCAAATCCTGTGAGCAGTGAATAAGTAAAAATTGGGTTGACTGCTTATAATCTCAAATTCTGCCGGGGACAGGCTCCTTATTCCTACACTCGTTATGCTTTTGATGTTGTCTAACCGGCTAATATGATATATAGTGGAAGCGTGAGTGTATTGCATTCCAGCATAACTGGGACGCATATCAGCATGGGCATCTAAGTGAAGGATAGATATAGGCATTTTTGAAGAGAGGGCTCGTACAGACCCGATAGAGATAGTATGTTCGCCACCAACGAGACCAATGATTTTACCATTATCTCTGTGTTTTTTTACTGTTTCTTCCACTTTAGATAGCATCATATTGCTTGCAACATCTAAATTTTTCGCCACGTTTAAGAGTTCTGGGGATTTGTTTGGGTCGGCACCGGTTCGCTCCAACACATCAAGATATTGCCTTGCAATAGGCGAATAGTTCTGAGAATGTTTTTTTAAAAAAAACAAAGAGTTATCCCACGCTATCCCAGATTTCCAAGGCGTGCCAAGCTCAGGATGGAATAAATCAATTTGATTGGAAGCTAAAAGGACCTGTTCCGGAGTCTCCGAAGTCCCCCCTTTATAGGTCACTGTAACCTCCCAGGGAACCCCAATAATAACGAGTCGCGATTCCTCTAAGGAATAGGGCAGTCCAAACAATAGACCCCGCCTGCTTACTTCCTCCGGATTAAACCTTTCTGTTTCTAACATACAATGATTTAAGCGTGCTCCCTAACGTCAAGCATTTCTTTCACGAAGTTTGGCATAGCAAAGGCTGCCCTGTGAATCTCAGGGTTGTAATATCTCAACCTATGTTCATCAACAAATTGTCGGGCTTTCTCTTCATCAAAATCTTTAATAGGGTGTCTGTTACCTTTTATTGCCATAGCAAAACTCCACATTCCAGTGGGATAAGTGGGGATGAAAACAAAGTATGGAAACACCTTTTCTTCGCTGTAAATATCTTCCAACATGTCATAGAAATCAATGAACAGGTCGGGTTTGAAGAAAGGCGATTCACTTTGAGCGATCATAATGCCCCCATTCTCCAATATCCTATAAATGTTCCTGTGAAACTCTGTTGAAAAAAGCCCTTTTGAAGGACCCACTGGGTCGGAAGAATCCACTATAACAAGGTCATAATGCTCGCTATCTGCACTATGAACAAATTTTATCCCATCAGTGTGATGAATATGTACCCTTTCATCATCAAGGGCATACGAAATGGAAGGCAAGTATTTACGCGATGCTTCCACAACATCCTTGTCTATTTCCACGACATCTATATGCTTCACATGCGTGTACCTGCAAAGTTCTCGGACAGTACCACCGTCTCCTCCACCAACAATAAGAATCCTTTCCACATCTTCGCCAAGTAGTTGCATTGCAGGATGGGCAATCATTTCGTGATAAATAAATTCATCTTTTTCAGAGGTTTGAACAATTCCATCAAGTACAAGCATCTTGCCATAGGCATAGGTATCATAAATCTCTATTTTCTGATAATCTGATTGCTTCCTATAGACCACATCTCCCCGATGCCTAAATGATTGAGCTATATACTCATGCCTTTCTGTGAACCATACATTTCTTGTAATAGTTGGGCTCAACACTTGCTGTGGATAGCCGTTTTCAGACAATTCCCATCCGGGATACTTGCTTAAAATGTCCAATTGTCCTCTGTGCATTTCTAACGCAGCACCGCTATCAGCTTCCAATGCTTTCTTTAAATAATGATAAGCAGCCCATGGGTCGACAGGCTCGCCGCAAGTGAATATGTCCACCGCCGCATATCCGTATTCAGGCCAGGTGTGAATAGCCAAGTGGCTTTCCTGAACAACAACAACCCCTGAAACCCCAAAAGGAGAAAAATGATGGAAAGTTGAGTTTATAATCGTTGCACCAGCTTTCTCAGCAGCTGTTAACATAGCATGCTCAATTGCCACTACATCATTAAGTATTTCCGGTGAACACCCGAAGAACTCTACCAAAACGTGCCTTCCAAGAGAATCTCTGGACATTCTTTCCCTTTTTAGTTTTCCAAACCAATAACTGCACCACTATTGTTCCTTAAATCCGTATCTTTGTTTAAATAAAGTTGCTGCTAACATGAAGCAAAATTCACTGTCAGTAGGAATTCTAATGTTTATAGCCACTGCCTTTCCAGGAATAGTCAATGCCCAAAGAGTGTTGTCGTTCCAAGGATTTGAAGGGTCCCCTCTGGATAACTGGAATTATACGGAAATTCCTGATTCACTTATTGAGATTGTTAGTGAGCAAGCTTTTGAAGGCAGTAAGAGTTTGCGATTAAGAGGCACTGTTCAAGGCACCACTGACACCCCAACCATTCTATTTAACAACGTTAGCTTGAATCCCTCCAAGACATATTTTGTTTCAGTTGCTTTCGCCGCTGATGGTCCAGATGGGGGAGATGACCTGTTCCTCTTGCTTTCTTATGACAACGGCATCACATGGCAAGACACTATAAAATTAGTTGATGGATACAGCAATAAATCATTACAATTTGGGGAAGTTGACCCTTATGCGGATGCTTATATGAACCCTTACATTCACTATTTGCCCGCAGGTGTCGCGGAAGTTAAAGTGGCAATCAGGTATGTGATTAACTCTTCTTTCTCTTCTTTTTATGATTACTACTTTGTTGATGCTGTTACTCTGGCGGAAGACACCGCCTTTCCTTATGTAGAATGGGCAGTTGCTGTTTCCCTAGATAGCCTCTTGATCCAATTCTCTGAACCCCTTGATACCGCAGTCATTGGTAGCATCCAATTACTTAACGGACCGGCAATAGCCAACTTCAAGTTCACCTCCGACAACCCTTCAAGAATAACCATTAAATTGGCATCAGCACTTCAAAAGGGCGTTGACTATAAACTTTTTATATCTGGATTTGCCGACCTTGCTGGATTTACAATGAGTCCTGATACTGTGGTTGTTGGCTTGCCCGCAATGTATGATGTTGTTATCTCAGAGATATTCCCTGACCCATCTCCCCCAGTAGGCTTGCCAGATTGCTCTGCCTGCGAATTCGTTGAAATATATAATCGCGCCAACTATGCTATTCATCTCACTAATTGGACTATCACTAACCAAACGGGCTTTACTGCCACGTTCCCAGAAGGGCTACTCCTTCCTGATCAATACCTTATTCTTATTGATGATGGCGGTGCACAGCAATACACCCAATTCGGTGAGGTCCTTGCATTCTCAGCATTCCCATACATTCATAACACAGAGGGATTCCTCATTATTAAAGATAATCAGGGTAACACGATAGACTATCTTGAATATGATAAATCCTTTTACAGAAATGAAGTAAAAGCGGAGGGAGGCTGGACTCTTGAACGCATAGACCTTAATGTTCCCTGTGCCGGAAAGGAAAATTGGCGAGCTAGTGTGGACCCACTCGGCGGAACTCCAGGAAAACCTAATTCGGTAGCCGGAACAATCGAGCCAATCACTCCTTATCCAGTTAGAGCATATGTTGAAAATGATTCTCAGGTGGTTATTGTTTTCTCCGGTCCCCTCCCTGAAATAGCTACTTTGCCATCCTTTTACTCGTTTGAGCCTGCGTTGACAGTGGTCAATGCAAAATTCAAAGCAGGCAGGACAAACAGAGTTCTTCTTAGCGTCTCCCCATCCTTAGACACAGGAATCATTTATGTTATCTCAATCTCTGGGCTCACCGCCTGCGATGGAACAACCATAAACGGACAAGTGCAAGTGGCTATTCCCCTTGAAGCCGACAGTTTTGACATCACGATCAATGAAGTTCTCTTTAATGCTCCACGGGGTGGCTCCGAATTCGTTGAACTATATAACAGAAGCAGTAAAACATTTGACCTCAGAACATTGAGAATAGCTAACACTAAATGTGGAACCCCACAAATAAATTTCGTTTCAGATATTGATACTGCTGGTTATCTATTTTTCCCCGGTGAATATATTGTTCTTACCGATGACCCTCAGGCAGTTGATTCCTTTTATTATGTTAAATATCCTGAGAAGATGATCAGAGTTATAAATATGCCATATTTACGACCGTCTTCCTCTTGCGACTACTGGGGCGGTGTGGCAGTGTTAACCAAAAACCTTCAGGTCATTGACTTGTTCAATTATAGCGAAGAACTCCATCATCCACTGGTCAGGGAGAATGACTATGGGCGAGGTGTTTCCCTCGAGAAAATCAATCCGGACCTTCCAAGCAATGAACCTTCCTCCTGGCAATCGGCAGCCAGTACAGTGGGCTACGCCACGCCTACATATCAAAACTCGCAATACAGACCACTGGAAGACCAAGCCAGTCAGGAAATTGTCGTTGTTGAGCCAGAAATTTTCTCGCCAGATGAAGACGGCTATAACGACTATGTCTTGATTAAATTCTCTTTGCCAAGTGGGGACTTTATTGCCCAGGTGAGAATTTTTAACATGGAAGGTAAACTGGTGAAAACACTTCTCAACAATGGGCTGGTGCCCCAAGAAGGATTCCTTAAGTGGGATGGCTCCTCAGACAAAGGATTTAAGGTTCCTGTGGGGAATTACATTGTTCTGTTTGAGGCATTTAACCCTGATGGTGAGACAATAAGAGTGATGAAGAGATGTGTTGTAGCAACTCGTTTGGAATGATAATCTTAAATGGGAACTTTCGGGTTGGCTCCCGTTGTTATATTAGCGTGAACTGGGCTGCCAGGGTAGCTCAGTCGGCAGAGCGGGTGATTTGTAATCACCAGGTCAGGGGTTCGAATCCCCTCCCTGGCTCACGGGAAAATGTTGGGGGGATGCCGGAGTGGCCAAACGGGGTGGGCTGTAAACCCATTGGCCGAAAGGCCTTCCCAGGTTCGAATCCTGGTCCCCCCACTGGAATAGCGGGCGTAGCTCAGTGGTAGAGCATCAGCCTTCCAAGCTGAGGGTCGCCGGTTCGAATCCGGTCGCCCGCTCAAAGAATTTCTGTCCAAGTTGAGAGTTTATCTTGTTTCCTATTATAGATTTTTATAGTTTTTATTGGCACTGCAAGCCAATCTTGGCATGAATGCTGAAAATGTCAATGCCAGTGCTAAATGATCCTGCACAACAAGGTGTGAAATTGCCATTTGGTCCTTGCATAGCATATACTACAGTAACTGTATCATAGTCAAACTTCTTGGGATACTCTATTAACCGTATTGAACAATTTTTAAATTGGTATCTTTGTATAAAGTCCGGAAATATAGACCACGACTGCAAATGATTCTGACACGAAAAATTTGGATTGGAGTCAGGATGTTCTAAATAGCTAGTTTGCCCTAGCACGTCGAACCCTATAAGTCTTGAGTTCTTGTTGCAAATATTGTTTATTCCCATCATAACCATAGCAATATCAATATTAGGAACTACAACGTCATCGCCATAATAATCAATAAATTCGGGGCAACAAAGAGGGATTCCAGCGGCTCTGCACATGGCTGTGTCTGGAATGCGTCCGGGAACAATACTTATAAGGCAAACCTTATAATACGGATAGAACTCATCAAACTTGCAATGTCCCAAAGTTATGCACTGAGATTCATACCACACAATCGTGTCTTCCTGAGCATTCCCAAGCCTTTGGGCAGAACTTCTCAAATGTGTAGTGTAGCAATTAATTGGCAAGGAGGTATCATACTGGCAATGTTCATATTGGATGTAGATGGTGTCTGTTCTGGAACCTTGGATGATGATTTTCTCTTTTTTGCAAGCATGGAAGACGATAAGGGAAAGGAACAGAGTTGATATAGCAATTGCGGGGAGAGTGTTGAAAAACTTTTTCATGGCAAGATGATTTAGAGGTTAATTTTGATTGTTTTGTTTGAGTTGTGCGATTTCTTGTTTGAGTGTATTGATTTGTTCATAGAGGTCTGTAATGTCCAACTTGTTCAATTCAACGTTATACACTGTTGCTTTAAGGGCTTGTCCTATTGGCAGTCCATGGGTTTCAGCGGAATCCATAGGGTGCCTCATAGGCAGTCCGTGGTGTTCCTGCATATGCCTCAATAATTGATTTATTCGGTCATAAATATACGAAGTAAAATTTAAAAGGAAATGACTTTAGCTAAGTATTGTCTTTTTCTGTTTCGGCGTTTCCAAGTGGGACATTGCGGCTCTGCACAATCGTAGGTTACGCTTTTAAAAATATAGTTAAAGTAAAATTACACAAAGTTTTTATAAAATTTCCTATTCCTTTAATACTCTGTGTAATACCGTGGTTAAAAAAATACTCGGCATCTACTGTAATTAAATTGTATACTCCTTAAAAACTAACACCTCCGCCTATTGAAACGAAAATCCACTGCCACACTCCGGGCAGAGATGCTTCAAAAGTGCCTCTCACCCCTTGATGAGTGGATGAGTTGAATGCAAGATATTCTCCCGAAACGCTCAAATGACTATTGAATCCATGCATATAGCCAATTCTCACATGTCCGAAAGTGGATTTATTGAACCATAGAATAGGTTTGAGGCTCATAAATACAGATGGAAATGAATTAATCTTCGCTTGATAGGTAACCACAGATATTATATTTGCGTCGTTGGGAGTGCCAATTTGAGATTTGTTATTTAGTAAAATTTGGTTAAGTTGCTCCGTGTGTAGGATAACTCTTGAAAATGGGAAGTTCCAGAGTCCACCGACTGAAAATTCTATTTCCCAACGCGTGCCTATTGGCGTAGCAGCATTCACTTCAACTCCAAGGCTTGCAACGAAAAAGTTAAAAGTTTCAATAGGATTTTCCTTATTTCCGAAAGGAGCACCCCTCATTCCAACTAATGTAAACGCCGGGACAGACAAGTTAAACCGCTCTGTTCCGAAAGGGTAGCCAAATAAAAAGAATCCAGATACGGGGAAACTGATTCCTTTGCCATAGATAGGATACATCCCCTGGAGCAACTCAAGGGTTGCCCCACGCCCCCATGAACTCCCTACACTGAGTAGGACAGATAATATAGCGAAAACCTTAAGAAGATTCTCTTTTACCCTCATTATCAGAGGAATCCTTTTCCTTTACGTGATTAAGCACTTTAAGGGCAGATGCCAGCTCGGACAGTTCAACAGGAATAACCAACTTAGTTGATTGACCATCCGCTATTTTCTTCAAGGAATCAAGATATCTGAGGAGTATTACTTCTTTTGTTGGTTCTGTGGCTTTAATATGCGAAAGGATTATTTTGTAGGCTTCTGCCTGCCCCTCCGCTTCCCTCATAAGTCTATATTTCTCTGCGTCGGCAATTAATTGCATTGATTTAGCCTTGCCCTCTGCTTTTAATATCTCTGATTGCCTGATACCTTCCGCCTTCTGAATTTCTGCTTGTTTGAATCCCTCTGCTTCAAGAATCATAGCTCTCTTTTCCCGTTCCGCTTTCATTTGTTTGTGCATTGCTTCCATTACATCCGCCGGCGGGTCAATTCGTTTGAGTTCAACTCGGGTTATCTTAACCCCCCATGCGTCGGTTGCTTCATCAAGTACAGACCTGAGTTTTTCATTAATTACTTCACGGCTTGTTAATGTCTCGTCAAGGCTTAATTCACCAATTATATTACGGAGGTTTGTTTGAGCCAATGCAACGGCTGCCTGAACAAAGTTCTGGACTTTATAGACCACTGATTCAGGCTCTATGACCCGATAGTAAATTATTCCGTCAACGGTAACAACCACGTTATCCTTAGTAATCACTTCCTGAGGGGGCACGTCAACAACCCGTTCCCTCATGTCAACCTTAATCACTCGGTCAATAAATGGAATGATTATGTGAATTCCCGAAGAAAGCTTCTTCCTGAATTTACCAAGGCGTTCTACTAAACCCACCTGATGGGGTCTAATCATTACAACAGCCTTGTATAAAAAGATCAGAGCCAGTAGAGCTAGAACAATTAGGGTTATGTTGCTTATCATAGTTTCTGGATTTTTAAGTGAACACCTTCAATTCCAACAACTTTAACTTTATCGCCGGGTCTTAATAACTGCGATCCATTGTATGCAAGCCATTCTTCGCCATCAACGAAGACCAAGACCTTCCCATTGAGAACTTTTTTGACAAATCCTGTTTTGCCAACAATCGTCTCGGGCGTGAAATCAACCCCCTCTTCAGGCTTAATTAGTTTGCGTAGAATATATATAGTTGCTAAGCCAATGACTGTAGCTACTGGAACCTGTATCCAAGGGGAAACACCGAAATATGTCATTAATGCTGCAGACAGGAAGCCAACGCCAATACCAATGAATCCGAAATGCAAAGGGATGAAAATCTCCAGAATCATAGAAACAATCCCTGCAATAGCCAGTATATGAACCCAATCCATACCGGATTAATTAATCATCTTCGTTTCTTTGATTAACAAAGAACATAAAAGGTTAGTTCACGATAACTATCCTTACACGCTCACCCCGGCTAATCGCTAGGGCAAATCTGGCACTTCCTTGATTTATAGCGATTTCAATCATTTGTTCGCTATTAACCAAAGCAAGGGGTTCTCCCGGGTTCACATATCCATAAGATGGAAAAAAAGAAATTTTCTTTCCTTTCACTTCAATATATCCTCTGGGGGGTTCATTGCCGTGCCACATAACATTTGTCATAGCGTTCCCAAATCGGTCAATATGAATTATTCGTCCTTCTATAATTGCTGTATCTCCCTGATAGACATGCAATATGTAGTATGGCAATTTTCGTCGGTAAGAAATGGGTTTTCCGAAAGAGAGTGGGTTGCCAATTTTCCACAGATGGGCAGCACCGGGAGAGAAAATGTCTCTCCCATGGAAAGTAGTGCTTATTTGAGAAAGATAGAATTCTCTGTTTGTGAAATGGATTAAACTCTTGACGCCATAGTGGTCAATGACAAGGTCAATTAATCCGTTGTCAGGAGCTATAATAAATCTGTCGTCGTTAGTATGTAGAATTATGGGTTTTCTTGTTGTTCCAACGCCGGGGTCCACTACTGCAACGAAGACGGTCCCCTCGGGGAAGTATCTCCAGTGAGCGAAGAGGAGGAAAGCGGCTTGCTGAACATCCTGAGGCTCAATGAAGTGGGTAAGGTCAATGACCCGTGCCTCGGGAGAAATGGAATATATAACACTGTGCATCACTCCAACAAACCCATCTGACAAGCCAAAATCAGTACTTAGGACTATTGGAGGTTTCGGAGGCATTAGTAAATAGTTTGTTTGCCAGTTCAACGTCGCTGGGGGTATCAATAGCCGGCAACATAACTGGTTCAACTTCCACTGTTAGGATGTCATAACCGTTCTCAAGCCATCTGAGTTGTTCCAACCTCTCCGCTTTCTCCAAGGGGGATTCGGGCAATTCAGCTATTTCGTTTAAGATGTTTCGTTTGAAAGCATAAATCCCTAAATGCCGATAAAACAAATTGCTTTGATGCCATGTGTCGGGAGATTCCCACATATAGGGTATTGCTTGCCTACTAAAGTATAAAGCCCGTCCATCCCGCCTCCTGACAACCTTGACCGTGTTCCTGTCAAATAACTCTTCTTTCTTGGAAATGGGACATATTGGCGTTGCTATGCCAAGCTCAGACTCACTAAGGACTGATACTAATCTTGTCAGGGAAGCGGCACTAAAACCTATTTCATCAACTTGGAAATTGACTATTATGTCAAATTCTTCTGGAATATGCTTGAGGGTTGCTTGCACTCGTTCAGTCCCAGATTTGAAATCGCCATCTATGACTATTGATTTGGCTGGTGTGTTGCCCACTGCCTGAACTATTCGCTCATCATCAGTAGCTACCCAAACGGGAAAGCCAGCCGTCAGAATGTTTTCAATTATATGAATAATTAACGGCGTCCCCCCTATTGAAACTAATGGTTTCCCGGGAAGTCTCGTGGAGCCATATCTAGCAGGAATTACCACTGCTGTTCGTTCGGTCATTACTGTTTTTTGTTTTAACTAATGTTAAATAACCTGCTTCTGAGAAATGTTGTTCCCACTCCGTCAAGGCAATAAATCACGTAGTCTTTGCGTTATTAAGACATTATTTTTAAAACGATTAGTTCAATGAAAGTGGATAAGAACAAGGTTGTGGTTTTTGATTACGTCCTCAGGGACAAAGAAACTGGCGAAGTGATTGATTCAAGTGAGCAACATGGACAACCCATAAAAGTCCTGTTTGGACACGGACAAATAATTCCAGGTCTGGAAGAGAGAATGATGGGGATGGAACCCGGTGAGAAGAAGACGATAGAAGTTCCTGCTGAGGAGGCTTATGGCTTGCCATCTCAGGAATTGATTCAAGAAGTTCCAAGGGAATACTTCGGGGACATTGAGTTAAAGGAAGGACTTATGCTTACAGCCACAACTCCGGAAGGCTACCCCATTGATATGAAGGTTGTTTCCTTCAATGATTCAACCGTGGTGGTTGATATGAACCATCCTCTTGCCGGAAAGGATTTAGTTTTTGATGTCCATGTTAAGGAGGTTAGAGATGCCTCCCCTGAGGAGTTGGATCATGGACACGCCCATTGAGAGAAAGTAATAAGTATTTAATTCGCGGGGTTACACCAGGGGAAGGCACGAGTGATTTCTCTGTGTTGGTTATTGCCCAGTAGTACTCTGCTTTTCCTTTCTTTATTGAGGTTTATGGCTTTTTTTATAAGATGGAAACAGTTGTTCTGTTGCGGAAAATTCACTCTACGATTAATAGGTTTTATTGGGAAATTTGTTTTATTTTGGAATAGATCTTAATGATTTGATTGGCTGGGTTGGGGTCATGAACCCGCAGTATAGCAGCACCTTTCATTAAGGCGATTAGGTTTAATGCCGATGTTCCGGGCAATGCTTCCTGAGGGGTGGTGTTAGCGACACGCCAAATCATTGACTTCCGGGACAAGCCGACTAATATGGGTTTGCCAAGCCTATGAAGAAGTTCCAAATTGAGTAAAATTTCATAGTTGTGGTCAGGTGTTTTTCCAAAGCCAAATCCCGGATCTAAAATTATATCGTGGACGCCGGCATCCACTGCTTCTCTCATTAGCCTTTGAAGTTGTTGAATGACCTCTAATACCACATTGTCATACTGAGGGTTTCTGTCCATTACAGGTGGGTTTCCTTTGAAGTGCATGAGGATGTAGGGGGTTTTATATTTGGCAGCTATGTCATATATACGTTTGTCGTATAGCCCCCCCGAAATATCATTTATTATCTGGACACCTTCTTTAATTGCTTCCTCGGCAACCTCTGGTTTATATGTATCAACCGAAATGATAGCTTCTGGAAAGTTCTTTTTTATTTCCCTGATTGCTGGCAGTAGCCTTTCCAATTCTTGGTCCGATGACACGGGAGTTGCTCCCGGTCTGGTTGATTCGGCTCCTAAGTCAATGATTGCTGTTCCTTCTTTAAGGAGTTGTCTCGCTCTTTCAATAATTTTTTTTATGTCCGTGTATCTCCCGCCGTCATAAAAGGAATCAGGTGTAACATTCAGTATTCCCATTATTATGGGTTTCTTAACGAAAAAAGGTTTTCCTCTGAGGTTTAAGGAGAAGGGTTCAAAGGGATGGACCTTCATATTGGGAGCGTTGATTTTTATGTCGCGTAGGTGCGTTTCCTGTTTGAAAGGTCATCATTGGGACGAATAGATACAGTAAGCAGAGAGGTGCTAATTAACCGCTCGTCGGGGGTGTATATCCATATTTGCCAGACATGAGTTGTTCTGCCAAGCCTCACGGGTTTGCAAATGCCAATAACATATTTATCTTCCTTGAGTGCTGGACGTAGGTGTATGGTATGGATTTGCTGTCCAACTCCGTAGAATTTAGTCCTATCAATGGCTAGGTTGGTGGCAATGGACCCTATCGTTTCAGCTAAGACGGCAGAAGCTCCGCCGTGTAGAATGCCCAGAGGCTGAACGGTTCTGTTGTCTATGGGCATTTTGGCTTTCAAATAATCGGACCCTATTTCAATAAACTCAATGCCGAGGGCTTCTCCCATATTGCCTTTTAGGCGCAGGTTAAGGTCCTCAACGGTGAAATTGTCAACTGTCCAGATGTATCCCATTAATGACCTTTCAGTTTAGCTCGCCAGTATTCAAGGTTTGCTTTTGCAATGCCTGTGATTGATATTCCTTTGGGGCACTCAACCTCACAAGCGTATGTGTTGGAACACCCACCGAAACCTTGTTCCTCCATAGCAGTAAGCATCTCCGCAACCCGCTTTTCCCTTTCTGGGTGTCCGTGAGGCAACAGAGCCAAATGAGTTATCTTGGCTGAGGTGAACAGGGCTGCACTGGCATTCGGGCAGGCTGCAACACATGCCCCACAACCAATACACGTAGCGAAATCAAAAGCTTTATCTGCATTGTGCTTAGGGACAGGTATTGTATTGGCATCTGGAGGACTTCCAACATTAACAGATATGTATCCACCGCGTTTCAAGATGAAATCCATAGCAGTTCTGTCTATGATAAGGTCTTTAAGGACGGGGAAGGCTGTTGCTCGGAATGGTTCAATAACAATTGTCTCGCCATCTTTGAAGTGTCTCATATGAAGTTGGCAAACGGTGGTTTTATGGAGGTGTCCATGAGCCCGACCATTAACGACGAACCCACAGGTGCCGCAGATTCCTTCTCGGCAATCTGATTCAAATGCGATGGGTTCCTTACCGTCCCTCACAAGTTTCATATTAAGAATGTCCAGCATTTCAAGAAATGACCAATCTGGATTGACGTTATCCAATTCATAGGTTTCAAAGCGTCCTTGGTCCTGTGGACCGTCTTGCCGCCATACTTTCAATGTTAACCGCAGGTTTTTCTTTTCACTCATGGCATCTTATTTGTATGAACGGACGGTTGGTTTGATAGCTTCAAACTTAAGAGGTTCTTTGTTTAAGATTGGCGGGTTGCCTTCGCCATTGTATTCCCAGGCTGCTACGTATGCAAACTCGTCATCACGACGCAATGGTTCTCCTTCTTCTGTTTGGTATTCTTCTCTGAAGTGAGCTCCGCAGGACTCCTCCCTATGCAGAGCATCTATTGTAATAAGCTCGCCTAATTCAATAAAATCGGCTATTCTGCCTGCTTTCTCTAACTCCTGATTTATTGTGTTGGCATCTCCAACCACTTTAACATCTTTCCAAAATTCTTGTTTTAATTCCCTGATTTCTTGGAGGGCTTGCAGTAGGGATTCCTTGCTCCTAGATAGACCCACTTTGTCCCATAGTATGTGTCCCAGTTTCATATGGAACTCGTCAGGTGGTGTGTTTCCGTTTATGGAAAGGAGTTTTTCAATCCGTTCTTTGACTTCTTGCTCTGTTTTCTTGAATTCTTCTGATTCTGTGTCGGGCAATTTTTCTCCCAATCTGTTTGCTAGATATGCTCCGATAGTGTAAGGGAGAATATAGTATCCATCTGCTAATCCTTGCATTAGGGCTGAGGCACCGAGCCTGTTGGCTCCGTGGTCTGAGAAGTTAGCTTCCCCAATAGCATAGAGCCCCGGGATGGAGGTTTGCAATTCGTAGGAAACCCATAATCCACCCATTGTATAGTGAACAGCAGGATAAATTTTCATTGGGACCTCCCATGGGCTTTCGCCAGTGATTTTTTCATACATTTCAAACAGGTTGCCATATTTGGCTTCTATCCTCTCCCGGCCCTGTTCTTTAATAGCGTCCAGCAGGTCAAGGTAGACAGCTCTTCCAGTGGGAGGCAAGCCATATCCCATATCACAAACTTTCTTTATAGCACGGCTTGCTACATCCCTTGGGACAAGGTTTCCATAGGCAGGATACCACTCTTCAAGGAAGTACCATCGTTCCTCGTGGGGAATTTCGTTAGGATGCCTGGTGTCTCCTTTCTTACGGGGAACCCAGACTCGTCCATCGTTACGCAAGCTCTCACTCATTAATGTCCTCTTGGATTGATATTCGTGTGTTTCTGGCAGGGCAGTGGGGTGAACTTGAACGAAACACGGATTGCCAAAGTACGCCCCGCGTTTATAGGCTCGCCATATAGCTGTGGCATTTGAATTGACGGCGTTTGTGGAGAGGAAGTAGGCGTTTCCGTATCCTCCAGTGGCTAACACGACAGCGTGTCCAGCATATCGTTTTAGCTCACCAGTGATTAGGTCGCGAGCAATTATTCCCTTAGCATGCCCATCAATTAAAACAACATCAAGGATTTCGTGCCTTGGAAAAATCTTTATCCTACCTTCATTCCACCAGCGTAGAACCTGAGAGATAGCCCCTAACAATAGTTGTTGTCCTGTTTGCCCTCTGGCATAAAATGTTCTTTGGACGAGGACTCCTCCGAAGGATCGGTTGGCGAGCAATCCCCCATATTCCCTGGCGAAGGGCACACCGATTGCAACTGAATAGTCAATTATTTGCGGGCTTATTTCAGCGAGCCTATACACGTTTGCTTCGCGAGCCCTGAAATCACCACCTTTCATCGTGTCGTAGAACAGTCTCCACACGCTATCTCCATCGTTTTGATAGTTCTTCGCTGCATTTATGCCTCCCTGTGCTGCTATTGAGTGGGCACGGCGGGGTGAATCGTGATATGTGAAAAGCAATACGTTATATCCCAATTGAGCTAAGGAGGCGGAGGCGGAGGCTCCGGCAAGCCCGGACCCCACTACAATGATTGTAAATCGGCGCTTGTTTGCAGGGCTAACCAACGGAACAGTGTTCTTATACCGAGTCCATTTCTCTTCAATGGGACCGTCTGGGATGCGGGAATCTTCCTTTAAATCAAGCGTTCTGCCTTCTATCCATAGCTTCTCTGTCATCGGAGGGTCATTTTAAAGTTGGATGTACGCTGCAATGGCAATAGCTGAGTAGCCTATGGTGATGCCAAGAGCCAAAATCCAACCGATTATTTTTATTATTGGAGTGAACACAGGATGATTGAATCCAAGCGTTTGAAATGCACTTTCCCAAGCATGCAATAGATGAAATCCAAGGAATATGAAAGCCAATACGTAGAACCCTGTATAGAAGGGATTTTTGAAGGAAAGTACAACAAGCTGATAGAGGTTATTTGCTTCGCCGGTGATCCTATATGGCACTAAGAAACTTTGCAAGTGAACAACTAAAAATAGCAATATGACTGTTCCGGAAAGCCACATCATGCGTTTATAGAAAGGCGTTTGCCAATTAATTTTCTTATATGATGTGTTTCGGGCTTGTTTGTTTTTTGCGGTGATATAAATACCGTAAATTACGTGAAGGAGTAGTGATATAAAGAGCAGGACTTCAACCACTCTGATGAATGGATTGTTTAGCAACTCTTTTGCTTTTATGTTAAAAGCCTGTTCTCCCAACAAGAGGAAGAAGTTATCGTAGAGGTGCACTATCAGGAACATGATCAGGAACAGTCCAGTCAAGGCACTTATTATCTTCCTGAGCAAATAAGGTTTTGCGTTCACGGTAGTATTTTTTTGCAAATTTATAGTAGTTATTCATTTTTTGTCTCAAATTCGGTCATTATTTCCACGCTAACTCCGGTGGCATGGAATCCGCCGTCGTGATAGATGGTGTGCATGGTTATCTTCTTAGTGAGGTCAGAGAAGAGAGCGACACAGAAGTTTGCACATTCGTCGGCATCAGCATTGCCTAACGGAGACATCTTGTCGGCATAGTTGAAAAAGGCATCAAAGCCCGGCACACTACTACCAGCAGTGGTGTATGTCGGAGACTGAGACACAGCATTTATCCTAACCTTCTTCCTTTTGCCATACCAATACCCGAAGTTTCTTACGATTGACTCAAGGAGGGCTTTGGCATCCGCCATGTCGCCATATTTAGGGAACACTCGTTGGGCAGCGATGTATGATAATGCTATAACAGAAGCCCATTCAGCCAAAGCATCTTTTTCCCAGCACACTTGAAGCATTTTGTGGAGTGAAATGGCAGAAATATCAAGGGTTTTTATATAAAAGTCATAGTTCAAATTTGTGTATTCCCGTTTCTTACGAATGTTTGGAGACATCCCTATTGAATGCAGGAAGCCGTCAAACGGACCTCCAAAGTGTTCCATTGTTTTCTCAATAAGGTTATGTATGTCATCAAGGTTGGTCGCATCGGCAGGGATAATGGGTGCAGTTATCTTCTCTGCTAATTCTTTCACTTTTCCGAAGCGGAGGGCTGCTGGGGCGTTAGTCAGGACGATTTGAGCCCCTTCTTCAAAAGAGCGCTCGGCAACCTTCCATGCAATAGATTTCTCGTCAAGAGCCCCTGTAATGAGCAATTTCTTCCCTTCTAATAGACCCATTTCCTCGTAATTTTACTCAAACTTAAAGCAAAAAGCATAAACATTAGCTTATGGTTTTCAGGATTATAACCGTGAGCAATAAACTCATTGACTTTGTGGAGTTGGCGGTGAACCACTACAGTAAAAACCTCAAGTCCCTTGGTGGAAGGCTTGAACTAACTCTTCTCAAAAGACAAAAAAGGTTTAAGGGTCGGGATGACCAGAGGCGATATGACACAGACTTACTTTTGGACTGGCTCAGGCGAGACAGTAGCGGAGCAATGAACGTCATTCTTGACCCGGAGGGCAAGCCAGTGCCCACAAATCAATTGACCAATATAGTTAAGCAATTTGCCAAAATTAACTTTATTATAGGTAGTGATGTGGGTATTGCGAAGCCTCATCAGCTGTGGAGCCTTGCCCACTTGAAAATATCCATTTCGCCCTGGACCCTTAGCCATCAGGTGTGCATAGTCATATGTGCTGAACAGGCATGGAGAATCCTATCTATCATTAAAGGACATCCTTATCATAAGTGATATTAGAGTTCTTATGAAAATGAAATATGAGGACATTGAGCCAATTCTTGTTAAAAATTTTTCTCCTTTGTGCTTTCTGACTATATTCTCCGTCCATTATGATGGTTTTAAATTGCTCAGTATGAAATCCAAAGCGAGGGAACCCAGACCTTGCAATCATAACATAATTACTTATGAATTCACTACCTTTGTGAAAAAATAGGTAGCCATGGACCCGAAGTTGCAGAAGATATATGAAGAGGCGGAGACAGACATGAAAAAGGCTATTGAGCATTTGGAGGCTGAACTTGCTAAAATTAGGGCTGGAAAGGTCGTCCCTGAACTGGTTGAAGGCATTAAGGTTGACTATTACGGCACTCAAATGCCACTTAACCAACTTGCTTCAATAAACAATCTGGACGCCAGAACACTTGTTATCAAGCCGTGGGACAAAGGGGCACTGGAAGCAATTGATAGGGCTATTCAGGAAGCCAATCTGGGAGTCAATCCCACTAATGATGGGGAAGTGATTAGGCTTGCCTTCCCACCGTTGAGCGAAGAAACCCGGAAGAACCTTGTTAAGAAAGCCCATCAGGTCGCCGAACAAGCAAGAATAGCCATTAGGAATATCAGAAGAGACGCTATTGAACAGGTCAGAAAACTCAAAAAAGAAGGGATTTCTGAGGATTTGGCACGACACATGGAGGAGGAAATTCAGAAACTCACAGACAAGTATGTCAAGTTAGTTGACAAACATATTGAAAAGAAGGAGCAGGAAATCCTTGAGGTATAAGCATTCTGGCAACTATTGAGTAATCTCTCTGGGTTAATGTCTGATAGGCGATGGATATGGGGAGTATTGTCTCTTGCATTCGTCGTGTTTCTGAGGATGCTGGGCATCTTCCTTGTTATTCCCGTGTTTAGCCTCGGCACCTTGACTGAATATGCTGGCTCAACTAAGTTCCTTGCAGGGGTTGCCTTGGGGGGCTATGCGGTCACTCAGGCTATCTCTCAGTTCCCAATGGGTTGGATAAGCGACCGATGGGGCAGGAAAATAGCCCTTGTCATTGGTTTGCTTATCTTCGGAATAGGGGGATTATGGGCATATTTAACAACTACTATAGAGGGTCTCATTATTGCCCGGCTTGTGCAGGGCTTGGGAGGGGTCTCTGCCGTCGTAATGGCTGCAATGGGCGATATATCGCCGCCGCAATACAGAGCACGGTCATATATGCTTTCCGGAATGGCAATAGGAAGTTCCATCTTCCTTGGAATTATCCTTGGAGGCATCCTTTATGACATAATAGGCTTCAGGAAACTGTTCCTTATTCTGGCTATACTGTCTTTCATCGGAGTTCTCATAGCACTTATGTTGCCCTTACCCAAAAAGCCTGTGTCCCAATCAACAAACACGAACCTTAAACTATCCGAGATTTTTTCCCTTATATCACCGGCATTATACGTAGTTTTCGCTCTCACCCTGCTGATGCAAGTCTATTTCTTTGTGCTGCCACTTGCTTTGACAGAACTCAACATTGACCGTGCAAAAGCAACTGCATTAATAATCATCCCTTCGGCTTTTGTTTATCCCATCATCCACATTGCCGAAAAAAGGGGGAAAATCAAAATGACATATTATCTTGGATATCTGCTTGTCATGTTCGCTTCATTGCTATACACACTTGGCTATGATAACATCCTTCCCATAGTAGCAATCCTTGGCGGAACAACAGTCTATCTTATGGGATATTCCCTGTTCCAACCATTGCTTCCTTCGTTTATCTCTTTCAGGGTGGGGGAGGGTCGGCGAGGCATCGCAATGGCTATGTATAACTTCGTAGGCTATGGGGGCATGGCAGTGGGCGGTCCACTGGCTGGATTAATTATGCAACATGTTCCATCAGCGATATGGATTGTTCCATTGGGCGTGTCATTGATAATGTTCGTTTTTGTTAGGGCTCTTGCTAATGCCCACCATTGAACATAGGGGGTTTTATTGTCAAAATTGTGTAGGTTTGCAATATGAAC
>JAADEI010000135.1 GCA_013153515.1 Chlorobiota bacterium | reverse complement strand
GATAGAGTAAAAATATTTTATAGAGCCACTGATAAGTTGGATGTTTTCAAAAATTATAGTACGCAAAATTTCTAATATATAAGCAAAACCCTTGATATTACTGGGATTGGTAAGGGTTCGCTATTCGTAACTTGAGCCATATAAAAAGCATGGGAAATCTCAATGTTTAGAGGCATTCCGCTCGGGACAAATACTTCCACTGCCCCTCTCTCGTTGGAAAAGGAAGTTATTGATAGTTCGGAATCAGAAGGGCTTGTTATTCGCATTATAGCCCCTATCACGGGATCTTGCGTCTGGATGTCCCTCAGTTTAAGGGACACAGAAACTTTTTGTGAGTGCCATTGGGCAATTGCTAACGCAGGAACCAGCAATCCCGCAACTAACCCCTTAGATAATAACTTTGGCACCATCTTTCAATTTTAATTTGTTGGTTTTTATTATCAGTTCGCCATCACGTATCAATTTGGCTCCACCCCTCAGATTTCCTTCAACATATTCATATTCCCCAGACAACTTTATTTTCCCCATTCCATCGCCAGAAACATGCAGGGTATCCACATTACATCTTACTTCAATGGTTGCCATATCATATACCTCTAAATTCAGACGAGTTAAAGATTCCGTGCATATTATTGAAATTTTACTTATGTCTTCCGCTTTGGCAGTGAACATATTTCCCTGCCAATTGTCCACTAACACTACGACACGAACCATATCACTAACCCTAACTGTGCTTATCATACTATCTGAGAGTTTTAAAGTATCTGTGCCTGCCTTAGAAAATATAACAATTGATTGGTTTACCTGAACATACGGCTTTATCTTGCCCTCTTTGAATCTCACCTCTATTTCGTTGGCACCCCTTGTTATTAACCAGATGCTAATGCCTAAAAGGTAAATGATGAACCCGATGGTAAGCCACAAACTAACTTTCCTCATTGCTATGGGATTTTAAAATTTCAGTTTTAATTTGTTCAATGATTTTAGTTGAATCAATTCCCAACAGTTTAAGAGTTTTTTCAAATTCAGGCAAGTCTTCTTTGATGAATTGTTCCATTCTGTATTTCCGCCAGTTCTCTTTCCCCCCTTGTTTGACGAAGTATCCACGTCCCCGCTTAGATTCAATGATTCCCCGTGCTTCCAACCATTCGTATGCCCTCAGGACAGTCAACGGGTTCACTTCCATTGCCACTGCCATCTCACGAACAGAGGGAATCCGTTCCCCTTCTTTCCACAATCCCTCTAAAATTCCGTCGCCAATCCGTCGGGCAATCTGTAAGTAAATAGGTTCTTTTTCGGAAAAGTTTTCCCCCATCATGCCTCAATTTCTTTAAATCGGTACCAAGTGATTAACCAGATCCAGCCGATGGTTATTGCCAAGAGGATGTATGCCGTAGCAGTGCCACTGATTGAACCCACCCCTGCCCAGAAAGCGGCGAAACTAAGGGTATACTGGCTTATCCATTTTATCACACCACCCATTTCTTCTAAATATGGCAACACAGCGTCCCAATCTATCGCAATCGTTCCCACTATGTGCAACAATAGGAAAAACATTAACATAATACCCAATGTCTTTATGAGGGTATATCGTCTGAAAAACAGGCTTCCAATAGCAAAGACGCCAGAGAGAATCCACCATGTGAGAAGATAGCCCCATAGCGTATTTCCATTTAAGGAAAAGGAAACTGTTCCTTCATATATAACATCTGCTATTGTTTCACCCGCAAACCCACTAATGAAGAACACTGCGGGCATCCACAAGGTCATAATATGCCATCTCACAAACCACTTCTCACTCATAGACACAGGCAACGTGATGTATTCAACTGCCGAATAAGAGCTATGTCGCCATTCCCAGAGAAACCGAAGTGGATAAGCCAATCCAAGTAACAAAAGCAATCCTACAATTGACTCAAAACCAACATTTAGCAATCCCAAAATGATGGCTATTCCCACACCACCGATTGTGTACCACCTCAAACGCAAGTGCCATTCCCTTAAAAACAACCTATTGAAGTGCTTCATGACTGCTTGATTTTGTAGTTAGAAAAGAATTCTCTTAGTTGCTCACTGCGTGTTAGTCCAACAAAAAGGAATTCCAAATCCAGAGGTTGGGACGCTTTCCCAGGAACTATTGCTCGCCACTTGCCCGCCACCTGCTCTGAATAGAGAGCATCCAGAGGCTTATCCACATCCTCAACAATGTTTATAGTGGAAGACAATTTTTCTGTTGATGCCGATAGGAGAACCTGTCCCGACCATAAAAAGACCACATGGTCAATGAGGTTGTGCACTTCCCTCAGTTCATGTGTTGAAATAATGATTGCCTTGTCTGGCGTCGCATGTTCAATTATTAGCCGACGCAACTCACGACGGGAAGGGATGTCCAATCCCCGGAAAGGCTCGTCCATAATCAGTAAATCTGAATTTGTGGCAAGTGCTGATGCAATGGACACCTTCTGTTTCATCCCTCGGGAGAAGTTGGAAACTGGTTTTTCAGGCACCCGTCCCAAACGTTCCAGAACTTCATAGAACTTATCTTTTTGAAACTTGGGATAGAACCCGCCGTGCAACTCGGCTATGAGACTGGGCTTCCACGGAGGAAGAGCAAACTCTTCTTGCAAAAAGTAGGTTCTCGCCAAGGGTTCAGGATTTCTTTTGTAGGCATCCACGCCCCACAGTTTCACCTGTCCACTTTTAGGGAAGAGAGCCCCAATGATGAGTTTCAGAAGTGTTGTTTTGCCGGCACCGTTAGGACCAAGCAGTCCATAGATGTGCCCCTGTTTAAATTGAAGGTTTAACCCTTCAAACAGAGGTTCTCGTTTGCCGTAGCCGAATTTCAACCCTTTGATTTCAACTGCACTCATTGTTGCTGTATTTAGTGTTTTACATCTCTATAACAGTAAACGTCCGGGTTCCCCGTTTTAGTTCCCAATGACATCACCAACATACAAGTTGCTGTATAACAGATTATTTTAGCGATGCAGAAGTGCCTCTTGTTAAGTGATGTTGGGATTGAGAACGCTTTTTTCTTGCCATGAGCCTTAACAATGTTTCGGGCACATAATACCCAAAAAGATATTGCCAATCCTTTCAATACTTCATTCATGCTACCTAACTTTGACTTCATGGAACAAATTGAAATTGCTATTATTGGCGGGGGACCTTGTGGCTTAGCGGTAGCCGTGGAAGCACAAAAGGAAGGGTTCAATGCAGTGGTCTTTGAAAAGGGGACTGTTGCAGAAAACATAAGGCATTTTCCAACTAACATGGTCTTTTTTTCTACTGCCGACTTGTTGCAGATAGGCGATTTGCCCTTTACTATTCCACATCCCAAGCCCACACGTGCCGAAGCAGTGGCATACTATCAAAAAGTGGCACAATTTTATCATCTTGATGTTAGAACTAACACGCCTATTGTAAATGTTCAGAGGACAGACAACGGCTTTGTCTTGGAAGATTCCATAGGGAGGCGATATGGAAGTAAATATGTAGTCGTAGCAACGGGATACTTTGAAAACCCTAACAAATTAAATGTTCCGGGGGAGCACTTGCCCTTTGTTAAACATAGATATGAAGAGGCGTTGGCGTATTGGGGCAAGAGGGTCGTAGTTGTTGGAGGAGGCAATTCAGCAGTGGAGGCAGCATTGGAAATCTATCGTGCCGGGGCAAAACAGGTTTCTATCATTCACAGAAGAAAAGAGTTCTCACCGTCAGTGAAATACTGGCTCAAACCAGACATTGAGAATCGCATTAAAGAGGGTTCCATTACGGCATATATGGAAAGCACCGTTAAGTATTTTGTTCCCGAAGGCGTGGTTATTCAAACACCAGAGGGCGAAAAAATGATTGAATGCGATGAGGTTCTTGTGTTAATTGGATACACGCCCAACATCCACCTGTTGAAAAGGTTCGGCGTGCCAGTTGATGAAAAAACCAAAACACCGCTATATAATCCTGAAACCATGGAAACACCCGTTGAGGGCTTATACGTTGCCGGGTCTGTAGTGTGTGGTTGCGAAACAGGAAACATATTCATTGAAAACGGAAGGCTACACGCCAGAATAATCGTTAATCACATAAAGCAAAAACACAAAGGAAACAAAAATTTTTTGTAATTTTACAGTAGTGTAACCTTGAGTGAGGGTTTAAATCATTCCTTGCTAATGTCCTTGAAGATTTTAAAGTAATGCAGGAAGAGAAGTTAGCAACGAAGGAGGATGTAGAGATTCTGGAGAAGGATATTGAAATGGTCAGGAAGGATATAGAACTTTTAAGAGAGGAGATGAATTTGAGATTTCAGCAAGTTGAAGAACGTTTCCAGCAAATAGATAAAAGATTTGAACAGATAGATCAGCGATTTGAACAGATAGACAAAAGGTTTGATCAAATGGATAAACGCTTTGACCAGATGATAGCCGTTATGAGATTCACTTTTTGGATGGGCTTTTCCTTCTTGGGCATCCTTGTTGCTATCGCTATGTTTCTCGTGCCTATGCTATGGGAAGTGTTCTTGGGTAAATAATGAGCAGATTGCTTTATGAATGAGTGCGTGGAAAAAATAGACAAAAAATACTTAGAGAAACGCATAAGGGGTTTTGCTCGTTCAATGCTTATTGTATTTGTTTTGTTTGGAATAGTTTTCGCTTTGCTAATATGGTTTATTATGCCACATCAGATTAAATTCTGGAGCGAAAACTCAGATGTATTCTTTCCTCATTAAAACTAAACTAAAAAGTTTCATAGGTTATTGACAGGGGTCAGATAAACTCGTTTGATATTGCGTAACTTTATTGATTGCTATGGGAGAGGAAAGACCATCGGTTACGGTAAGGTTCGCCGGGGACAGTGGCGACGGGATGCAGTTAGCCGGCATAAACTTCTCTTTTGAGAGTGCGTTGGAGGGTCACGACATAGCCACATTTCCGGACTATCCAGCAGAAATTAGGGCACCTCGTGGAACATTATATGGGGTCTCTGGATTTCAGGTTCGCTTTGGGAAAGAAGAGATTCTGACTTCTGGCGATGAAGTGGATGTTCTTGTGGCAATGAACCCTGCCGCATTAAAAAGAACCCTGCATTTGCTAAAGGAAGGAGGCATATTAATTGCCGATTCAGACGCTTTTGATGCTAAGAATCTCAGATTAGCAGGATATGAGTTCAATCCACTTGAAGACGAAATCCTAAAACAGAAATATAGAGTTCTAAGCCTGCCGATAACGTCGCTCGTAAGGGAAGCACTCAAGGACTCGCCACTGAGCGTGAAAGCCAAGGACAGAACCCGGAATATGTTCGTTTTAGGGCTTGTGTTCTGGATATTCGGTAGGGATTTGAACATAGCCAAAGAGTTAATAAAGAAAAAATTTGCCAACAAACCAGATGTTCTGGATGCCAACCTAAAAGTTCTAGAAGCAGGCTATTACCTCGGCGAAACAATGGATATTGAAGTTCCCAAAATCAAAGTAGCCAAGGCATCGTTGCCCAGAGGACGCTATAGAACTATAACTGGGAATCAGGCTACTGCACTTGGATTAGTAACAGCAAGCAAACTAAGCGGATTACCGCTATACTTTGTTTCTTATCCCATTACGCCTGCTTCGGATATTTTGCACGATATGGCAAAATATAGATATATGGATATTGTCGCCATACAAGCCGAAGATGAGATTGCCGCTATCAGTTCAGCCATCGGTGCGGCTTTCGGCGGGTCAATAGCGGTCACTGCCACAAGCGGTCCCGGGCTATCTTTAATGAGTGAAGCATTGGGGCTCGCCGTCATGACCGAACTACCCGTTATTGTTATAGATGTTCAGCGGGCAGGACCTTCAACTGGAATGCCTACCAAACCGGAACAGGCAGATTTGCTACAGGCTATGTTTGGCAGGCACGGGGAAGCACCACTTATAGTCCTCGCTTCCGCTACACCAGCAGATAATTTCTATATGGCTATTGAAGCAGTTAGGCTCGCCACAACACACATAACGCCTGTTATCCTGCTTAGCGACTTATATCTGGCTAATGGAGCCGAACCGTGGATAATCCCTAACGTGGAGACGTTGCCCAAGTGGGAACCACATTTATGGAAAGGAAACGGAGAATACAAACCTTACATGCGGGATGAGGAGACGCTTGCCCGTTGGTGGGCTATTCCCGGAATGGAGGGGGCACAGCACGTAGTCGGTGGCTTGGAAAAGGAAGACGTAACCGGTAATGTGAGTTATGACCCTCTTAACCATGAAAAAATGGTAAAACTGAGACTTGAGAAGGTCAAAAGAGTAGCAGAGGATATACCGCTTCAAGAAGTTAACACTGGCAAAGAAGAAGGAGATTTGGCTATTGTGGGTTGGGGGTCTACCTATGGAGTGATCAGGTCTGTGGTTAAACAACTTGTGGAAGAGGGCTATTCAGTTGGGCATGTGCATATTAAGTATTTGAACCCGTTTCCGAAAAACCTAAAGGACGTTTTAACCCGGTTTAAGAAGATTCTTGTTGTAGAGATGAACATGGGTCAATTAGCCTTCTTATTGCGTGGGACATTCCTGCTTGACGTTCACCAATTCAATAAGGTTCAGGGAGTTCCCATAACTGAAAGGGAATTAAAACAAACAGCATTGAAATTATTAAAGTGATGGCAGACACAAAGATTGCTTTGAAACCAGCCGATTTCCAGAGTTCGCAAGAGCCACGGTGGTGCCCGGGTTGCGGAGACTACGCCATTCTAAAACAGGTTCAGACCGTTCTTGCGGAGAAAGGCTACCAACCACATGAAGTAGTGTTCTTTTCAGGAATAGGATGTTCTTCACGATTCCCTTACTATATGAACACTTACGGGATGCATACGATACATGGTCGGGCACCGGCAATAGCAACCGGTTTGAAAGTGATGCGTCCTGACCTGAGCGTGTGGGTCATCACGGGAGATGGAGATGCCCTTGCCATAGGGGGAAACCACCTTATTCACGCCTTGCGAAGAAATGTTGACATGAATATCCTGTTATTTAATAATGAGATTTATGGCTTGACGAAAGGGCAGTATTCACCCACTTCAGAACTTTATAAAGTAACTAAGTCGTCGCCGTGGGGCACGGCGGAAAGCCCCTTTAACCCAGTATTGCTTGCGTTGAGTGCAGGAGCCACCTTCGTTGCCAGAACAATAGACAGGGAAGTGAAGCACCAAAGGGATATATTAAAACAAGCCGATGACCATAAAGGAGTTTCTTTCGTGGAAATATACCAAAACTGCAATGTGTTTAATGATGGAGCATTCGCCGATTTCACTGACAAAAAGAAACAGCCTGAAACGACTATATTCCTGAAACACGGAGAGCCGGCAATCTTCGGCACAAACAGAGACAAATGCCTTGTTGTTGAAAACGGAAAACTGAAAGTGGCACACATAAAACCCGATGGAGAACTGCCTGAAAATGTATATGTCCATGACGAAACCAGTTTAGAAAAAGCCCTATTAGTTGCCACTCTATTCGGACCAGCAGACCAAGTTCCCAGACCATTCGGCATATTCTACAGAGTCACTAAACCCACCTATGAAGAACAACTCAGGCAACAGAGGGAAAGGGCTAAGCGGAAAATGGGAGAAGTTTCCCTTCAAGACCTTCTCTATGGAAGCGAAACATGGCAAGTGAAATGATTCCACTGGAAAGAAGAATAGGTCTTTTGCACTGGCTTAGGGAGAATCTTGACCCAGCCAGACGACAGCAGTTGCTACCCATTATCCGACGGGCACAGGACGCTAACCCTTGGTTCACCTTTGAACACATTAACATTGCCCTTGATGCTTGGTTTGATGCCCTGCAACCGGAAAAAATAGAAAAATGGCTTGAACCTTACAGGGAATCGCTTGAATCTGAAAGGGATTTGCTTACTGTAGGACTTGTCTTGCCCGGCAACCTGCCGTTAGTTGGGTTGCACGACGTAATCTGTGTGATGGTTAGCGGGCATAACGCACAGGTAAAGTTGTCTTCCAAGGACACCGTATTAATGAAGTGGGTTCTTAATCTGTGGTCTGAAGCGGAGCCATCGCTTAAAGAAGTGATACAGGAAGTTGACCAATTAAGAGACATAGACGCCATCATTGCCACTGGTAGCACACATACCATGCGGGTCTTTAAACAATATTTCGGTAAATATCCTAACATAATTAGAGGTTCCAGAACAAGCGTAGCGGTCCTGACCGGCAATGAAACAGAAGATGATATTATCAAACTGGGCTATGACGTGTTTACATACTTCGGGTTCGGTTGCCGAAACGTGTCTTACATATTCGGACCAAAAGGCTATGACTGGAGAAACCTGCTCAGAATCTGGGACAAACACTTCATTAACGTTACGCAACATAACCTATACATGAACAACTATGATTATAATCTCGCAATATTCTTGCTTAATAAAATCCCACATTTGCAGGGTTCAACGATTCTCATTAGGGAATCAGACAAACTGTTCTCACCAGTGTCGGTCGTGCATGTAGGATATTATGAAAACACAAAAGAAGCCAAATTCTTAATTCAAGGTTTGTCTGATTCAATCCAATGCGTGGCATCCAACATAGAGGATTTGTCATATAGAGTCCCGCTCGGAAAAACCCAATACCCACAATTATGGGATTACGCCGACCACATTGACACTATGAAGTTCCTGCTTGAAGGAATATATATCCCTGTTAAGCATAACACAACATAGACACCTTCACTTACGTTCATATTTTAAGCATGGTTTACAATCTTTCAAAGTTGGTTCTCGTATTATTATGGTTCATAGTTAATCTTGCCTATGCACAGACTCAACCGCCTAAACTGGTATGTGCGGTTCCACAACCCAATGGAGACGTTGTCCTCACTTGGCAACCCCAACCATTCAACTGCGGTCCAGTGTATATATATGCTTCAACGAACCGCAACGGTCCATACACTCTTCTGGCAACAGTGCCCCTCAACCCGCCCACTTACACCCACATAGGAGCAAACGCCTCTTCCCAAATCTGGTATTATTACATCACCGATGACCCCTCTTGTAACGGTCCACCAGCACTCTCTTCAGACACTCTGGATAGTCAGCAACCCCAACCGCCCATAATCCGTTCTGTCTCTGTTGAATCAAACGACAGCGTCCTCATCAGATGGTATCCATCTTCAGAACCAGACGCCTATGCCTACGTTATATATGTCTATGACAGCGTAGCAGGAAACTTCCTTCCCCTTGACACAGTCCCCCATCCCGTTGACTCATACTGGCACACTATTTTTCACCCCCTCAGACCAGTGGAAGCATCCCAGCATCCAGAAACCTACACAGTGGCATTGATGGACAGTTGTGGAACAATTGGTCCCCTGCAGGATTCAACACACACAACCATATTCCTCACAACAACCATAGACCGTTGCAAAGAACAGGCAATTATGGTCTGGACCCGCTATGGAGGCTATAATCCCAATGACTACACTGCCTATTGGACTATCAATAATCAACCAAATTCCCAAAATGTCCAAACAGACACTATATTTTACATAAGTTTAGAACGTGAAGGAGACACCCTATGCACTAGGGTCAATGCCACCGTCCCGCCAGACATAGTGTCATCAAACCGAATATGTCAAATCACTGAATTCGTTAAATCCCCAGACATTTTTAAGATAATGGTTGCTACTGTTGAACTGGACTCGGCAGTCAAACTCATCTGGTATGTGGACAGCACGGCAGACCTCGCCAGAATGGTTATCAGACGCCAAGAATACAAGAACAACTCGCCCCTGCCAATAGTCAATATTCCTTGGACAAAACAAAGCACCTTCACATATATTGATTCTCTCACAGACCCCACCATAGCACCCGTCTATTACATCATTGAAGCGGAAGACAGTTGCGGTCGCCGTTACATAACAGACAACCACGCCCAGACAGTACACCTCAAAGTCAAGTCCTCTCAGGCTTTCGTCAACTTCCTCCAATGGACTAAGTACCAACAATGGACTGGAAACACACGAATTCAATATATCCTCAGAAGCATAGACAACGGCGACTGGCAGGTAATCTACACACTGGATTCCTCTACAACTTCCCTCACAGACGAAATAAGAACCCGAAACAGCGAATCTGGATTGTTCTGCTACCGAATATGTGTGGAAGAAGAAAACAACCCTTTCATTTCCGACCTGCAAGCGTGCTCACCACCAATATGCGACTACCAAAAAGCAGTTATTTACGTCCCAAATGCCTTCAATCCAGAAACAGGCTCGCTATTCAAACCCATCATGCGTTATGACCAATGGACTCAATATGAATTCCGAATATACAACCGCTATGGACAAATTGTTTTCCGAACAACCAAACCAACAGAAGGTTGGGACGGCACATACCGTGGGAACCAAGTGCCCTCTGGAACCTACACATACCAAATCATTGCAACACACCAAAACGGAACTGAATACGCCAAATCAGGATTCTTCGTCGTTGTCTATCCAAATGAATAATTTTTAGGTCACAGAGCATCACAGAGTAAAAACGAAATTACGCAAAGTTTTTATTAAGTTTATTTGTCCCTTTTAATACTTTGTGCCCATTGTGGTTTTAAAAAGACCTCTGTGTACACTGTGCCTGAACTCTGGCGACTCTGTGACCTAAGGACCCATTTGTTCGTTTTGTCAGTATTTTGTATCTTTGTAATCATAAAATTTGAGAGTGATGAGGAAAGGGAACTTGGTGATGAGGCTTCTTCCCAGGAAGATGGGGG
>JAADEI010000078.1 GCA_013153515.1 Chlorobiota bacterium | reverse complement strand
CCCCAATTGTCCCCAACGCTATCCTTCCCTAACACCCATTGACTACCGTCCCACTTCCACACTTGTCCCACAGCAGTCCCAGAAGCAAACGCTATCGGATTACTACTCGTACCATCACCAACTACTGGACTTTGAGTCTGGGCTACTTGACTGCCCCAATTGTCCCCAACGCTATCCTTCCCTAACACCCATTGACTACCATTCCATTTCCACACTTGTCCCACAGCAGTCCCAGAAGCAAACGTTATCGGATTGCTCGCCGTCCCATCCCCTACAACCGGGTTTTGAGTTTGAGCCACCTGATTGCCCCAGTTGTCACCACCCACACTACTGGCATCCTGCCACTGTGGCGCAATCCCGGGACCCTGCGAAACAAGGACCTGCCCAGATGTGCCCGCATTACCACCGGGCATCAACGCTCCTGAAAACTGAACATTTCCTGAAATATCAAGGGGTTCACTCGGATTAGCTATTCTTATACCAACTTTACCATCTGAACTGATTACTAAAAAGGGAATCGTTAAACTATCTATGTCCACTTGAAGCAAGGGGACCGTAGTTCCATAGGTCCCGGATACATGAAAATGAGCCTGTGGTGTGGTCGTACCAACTCCAACATTCTGCGAAAAAACAGACGATACATTAAGCAAAAGAACAAAACCAACTACCAAACCATTTATTGTCTCTCTAACAATCCTATTCATAGAAAGTCTTCTTTGCAATGAAAAAAACACAAATGTCATTGTTAATTTATTTTTGTAATCACAAAAATATGTGATTTTTGCAAAACAAAGTAAATTTCTGTCTATTTATTATATTAATTTGTCTTTTTACTTGTTGATAACAAACAAATATATTACCCCTTCTACTAAGGAAAGCAATGCTGTAATATAAAAAGCACCGATGAGGCTTAGGATAATTATTAGAATTACCCAGTCATGAGGGACCCACGACAGGAAATTAAAGACATGCCACAGCAATCTAAACATTTTTAATGTTACCCATAGTATGGAAATGCCAAATTTTAACGAGGCTATTCCTGTTGAAACAACAACTGGATCAACTCCTAAAACATCCTTTATTGCCAAGACCCATAAACTTAGTTCAGAAACACAAAGAATAATCAATGATAACATAGCTTTCCACAACTGTTTAAAAGCCTTTCTGGCAAGCGTAATCAAGAAAGCAAAGACTACCGAGGTCCAAACAGCAACTATAATGTACATAGCGAAGTCCTGCCATGAAGAGTTTGATTCCTCTATGGCTATAAGAATTCCAGTGATTGTGTTAACTAACAGCAATATAACAAACCGCAATATATACCTGTGCAACATATTATATTCAACGGGATAGTGCGGGTCCGAAAGTGTAATGCCTGCTACCGTGTCTTATGTAAACAACGATTAAGTAGTGCTGCTCTCCTCGTCCAGATATAGTTCTTTCAGGACTCCTTCGTCAAATGCTTCATTGACGCCCTTTCCGTCGCTAAGCAGTTCAACGCGATACCACGCGGATCTATACCATATGTCTTTCGGTCCGACCTTTACTGGGGCGAGGCGTTGCGCTTTGGTTTCCTGATGATAGGGCCACGGCACATATTCGTTAAAGTCTTGCTTGATGTCTGTGATTACCATGTCCCACTCGTCAAGTAGCATTCTTTGGAGTTGTTGCCAGCGAGCCATGCTTGAATCCTGGAGGGTCAATCCGAAATAGCCTGCTGACCCTGCTCCTTTCAGGGCTGCCACTCCCCTGCCTATGAATGCTTTGAATGCCATAAGTGTTTCCGGAGGGTCAGTGATGAAGACATCAAAATGGCGAAGCCATTCCTCAGGAAAAGGTTTTCTGAGGTCAAAGACCTGAGCCCGGGCATTGGGCAGATTGAGTTTTTCAATCCAATGGTTATCAAAGTTGATGAGTCGCTCATCAATGTCAAGGATAAGGACTTCTTTTGCCAGTCCAGTGAGAGCCACTGCCAAGCCGGTCAGGTCGTCTTCAGCTCCCATGACAAGGATTCGTCTGTTTCTGAGGTCTCCGCGTTCGTCAAGCATCAGGACTCGTGAAATGGTTGTTTCGGGCGTCACATAAGCCTGGTCATATTGCTGGATTGGTTCGGGTCGATCCTGAATAATCTCTTTGAATTGGTTCCACCAGTCTGGGCGTGCAGTGTAATCAATTCCTCTTCCACCGCATCGGGGACATTTATAAGAGGGCAAAGCGGACAAGCCTGCTTCCTGAGCCACCTTCAACCCCTCTGGAGTCAATCCAATTTTTTCATCTGAGACGGAGACCCACCCTGCTTCCTGCATATACCTGATAGCACTTGCCACCACGGGGACAGGCAAATGGGCGTTGCCACTGACCAGCCAGAAATCGCCTGTTGCCATAAGGGCTTCCAGAATCCTCTCAATATGCCTTGGCAATGTCTTGATTCCCGTTTCTTTCTCAACCAATTGTGCTATATCCCTAATTGTTGCCATTTGTCGTTTGATTTTGAATGCAAAGTTAAAGTAAGTTTAAGTTTTTTATCTACAAAAAAAAAAAGGACCCACTAATGGGGTCCCCCTAAATGGTTTAAAACCGGTTGTTTATTTATGACTATTTAGAACTTTCGGTAGTCTGGTTATTTATGTTATCAAGTAGTTGTTCAAGATAAGATAGCCTTTCTTGCAAAGCTTTGATTTGCTGTGATTGAGTAGCTAATTGTTTTTGCTGTTGCTTGATTATTTCAATTAAGTAAATAGGGAGTCTATCGTAGTAGATAAAGTCGGGCTTTCCGGTTAGGTCGTATCCAACGAGCCATTTCAAGCTGAGGGAGTCCAGTTCTTCGGCGATGTATCCGATTGCCTCTTGACCAGTGTGTTTATAGGTATATTTTTTAGGTTGGAGTGATAAAATTTTTGACCAGTTATCGTCTAATGGCTGGATGTTTGTTTTATACTTAGCGGATGAAGAGCTTTTTAGGACTCTGCCTGTTGGGTCCACCACAAGAGTTGTTCCCGTCCCTGTGTTTAGATGGGGGGCGAACAAGTCGCCATCCCCTTCAACCCTGAAAATTTCACATTCTGCACCGGAACACTTAGTGTTGGAGCCGGGTCCAAAGACCACTCTAAATCCACCTATGCTGGTAGCAACGGGAATGTAGTCCACATATACATATTCAGTGCTTGGACCTGGGGAGTTTGTATGCTTGTATAGTTTTAGTTGTCCGCCTTCCGCCCCGTCGGTGAACAGAGCCAGTTCTCCGGTGGCATGCAGCTTCATCATCAGTTTCCTTCCGCTTCCGAAGGTTGGTGTGTGCGTGGTGTAAAATTCCAGTTCCCCACAGGTGGTAGTAGAATTCCAATTGCATGGCGTTACACCAACGATTGATGTTCCGATGTAGCTACCAGCCATTCCGAAGCCCAAGCTTCCCAATTCATCACCCGTTTGCACGTAGGAAGGCGACGCCGGTGTTCCGCGAGCTGAACGAATCCATAGGCGTGCTGGTAGAGAAACTGAAGTGGATGCTGAACCAGTATAAGCGGAGACGTGGATGGCAGCATTATGTTGTTTGCCACGCACCTCTAAACTTGCAGTGGGAAAATTATTGTCTGGCCAAGCCCAACTGGGCACTTCGTAAGATATACCCACTCCATAATCCAAGCCATCATTATATATTCTTATTGGTTCTGCGTAATTGGTTCCGCCTGGCTGATAAACCCCAATAGCGAAATATATTTCATCAAGGAGGGAGCTGGAACTGTTATTTTGCCATCCGTAATATATGCGTCCTGCTTCATTAACGCCAGAAGAAGTTTCTAAAATAAATTTCTGTCCTACGCCGATACCATACTGAGGAGTTACAGTGGTTTGTTTTTCTAAAACAGAAAGGAAAGCTATTGTATTATTGAAAGAATTATTTTCATATATGTGTAGTGATGAAGCAGGAGAAGAGGTCCCTATTCCCACCCTTCCATTGGTATATATGTTTGCATTAATGGATGTGGGAGCGGTGTTTGTTGAGACGTCATACCAATCTGCATCGGCGGAGCCACCGCCGGAAGACACAGGACCCCATGTTCCATCGCCCCGTAGAACATCGGAGTTGTTGCCTGTGAAAGCAATTTTTTGGACATCGCCGGTGGAATTAGAGACAAGCAAAGCCGATGAGGTGGTCAAAGGGGTTGTTGCAGTGTTTATTGTCCTCACTCTCAGTGTACCATTTATATCCAATGTAGCAGTTGGGGCATTAGTCCCTATACCCACATTTGTTCCATTGTCATAAATCAGGGAGTTACATAAATCTGTCCCTGTCCATTTAGTAACATAGTCTGTTCCGATTGTTGTGCAGGTGGAGGTCCACGGTGCCCCTGTGATCTGCCAAGAAGTGCCGTCATAGATTAAGACATCGCCTGCATTAGTGCCAGATTGCAAAGTGATGGGGGCTCCCGAAGTGCCGTCCCCAATGATTGGAGGTTGAGTAACAGCGACTTGGGAACCCCAGTTATCACCCCCGGCGGAAGATACGTTTTGCCATGAGACATTTCCTGTACCGTCAGTGACTAGGACCTGTCCGGCGGTGCCATCAACAGCAGGCAGGGTATAAACCCCAATTGTTAAAGGACCGGAAAACCTTCCTGAACCAGCCACATCAAGACGATGAGCAGGGCTTGGAGTCCCCACGCCAACATTCCCTGTATTGTCTATTATAAACTTTACAGTATTGGCACTATCAACCTTGAACAACGGTTGTGTATAACCAGATTTTGCCTTAACATGCAAGAGTGCATTAGGGGTTGCCGTGCCGATGCCGACGTTTTGAGCCCTAACAGCCAAACTGAGTATTATCAGTGCCCCCAATTCCTTTCGCATAGAAGCCCTTTTAAGCACTAACATAACTATCTAAGCATCACACAACCACGAAGATGATTTGTCAAGCGTAAAGATTTTAATCCCTCCAAACAGACGCTCCTAAAACAAATTACTCATTCCCAGATGGTTACATACATCAAACATTATTGTTTCAGTGTACTCATTACCCATACGCCACATTTTAATATGACACCCTTTATTGTAAATTTGAAAGAACATAATCTCTAATAGAATAGTATTATGAAAACGCCCAAGGTAATTAAGCTGATTGCTGCTTTAACCCCAATTGAAATAAGAGAAATTCGCAAAGCCTTAAAAAAGGAAAAGGATCCGGAGTTATTGCAAACCTTTGATTTTTTAATTAAGAACATACGGAAGGGTAGAATAAAAGGTTCTGAAGCGTTTATTATTAAAAAGAATTTATCTAATGTCCAATTCCCTTATGTAACCATACATAAACTACAAAATTTCATACTCAATCAACTCGCGTGGGTCCTGCTCACTTCTCATAAAACACACAAACTGTATTTGCGGCTCTTGCATTCTGTGATACTGTTTAATAAAGGTATTATAGATGATGCCCTTGAGTTAGAAAAGGAACTCCAAACGCAACTACTATCTCTTGGGCATCCCAGCTTGATAACTTCATTAGCTTTTTATAAATCCACCCGTGAAAACACGGCGCATAATCTCAATGAGATAATTCATTTATGGGACACTGCCACAAAAAATCAATATCTAATTTTAAAAAGTGGTGTTTTATTTTCAAGAGCCTTTCGTGGCGTATTAGGGATATTTGCAAAACGTGACCTATCAAACATCCCCCCAAAAGCCAAAAAGACTATTAGAGAACTTTTAGGTTTGCCCAAGCCCAAAGGCTACTTACCCGCTTATGTGTTATTAATTCGGAAACATGATATGTTATTTTACATTCTTGGAAGGTTTGACTTGTCCTACAAACTAGTAGTGCCACTTGATAAGCTTTCCAGAATCCTCTTCTCTGTCTATCAACCGGAAGCCCGGGCAGCCATCTTGACTAGACTTATAAGACATGCGGTCATCCAAGCAAACCAAGAAAATATAATGACTACATTTGCAGAGGTTGAATCTTTACTAAACAATCCATCTTTAGTTACGGCGTGGAAAACAAATCTCACAACTAAATTGCCTTACAAATACCAAATTTTAGGTCAGATTGATGAAGCAAATAAAGTAATAAAACGAATACTTAAAAGCTATCCTATCAAAAGCGACGTGGCAATTTTGAAGAACCTGATTAGCATTAACGATTTATTAGAGTTAATTTTTCTAAGGATAAACAATCACATAATAAGCCAAAAACACAGATCTGCCATATCCAGAGATTTAAACTTAGTTAGTTCAATAATCACTACGCTGGACACCAAAGATTATGATAGCCTGTTCTTTGATCTATTGTTTCTAATTTGCAAAAGTGTTCATCACAAAAAACCATATTGGCATAGACAACTCAGAAAAGCTACTGAGAGTAATGATACTCTCTCAGAATTTGCGGATTTAATAGTTAAATGGTCCGGTGAAGAAAACAAGAAAGACAAGCAAGACTATTATTTACGCTGGCTTAAAAAAATTATTTGGACAATTCCAGGTGTGGGGCATATATTATCCATTTTAAATATTCCGGGCTGGATGCTTAGAGAGACAATGAGCGGTGGTGAGGCGGAGCGTATTGGGAGGGCTCTAACAAGTAAATTTCTTGGACTGTAAAGTTTGGCATTTATAATCCTACTGTATATCTTTGCAAATAATAAAATTTTGATAATGGCATTAGAGATAGGACAGGAAGCGCCGGATTTTGAAGCGTTGGACCACGAAGGGAAACCCTTTAGACTTTCGTCTTTAAAAGGCAAACGAATCATCTTGTATTTCTATCCCAAGGACGACACTCCCGGTTGCACAAATGAAGCGATTAGCCTGTCCAACTACTATGACTGTTTTAAGAAGCTTGGGTATGAAATAGTTGGCGTTAGCACTGACTCAGTGGAGTCCCATCAAAAATTTCGCAAGAAATACAACATTCCTTTCACTCTGATTGCCGACACAAATAAAGAAGTTGTTCAGAAATACGGCGTTTGGGGAGAAAAGAAACGTTTTGGGAAGACTTATTTTGGAATCAATAGGACAACATTTATAATTGATGAAAATTTCAGAATTAAACATATTATTAAAAAAGTTGACACTAAAAATCATGCTCAACAAATTGCTAAACTGGAAAACATAAATCTGGAGAAATGCGAATTTACAAACTAATTGGATTATTGCTTGGTGGCTTGATTGCCACCGTCTATGCCCAAACAGGCTTACACACGCTACCCTTAGGGGGGCTCACTAATCCTGTTACTAATGCATATGGATTTTCGGCACTGGGTGTTAATCCTTCCTTATTAGCATTGCCTTTGCCGGGGAAGGAATTTGCTGGGCCGGCGTCGCGATGGGCAGGGTCCGGAACGGAAACCATAGAAAAATCCGCTCGGCTAAGCCTTGGGTTCGCAGAGTTCGCCATAGCAGGCTATATTCAAGCGTTGAACAAGCGGGACTTTAATGATATTGTGTTTAATAGGCTTATGAACCAGAATTTTCAAATGACTCTTCAAGAAAAGAAAGAATTCGCCAAGCAATTCCAAAGAACCGCTATTTCTCTGGACTGGCGATTCACATGGTTAGGAATCTCTTTCAGGGACAAGCGTAGCAAATGGGGAGTTGGAGCAACTGTCAGAGATGAATTTTCATTCTATCTATATTTAGATTCCTTTGTTACACATCTTGCTTTATTAGGCTTACAATTTGAATACTTTGACACTTTCTACATTACACCACAAGGGGACACGATAGCGTGGACAACTAATCCAATTAACTTTAGCGAGGCGATGGAGGACACCCGCCTCTATCTGTCCCAAACAAGACGATTTAGTGTTGGCGGCTCCTATCAAGTTTATGCAACTAAGGACATTCAAGCGTGGGCTGGATTAGGAGTTAATTATATTATGGGCTTTTCCTATGGGGAAGCCTACGCATTGCCAGATGGAATAATAGCACATGGTGCCACGGCATATTTGACCGATTCCTTCACACTAGCTGTTGATACGGCAAACAAAAGAAGCTTTATTGAGTTGAAACCGTTGGCTACCGGCGTCAGCTTTGATATTGGCGGAGTGATAAGATATAAACAAAACCTTATGGTTTCTTTTTCAATCCTTGACTTGATGGGCAAGTTGAACTGGAAGCAACATGTTGTAAGGTTAGAAGATGCCCTGATTGATACACTAATCAACTATCAAGGTCCCGGTTCCACTGGTAACATAGGAGGAGGTTGGTCAAATATATATAGAATCACTACTTTACAACAAAAATTGCCTGTTACTCTGCAGGTTGGTGCTACTTATCAAGTGATGAAAATGCTTTCCGTCTCCGGTTTCCTATCAATTCCCATTAGGAAAGCTGTAGGGTTCCTGCCTGAATTCCGGGCAGGCGTCATCTTCCAACCAATTAATCTTGT
The DNA here is from genome assembly GCA_013153515.1 of Chlorobiota bacterium. GTDB lineage: Bacteria > Bacteroidota > Bacteroidia > JAADEI01 > JAADEI01 > JAADEI01. Next base: position 2,394 of record JAADEI010000078.1, on the reverse strand, counting down.
AACTGTGGAGACGGGCTTTGCCGTCGGAGGCAGATACCCATTCAGAATTCCCTTGGGTTTACGGTTCGGACTTGGACCGAGGGCGAACTGGCAGATAGGAATCGCTACTTATGACTTCCTGGGAGTGTGGCGAAACAGGGGACCGCTTTATTCCTTAGGGCTGGCATTCCTCAGATTCCAACTATAAGGAACCGTTACCCCTATAGGCTTACGTTGTGTCTAAGTGAATATGGAAGACACGATAGTTGCGTTGGCTACGCCGGAGGGCAGGTCAGCTCTGGCTCTCATCAGGGTTAGCGGTCCCAAAGCCATTGAATCGGTCAATGAAGTGTTCAAAAACAAAGACTTATCTAAGGTTGATTCCCACACCATCCATTACGGATGGATTTACGATGGCGAGGACCCAATTGATGAAGTCCTGGTTTTTGTAATGCGTGGACCGAGGACATACACCGGCGAGGACATGGTTGAAATCACCTGCCATGGCTCTCCGTTGATAATAAGAAAAATAATCAGAACCCTTCAGAAACATGGTGCTCGCCCGGCAATGCCCGGCGAATTCACTTTCAGAGCCTTCATGAACAGGAAAATTGACCTGTTGCAGGCAGAAGCAATTAATGATTTGATTAACGCCACCAGTGAAGAGGGATATAAAGTTGCATTAAAGCATCTGAGAGGAGATGTTTCAAAGGCAATAAGCCAACTGAGGGAAAAACTACTTAATTTAACCTCTCTTATTGAATTGGAACTTGATTTCTCAGAGGAGGATGTAGAATTTGCGTCCAGAGAAGAACTATTGCGACTTATTAGGGAAATAAGGCGAATAATAAAGAACCTACTTGAAACCTATGAAACAGGAATGGCATTGAAGGAAGGAATCAAAATAGCTATTGTTGGAAACCCCAATGCGGGGAAAAGCACTATACTAAATGCTTTGGTCAAAGAAGAACGAGCTATTGTTTCAGACATTCCCGGCACAACACGAGACTACATAGAAGAAACCTTCTCCTTAGAAGGCTACTTGTTCAGAGTTATTGACACCGCCGGAATCAGACAGACCACAGACCCGATTGAGAAAATAGGTGTTGAGAGAACCATGGAACAGTTGCAAAAAGCTCATCTAACACTATACGTTTATGACATAACTGAAATGACACCAGAAGAAGTTTGTGAACATATTAAGTCTCTGCCTATTTCCGGCGACGTGCTTATCATCGCCAACAAAAAAGACTTGGTCAAAGACCGCGAGATTAAATTGCCTGACTGCTATCCAACACTCCTCATTTCTGCCAAGGACCCTGAGGATATTGAAAGACTGCGGCAAACACTGATAAACTGGGCTAAAGAGAAATATTCCAGTGAAGGGATTGTACTGACAAGCGAAAGGCAATACAACTACTTGAAACTGGCTTACGAAGCTATTACAGAAGCCGAACAAGGCATTTTAAACAATCTGCCACAGGACTTGGTTGCTTCCTCTCTCCGGGCAGTGATTGATTACCTCGGTGAGCTGACAGGAGATATCACTACAGAAGACATTTTAGGAAACATCTTCGCCAACTTCTGTATAGGTAAATAGGATGCGAATTGGAACTTAATCGCAATTAATTAACCTTACTTAATTTTGTAAGACAAAAACAGAAGGAAGAGATATGCCGAATACGAAAAGTGCAAAGAAGGCTTTACGGAAGAGTTTGAGGAGACGTCAGAGGAATCTTATGTTCAAGAACTGGGCGAGGAAAGTTATTAAGAGAATCAAGAAGGCGGAAAGTGTTGAGGAAGCACAACGTCTCTTGCCCATAGCATATAAGGCTCTTGACAAAATGGCTATTAGAAACATAATCCACAAGAACAAAGCGGCACGGCTCAAAAGCAAGCTGGCACGGTTGGTGAATGAAATGGCAGCAAAAGGATAATAAAGAAGACACAAATACATATTTCTGTCTACGAAAGAACATATAATAGCGATTTCTCTTTTTGCTTATTTTTGGATATTAAATAGGTAGTCATGATAAAGATTGATGAGATTAAGAATAAAATAATCTGTGGAGACGCAGCTGAAATATTGAAGCAAATACCTTCTAATAGTGTAGATTTAGTAATAACAAGCCCACCGTATTATAAACAGAGAGACTATGGAGGAATAGGTATAGGAAATGAAAAAACAGTAGAAGAATACATTGATAGCTTAATGGTCATTTTCAAAGAGTGTGTGCGTGTAGTAAAGAATACTGGAAGTATTGTTTTCAATATTGGTGATAAATATGAGAATGGTAACCTTCTGTTAGTTCCCTATAGGTTTGCCATCGAAGCCACTAAGAGAACAAATGTAAAACTGATAAATGAAGTTACATGGGTTAAACTAAATCCAGTTCCTAAACAAGACAAGAAAAA
>JAADEI010000060.1 GCA_013153515.1 Chlorobiota bacterium | reverse complement strand
CCATTCCGAACCCGGAAGTTAAGCCTGCCAAGCGCCGATGGTAGCGGGGCGAAGATCCCGTGAGAGTAGGTCGGTGCCCGCTAATAATTTTATTGTCTTTGTCTAATGTGTCTGAAAAGTCTAATATTTAAGAGTGATTGTATGTGGTCCGTTTTGTATTTTTATTATGTAATGCTGTTTAAAGTCGGGTAATCTTACTTGTGGTGTTCCAGGAGCCATTACACCAAGTAATTTTCCAGATATACTATAAAATTGAATAGTTTCAACAGGTTTTGAACATATTAGGTCGTTTTCTATTATATTGCAGGTTATATTTCCACTTGTTAATGAAGAAATTTGTGAAATGCCTGTTGTCATTGGTAGTAAGATATGGAATGAGTCTGAAGTCGTGGAGCATCCGTTAACATCGGTAACTGTATACCAATAGGATCCTGATGTTTGAACGGTGAGAGTATCACCAATATGTCCGTTGTTCCAAGATATTGAATATGGGGGTGTTCCACCATTGGGAATCGCTATAACTTTATTATTTCCAAAAAGTATATCAATATCTGTTGTTAGTGGTTGTGGTTCTGCAAGGGTTATATTAAATGTTTTTATGCAATTGTTTGCATCTGAAACTGTAACCGTATATGTTCCTGCAGGGATGTTTGTTATTGTTTGCGTTGTTGCACCTGTGTTCCAATTATATTGATATGGTGGCTGTCCATTGAGAAGTTGAATTTGTATTGACCCATCAGAATATCCATAGCACGATGGGGAATCCAATTGGAAAGATGCTTGTAGAGCAGTGGCTTGCACTCTGGAATAGGAAAGTATAACAGATGTGCTTTGCCATTGTATAGAAAGTGATTGAATTGATGAATATACTGATATTTGCGTTCCCTGATTTACTGCACCACCAAAGGGGATTATTGGTGTGTCAGTATATGCTATTGGTTGGAATGGTGAGCAAGAAGCCCTAAATAATGTGTCGCCTAAAATGAGCAAGAATTTTTCTGCTTGTGATGAATTGGGCCTTATAAGGCTTACTAATGGCATTTTGGTTTGTGAATTGCCTATAATAAAATGTGGTTTTAGAGGTTCGTTATATGGGAATCGCTTTACTGTATAGACGTTTTTCCACCAGTCCAAGCGAAATATTGGGGTGTCTGGATAATCAAGACTGAGAAGCAATGCTTCTTCTTTTCCGAAAAATGTTGTAGATGCCAAAACCCACACTTTTGTCTGGGAAGTGTCAATCCATAGTCCTGCAGATGCGTCATTACTGTCTGTAGAAAAGATAAGAAATTGTCTTGAAATTGATTCTATGAGGAAGAAATCTGATTCATTGCGTGGTGTATCGCTTGCTACAGAAGTAGCACGATATACAGTTCCTGAAATAGAAGGTGTGGAAATGTTATTATCAAGACAGTCAAAATCAGCTGGATAATAGAATTTGTAAGCCGAATCGTTATATGCAAAGTATGAATAAAAATCAGTTCCATAAGTGTTATTATTTAAATTTGTGGTATGAAACTGTATGAAAGGCATCAAGGGTGCTTCTTGTGAGTTTACGTAAGGAGTTCTGCCAAGTGTGGCGACATACCAATCTCCGTTTAGATTGTCTGGATAGAAGCAAGGATTTACTTTGAGTAAATCTATTCCGTAAAGAGAAGAACCAAATTTATGCAAAAATTTTTCATTTGAACCATCTGGAAACATTTGTACTATCAGCCCTTCTTTAATGCCAGAGAAGGACACTGCAGTTGAATATCCCACTGCTGTGATTATGCTACTTTGAGGGAAGAAATTTACATGATTGAATTGTTCGTCTGTTGTAGGTGTTCCAATGGCTTTAGCCCATAGTATTGTTCCTTTTCTGCCGATTCGTGCTATGAAGCCATCGCCGTTCTGTTGGTCAGAGGCAAAGGTTTTTCCCACTATGACAAAAGTTGTATCGGGTAATGCTGCTATACCGTAAGCAATGTCGTCGTATTGAGGGTTGCCTGCTGATATGCAAGGATGTAAGGTCCCAGTTGTATCAATGATACAAAAAATTACATCTTTTTGATTATTGTTTGTATATATTCCCGTTAGAGCAAAAACCCCATCATACGTCGTGCAAAAATCAGTTACCGAATCAAGATTTTGGTGTCCATAGGTTATTACCCACGACGATTGTGCTTTGACTTCTTGTAACAAGAACATCGTGCTGTGGATAATGATTAATGCAATCCAATTACGAAGCGGCATTTCTCTATGATTTAGTGTATTATGATTTTCCTTGTTAATACTTGGTTGTTGGTATGTACTTTGAGAATGTACAGCCCTTTTGTAAGATTGTCAACTTTTAACGAGTGAATGTAAGGCTTGAGGGAAATAATAGATTTTCCTGTAATGTTATACAAATCAAGCATTATTATTGGATTATAGCAATCTATGAAAATGCCCGTGTTGTGTTGAAGCAATGAACAATTTTCGTCAAATGGATTGAAAGTTGCCGATGGCTGCCCATTGATTATTAATGTATCGTATGCTGTGCATCCATTATTATCTATCACTTCTACCCAGTAACTGCCGGGTCCAATTATAAGTATTGTGTCCACGGTGAGTGTGTTGTTCCATTCAATAGAATACGGTGGTGTTCCACCTGAAATGATTGTCCACATCTGATGGGTTAGGCTGTCATAATATATGCTAACCACTAAAGGAGGAGGTTCATTTACAGTGAATGAATTGAAAGACTTACATTGGTCTGCACCTGATACGGTGATTGTGTATAATCCTGCTGGGATATTTATTAAATCTTCAGTTGTTGAACCATTGCTCCATTGGAATGTATATGGTGGTGCTCCACCAATGGTTGTGATGTATATTGCACCCGTTGAATCTCCGAAACATTTAACATCAACCACTGAATCAAGAGTTATTTGAGGACCATTAGGCTCATTAAACGTTACTGTTGAGTCCCAAGAACATCCATTGTTATCGGTTATGCTAACAGTATATACTCCCGCTGGGATATTTACAGATGAGCCGGTTTGCCCGTTGCTCCACTGGATTGAGTATGGCGGTGTACCACCCGACACGTTGACAGATGCGTTACCGTCGTTGCCACATGTGGACGGTGGATTCCAAGAGATTGTTGCATTGATTGCAGCCGGTTCGGTTATCGTGTAGGTTTTTGTTAATGAACATCCATGTGAATCCACCATATTTAGAGTGTATTGACCTGCTGGGGCATTGGTGAGGTCCTGTGTGGTATCTCCTGTTGACCATAAATATAGATATGGTGCCGTTCCACCTGTTACAGTAATATATATTTGTCCTGTGGAGTCACCATGGCATTTAGGTGATACAATGCTGTCCAATGTTATGTTTAATGGCTGATGCTCCCATACGTTAATTGCTATTACGTTTTGTGTGCATCCGTTTGCATCTGTCACTGCAAAATCATAGAATCCGGCGGGCAATCCCGTAGTGTCTTCTGAAGGGGCAGGAGTAAAATTCCAGTAATATGTGTATGGAGGCACGCCGCCAGTTACTGTGGTGTAAATAGCACCTGTTGAATCTCCTGCACAACCCACGTGAACAATGCTGTCTATTGTTATTGTCAGTGGTGGCGGGTCGGTTAGTGTCACTTGGACGTATCCGGGGCATTGGTTTGCGTCAAGGATAAGGTCTTCCCAAGTGCCGGCTTGAAGGGCATAAGCAGAATCAGAGGAACCGTCGGGAGCAGTGGCTCTAAAAGGAGGGTTAGGTGTCCAAGAGTGGGTGTATGGCGGTGTTCCAGACAGGACTTCAACTTTTATCCATCCAGAGGAAGCACCGTTGCAGTGTGGGTCGTCATATGTAACTTGAACCTGTAGTTCACATAAGAAATTGCAGTTGCCTTGATTTAATGGCACCATAGTAGCATGGGCATGAGTTCCGCTGATACTGTAATTTAACTTCTGAGTCACTGCCGCTATGTTGGACCCAGAAAGATTCCTGTTAAATCTGTAGGCATAATACATAACATCGCTAATGTTAATGACGTGTCCGAGACCAATGGCATGCCCAAGTTCATGCAGAGCAACTGATTCAAAATCACGCTGTGTGGAGGAAGGTGTTCCAGTGCCATAATACCAAGGTTCTGCATCGTCAAAGACAAGGTCAAAGTGAGAGATTCGCCAATCCCACGAATTGGTTGCAGAATTCCATTGAGCATTATACCAATATGCAGCGAAGGCAAGGGTTCCGCCCACTCCATCAATGTTTGTAAAGGCGGCGACGAAGACCCCATCGTTGGCTTGCGTGTTGATTGTTGTTGTTCCACTCAAAGTGTCTATGTTAACAAATGTTCCGCAACGCCACGTTTTCATAGCCCTTTTTAGAGCAAGCCATCGTTGCAGATTGCTTTTGAACACACTGCTGGGTTGTATGGAATATCCCCCGGACCCATTAGCGTTGTAATAATGAACATCATATACCTGCCCTTGGTAGAGAACTTGATTTAATGCATAGGATACGACAATAGGGTTAGCACGGTCTGTTGAATCGCAAGTGCCACCAGCACAAACTTTCACAGGACCAGTGCCCACACGGTCATTGCTTGTAAACGGAACAAGAACTTCAATTTTGAAATTATCCCAGTAAATGTAATACTGAGGAGAATCTATAGGTACGAAGCCACCACCAGCATCCGGGTCATACATAGCCACGTAATCACCCGGACCACGACTGTTACCAAAATTACTACCTTGAATGACAAGTGTGTCCCAGCAACCAGCACATACTGTAGTGGGACTAACAGAGGAAATTATGGGAGCAAAAGACCTATTGCTGTTCGTGTTGTTTGCACTTCTTTTGAGAGATATGTTTAATTCCTTTTCCACGGTGCTCAAAGGATAAGTTTGCAAAATGTCTCTGACTTTGTTGCTTTCAATGAATAGGAAACTATATCCTTTAAATGCTGGGTGAGTTCGCCCGGCTTTGGTAGTTAGGTACACAATAACGTTTGATCCTTCTGGTGGCATAATCTCAGCAGTGTTTACATACATAGTGGTGCCAACTTGTCCACCTTCTATCAAGAAAATTATTGTGTCACCAACTTTTATGTTACCTTTTATGACCTGCTTGACAGCAAGTTTATATGACGTGAAAATTAATCTTTCTGTGTTATCATAAAATGGCTTTTCTGCATTTATTATAGTGCCTTCAACAACTATTGAGGACCTTTCCAGCCTTTCTGATAGGCTTAGTGGTGCGAAGGTGCCGGCATGCATAACTCCGCAAGCAAACAGTAGTGCCCACAAACGAATCATCATAATACTCTTTTATACCAAAGTTATTGGTAGGTCAGATGTTTATCCAAACCAAAACATGCCAAATATTAAAGTTTGAAGCCGAAAAGTTATAATAAAAAAATTGCTATTTACCTAATAAAACACCCGTTTTGACTTAAGGTTGTTAAGAATAGGTAGTGATATTGCCTCTGCCAACATTATGTTGTGACACTATGAGTTCTACGATATTAGCGACCCCGGGAGGATTCGAACCTCCGACCCGCGGCTTAGAAGGCCGCTGCTCTATCCGCTGAGCTACGGGGCCACAGCCATTGCTATAAAACGATTTCACCCTTTGCTTTGTTCCATAATCTTGATTTGAGAAACCATATCCCTTAACACTATAAACAGTTCATTAATACTGGGAACGGCTTTTATGACCAACCTTGAGTCTGGTGGAGGTTTAAGTTGAAATCTGTTTGGGTTGCGGGCAATAAATTGATAAATGTGAAAGGGAATTTTGCTTTTATACCAAGGATGGTTTTCATCAGAGGGAAAATGTGCTATTGCATAGCCGTCTTTTATAACCAGTTTAGTTATTCCCAATCTACTTGCAAGGTGCTTGGTTTTGAGTAAAGCAATTAAATTGAGAACTTCTTGTGGTGGTTTGCCAAAACGGTCGGTTATTTCACTTTGGATTTGTTCTATTTCTTCTCGTGAAGTCGCTTGCGATAGTTTTAAATATAACGACAGACGTTCTCTTGAAGAAGCAATATATGTTTCCGGAATAAAGGCTGGGATGTTTGTTTCAATAGTTGTGTCAAACCACTTTTCCACTTCTTCGGGTTTTTCCTGTTGTTGCAACTCCCGAATGCTTTCCTCTATTAAACGATAGTAAGCATCTATGCCCATTTGACGGACAAAACCGCTTTGCTCCTTGCCAAGAAGCATACCCGGTCCACGCAGTTCCATGTCTTTTAAGGCAATTGAGAACCCACTTCCAAGGTCTTGATATTCGAGCAATGTCAAAAGTCGCTCCCTTGCTTTTGATGTTATTCTGTTCCACGATGGAACAAACATATAGCAGTATGCTTGTGTGTCGCCGCGTCCAACCCTGCCCCTCAACTGATGCAGTTCGGCAAGCCCGAACATATGTGCATTCATAACAATTAATGTGTTTACATGTGGCAAATCAAGTCCAGACCCTATAATCGCCGTGCTAATAAGCACGTTATACCGTCCCTCCGCGAAATCAATCAAGGTTTGTTCAAGTTGAGCCCCTTCCAGTCCGCCATGTGCTATAACAGTTTTGGCTTGTGGAATGTACTGTTTTACAATCTTTTTTATGTTTTCAAGCCCTTTAATGCGTGGATTAACTATGAAGACACTACCTCCTCGTGATAATTCTTTTTCAATGGCATAAACAAAAAGGTCCTTTTGCCACGGTCCAACATAGGTCTTTACTTCCAGTCGTCTGGAAGGCGGTGTTTCAATAATAGAGATGTCCCTGATGCCAGAAAGAGCCATTTTAAGGGTTCTGGGAATGGGCGTAGCACTCAAATACAATATATCAATTTCTGGATATTTTGCTTTTAGTTTTTCCTTTTGTAGAACCCCAAATTTGTGCTCCTCATCAACAATTAATAAACCTAAATTAGCAAAAACAGTATTATCAGAAATCAAAGCATGTGTTCCAATTACCACGTCAATCTTGCCTTCTGATAATACTTTCCTGATTTTTGATATTGTTGATGCTGACCGTGTCCTGCTCAGATATTCCACGACAACGCCAAACCTTTCAAGCCTCTCTTTGAAAACTTTCCAATGTTGATATGCAAGCAATGTTGTTGGCACAAGGATGGCGACCTGCTTTCCCGACCGGACGGCTTTAAAAGTGGCTCGTAGGGCTATCTCCGTCTTTCCGAACCCCACATCCCCGCAAATAAGGCGTTCCATCGGCTTGGCTGATTCCATATCTGCTTTAACATCGCTAATAGCCTTTAACTGGTCTGGCGTCTCTTCATATTGGAACAATGCTTCCATTTCAAGTTGAAAGGCATCGTCAGGGACGAATGCATATCCTTTGCTTAAAATTCTTCGGGCATATATCTGGCTTAATTGTTTGCTCAGTTCATAAACTTCCTGCTTTACTTTTTGCTTAAGGCGTTTCCACGCGGAAGATCGAAGGCTGGACAGAGTAGGCTTGTTTTGACCAGTATATGGAACAATTTTGTCAATGTTTGCTGGACTCAAATACAGAATATCATCGTTTTTAAAAACAAGTCTTATGGCATCATAATACCTGTCTTTTATCTTTACCTGTGTTATCCCAGTGAATTGTGCTATTCCAAAATCCATGTGAACAACATAATCTCCTTCTTTAAATTGACCAACTATTTCTTGGAAAAGTTTTTTACTGATTCGTTTCTTACCGACGCTTCGCTTTTTATGGAAACCAGTCAGGTTAAATAGGTCAATATGTGCTTCTGAAAGGTCGTAGTCTATAAATCCCCGCCCTGCCGTGCCTCCCTTGAAAATAATTTTCTTAACATCTGTTTTATAACTCTTCAAAATTTCTTTGAATCGCTTTATGTCCAGTTCGGAGGGCAGATGCAAAAACACTTTGAGCCCAGAGTTTATCAAATCTTGAATGAATTGAGATGCTTGCATAAATTCTCCTGAGAACACGGGCACTGGACTCTGATGCAAAACTTCTTCCTTGCCAGTGAAATGACTTAAGGGATTTCGGCTTATGATTATTGATTTTTCAAATATCTGCGGATACTTCACATTGCTAAACTCAATGTCAGTGTTCTGTGTAGGGACTATTTTCTCCGAAATGGTCTGTAGTGTTTCACTCCACAATGGCTCAAGAATGTCTGGGTCTTTCAAAACGATTGTATTAGCCAATTCCAAAGGTGAAACAGGTTCCTTGCTTTTGGAAATGCCCAAAGATATTTTGCATTTGTTTATTTCCTTAAAAGATAGTTGGTCTTCAGGGTTGAAAAGGGTTATTCTTTCCACTGTTTCGTCATCAAGAGTTATCCTATATGGGAATTCTTCATTTAGTGCCCAAATGTCCAGTATTGAACCTCTGAATGAGTATTGTCGTTCCTGAACCACTTCTTCAACAGGTTCAAATCCTGAGTCTTTGAGTTGCTTTTCTAATTGATCAATATCAAGGGTTTGCTCTGTTTTGACAGTGATTGATTTTTCTTTATATAATGTCGTTTTTTCAAGTGCGGAAAGAATATCGCAACATAAAATGTAATCTTTAAATCTGGCAATGGTCATTTCCCGTTCTTTCCTTTTGGATTCCTTTATTTGCACTGCGTCGCCTATGAATTCAACAGAAGAAGGCAGGAATAGTGCTTTTTTGCCAAAGGAAGAAAGGATTTCCGTGCATTCAGAGGCTTCTTCTTCGTCTGCTGTAATGACAAGGGTTCCGGCAGACAGGTTCAAAACAGGAACAATATACCCGCTGCCCCGGTAGCCGTGGAATAACACAGGGTAGTGTAGGCTCTCTGACTGGGATTGCTTCGTCCGACTTCTTTGTTTCTGAGGCATCCAATCAGGAAAGGAAACTAAATCACGAATTATAGAGTTCCATAAAGAAAAGGCTTATATGTGGCGAATTGTAGCATTAATTGTGATTGCTGCATTAACAAGGATTTTTTCTTTGAATATGCCCAATTTCACGCCAATGCTTGCTATTGGGCTGATCGGCGCGCTATACCTGTCTGGTTACAAAAAATACCTAATTCCAATAGGTGCGTGGCTATTAAGCGATTTGATGATTGAGGTTTTATATCGCCTTGGCTTGTGGACTCATGGCGGTCTCCATGAAGGCATGCCGTTTATTTACCTCACTTTTGCATTGATTATTCTCTTTTCCGAAAAGGTAATTAAGAAATCGTCGTGGACACGAATTGTCTTAGGAAGTTTTGGTGCATCAGTTATCTTCTTTATCCTGACAAACTTTTATGTCTGGCTTGTTAGCGGTATGTATCCCCACACGCCACAAGGTTTGATTCTTGCCTATGAAGCCGCACTGCCTTTCTTTAAAAACACTTTGCTGTCAACGGTTCTTTATTCTTCAATTATGTATGGCATAATCCTTTTAACTGCTAAGAACGTGCAAACAAAATATACTATAACTAAAAGTTAACCACGGCGTGCTCAGAGTTTAGCACAGTGGACACAGAGTTTTGAAACCACAGTGTTGCACAGAATAAGATCCAGAGGATACAGAGCACTATAAAGGATTTAAAAGTATAATAAAAAACTCTGTGAAACTCAGTTTTTACACTGTGCGACTCTGTGACCTAATTAATTATAACGTATTAAGCCAAAGCGGAATGTTTGTCCAGAACTTCTTTAATCTTGTTGAAAATTTCCTCAATTGTTCCGACGCCGTTTATTTTAACCAGTTTATCCTGACGTTCATAATATCCCAATAGAGGCGCTGTCTTGGTCATATACTCTTCAAGACGTTTCCTTATAATCGCTTCATCGGCATCGTCCGTCCTCCCTTCTTCAAGCGCTCTCTTCTGAATTCTCTTGACTATCTCATCTTCCGGAACATCAATAAAAATGACGAGGTTGACTTGCTGATTGAGTTCTTTTAGGATGTCATCAAGGGCTTTGGCTTGTTCAATGGTTCTTGGAAAGCCGTCAAAAATTATTCCCTTGGCGTCTTTGTGCTGGTTAATGAATTCTTTTACCATGTCAATGACCACTGAGTCGGGCACTAAGAGACCTTTGTTCATGTATTGCTGAGCCAATTTGCCCAGTTCAGTCTGGTTCTTCAAGTGTTGGCGAAACAGGTCTCCGGTAGAGAGATGAACCCATCCATAGTGTTGAGCAATCAGTTTTGCCTGTGTGCCTTTTCCTGCACCCGGTGGTCCAACCATTATTAAGTTAAACATTCTATCAGTTATTTTATGTTTTTAAGTTTTTCTTGCAGTTCTTTTAAGTGTTGCTGTTTTCGTTGAAGTTGTTTAGTTACTTCTTCTTGCTGTTTGGTGGTTTCTTTTAATTCTTCTTTGGACTCTTTTATTGTTTTTTCGCATTCTTTGATCTTGTTTTCCAATTTTTCTTGCTGTTTTTTTAGAGCGTTCAATTCTTTTTCTGCGTTTTTGATGTCTTTCTCCACCTCTTTGATTTTGGCTTCAAGATCTGCCCTCACAAGGTTCTTACCCAATTTGTCTAACATTCTTTTAGCTATGTTGAATTTGTCTTTGTGGTCATTGGGATTTAGGAATGCCCCGCCAAGGTCAAAGAAGACATATACCACGCTTCCATCCTTGGTCTTTTTTACCACTGCATAAATGTCCACTGGATGGTCGCTTATCTCGGGAATAATGGCATTATCGGAATATATTTCCCCTTTTTTAGTTCCTGTTTTCCCTTTGAATTGGTTCATCCATTTCTTTATTTCTTCTCTTGCTACCTTCTCATCAACTCCGGGTAATACAATTTCAAATCCCGGTTGTGTGCCTTTGCTCATTGAATAAGTGCCTTCCTTAATCTGGTATTGCTGAGCCGAAAGGTTATTAGTAATAAACAAGATAAATAAAAATACCGCTATCCCTGATACTTTCCTCATCATAATGCCATGATTTTGAATTACTGTTTTTGCAAAAATAATACTAAAATCCTTAAGGATTAGCGTATTAGCGTCACGTCTCCTTTTTCAAAGTAAACTGTTCCGTCGCAGTCAACGAATAGGTAGTAGACATAGACATCTGGGCGGAGT
>JAADEI010000141.1 GCA_013153515.1 Chlorobiota bacterium | reverse complement strand
TTTATGAAAGCCTTTCCAGAAAGGTTTTTCCAGTGTGGCGTTGCGGAAGCCAATATGGTTAGTGTCGCTGCTGGCTTAACAATAGGCGGATTCATTCCATTCGCCGGGTCATTCGCCAATTTCATTACAGGGAGGGTCTTTGACCAAATCAGGCAAAGCGTGGCATATTCAGATAAAAACGTTAAACTGGCTGGGTCGCACGCCGGGCTTACATTAGGCGAAGACGGAGCAACCCATCAGATCCTTGAAGACATAGCAATGATGAGGGCTTTGCCAAATATGGTTGTGATTAACCCGGCTGATTATACACAAACTTATCAAGCGACGATTGCCGCCGCTGAACACTACGGACCTGTGTATCTAAGATTCGGACGACCTAAATGGGCTCGGTTCATCCCGGAAGATATGCCTTTTGAAATAGGAAAGGCGTTAGTTTTGAAGGAGGGCAAGGACGTTACTATCATAGCCACCGGACACATGCTTTGGCAAGCAATCAAAGCAGAGGAGGAGTTGACAAAAGAAGGCATTGATGTTGAGTTGATTAACATTCATACTATCAAACCAATTGATGAAGAGGCAATTCTGGAATCCGCCAACAAGACAAGGGCAGTGGTTACCTGCGAAGAGCACCAGAAGTTTGGAGGGTTAGGCAGTGCAGTGGCAGAAGTATTAATTGGAAAGGTTCCAGTTGTTCAGGAGTTTGTAGCAGTAAACGACCGGTTTGGACAAAGCGGTAAACCACTTGAGTTGCTTGAGGAATATGGGCTTGGCGTGGCGGATATAGTAAATGCAGTCAAGCGGGCTATCGCTCGTAAAGCATGATGAACCGAATTATTGGGCTTGGATGGGTAATCTGGTTCTACCTTATCGCTGGTATTGTTGGGTTGGGCGTTCTGCCTTTTGTGCCTTTTTGCGTGATTTCAAGATCGTGTATGCAATTTCTGAGAAGGTTGTGGACATCATTAACATTTCTTTTAACTGGCGTAACAGTTAATGCTATTTACGACCCTGAATTTTTAGAGTATTTCCATAAAGGTAACCCAGTCATATTCTGCCCTAATCATGCATCTCATTTGGACATCCCAGTTATGCTGGAAGCAACCGGGGGAGACATATCATTTATAGCGAAGTATGAATTGGCAATGAATCCACTGCTGTTCCCATATTTAAAAAGGCTTGATTTGCTTGTTAAGCGAAATAGTGTTGTTCATTCGGCTATGGTATGGCGGAAAGCCACTCAGTTGCTTAACAATGGAATTTCCCTTGTTGTCTTTCCTGAAGGAAAAATCGTTTATAATGATAAGACACCATGCATGGGAAGACTTAAAAATGGAGCGTTTAAACTGGCTGTTGAAACAGGACATCCCATAGTTCCCGTGGCAATTCTTGACAACTGGCATATTATGGGGGATGATGGCAGGTTTGGAGGGCATCCCGGAACGGCAAGAGTCCTGTTCTTGAAGCCGATTTATCCCGAAGGCAATGCCAATGAGTTGAAACAAAAATATGAATCGGCGATGAGCCGTTATCTTTGTAATCTGAAAAAATAGGTTTAGGATGGAAATTAACGATGACCTGCTTGATAAATTAGCATTTCTGGCAAGACTCAGATTTTCCGGACAGGACAGAGAAAGACTTAAACAGGACATGTCTCAAATCATTGATTTGGTTAATAAATTGAATGAACTTAATCTTGATGAAGTGGAACCATTAACTCATATATCCCAACATTTGCAAGAAGGACGAAATGACGAACCACAAAATCCTTTGGATAAAAGAATAGTCCTTGAGAATGCACCTTTGAGCGATTCAGACTACATAAAGGTTCCGCCAGTAATCAATAAATCAGAAGAATAGCATGAACAGAACAATTTGCCCACCAAAAGTGTTTATCTTTGTGAACAGTAAAAACAAACGAGGAGGGAAATGAAGAAAGTAACACCTTTTACTATCCATCCTGAAGGATATACTATTTTGGGAGGTATTGGTCTGTTTGGTTTTGTTTCTGCTCTGGTTGCGTGGTGGCATACAGGCTTTTCCTCTTGGTTCTATTTTATAGTTACAACTACGTTGCTCCTGCTTCTCTTCTTCACTGTATTTTTTAGAAACCCAAGACGAAGGTATAGATTGTCAAGGCACTCTGTCCTTGCACCCGCAGATGGCAGGGTCGTCGCCATAGAGGAAGAATTTGAAAAGGAGTATTTTAAGAAACCTATGTTGAAAATTAGCATTTTTATGCCACCGTGGAGCCCACACATGAATAAAGCACCCATCTCAGGAGTAGTTAAATACGTCA
Organism: Chlorobiota bacterium; assembly: GCA_013153515.1. Lineage (GTDB taxonomy): Bacteria > Bacteroidota > Bacteroidia > JAADEI01 > JAADEI01 > JAADEI01. Next base: position 8,784 of record JAADEI010000141.1, on the reverse strand, counting down.
AATATCATCCTGGCAGGTACTTAGTGGCATGGCATCCCAAGTCAAGCGAAGAAAATGAACGGAACACGATTGTTATTGAACGGGAAGACGGAGTTCAGGTTCTTGTTAGGCAAATTGCCGGATTCCTTGCACGAAGAGTGAAGTGCTATCTGAAAGTTGGAGATTATGTCATTCAGGGCAAGGATATTGGGTTTATTAAATTGGGATCACGGGCAGACATTTATTTGCCTCTGGACGCCAAAGTCCTTGTGGAATATGGAGATAGGGTAAAGGCTGGCGTAACAGAAATCGCTTTTGTTCCAGTGGAGAAATGTAAGGAGCAAAAAAGTAAGGTAGACCTTTCAGAATCAGTTTCTCTCTCATAACTGCTTTACTTTTGCTATTATCTTGCTTTACTAATGCATAACATTAAATTAATTTAAGATGGTTAAAATTGGTTGGGATATTACTCATCAGGAGTTCACTGTTACCGATCACTACTACTTTTCAAAACTGCTGAGATCCATCCAGGCTAAGGGAATAGTTGATGAAATAACTAACTGGAAGCAGTTAGATAATTATGATATAATTGTTTTCAACTATCCAGAAATAGGGTTTAGTTCTAAGGAAGTTGAGGATGTTGACAGATGGTTACATCACGGAAAAAGAATAATAATTGCAGGTTATTACAAAAACGAGGATTTCATTGCAGATAGAATAAATTCTCTGATTGAGCATTTTGGGGTTAAGTTGCTTAGTGACGAGGTTCACGACCTGTCTCATAACATAGATGGCGACAAGTTGTTGCTGGTTTCTTCCGTGATTAGTTTGACTGATGGTAATGTTCGGAGCGTCTTCCTTCCTTGCTCTGCGTCTATTGAGTGGCAGGGCATGGCTGAAACCCTTGTTGCTTCGGAGAACACATCGTGGTCAACGCTTAATGGGAGAGGGTCTCATCCGTTGATAGTCAAGAAAAACATAGGGAAGGGCGAGCTGATTGTCTGTGGCACCTGCGTGTTCTGGGACAACTTCGCAATAGTGAGGGAGAACAATTGGGGCTTGACCCGCTATTTACTTAACCTGTTGTGACTGCAACTGGATATATCGCTTGATTATTTGCTTGAACGTCGGCGTTAAGTAGATTGATTCCGCTTCGGGAATTAGCGTATTGAATCTCTTTTGTGCATCTGGAAGGGGAGTGAGGATAATGCTTTGATATTGTTGTTCTGGGCGTTCTGCTTTCCTTGTGGGTTCTTCTTCTTGTTGCCTGAGTGCTTTTTCTGCTTGGAGGAGCCTGACTGTTAGTTGTTCTTGCCTTTCAATTAATTCCCTGTCAACCTGTTTGTTGATGAGTTTTTCTTCCAATTCTTTCATTTCTTTTGCCATTCCTCGGAGTTCTTGTTTCAGTTCTTGCTTTGTGGCGTCTGTTTCCTGTGCCAGTCTTTCAAGCATTTGTCTGATTAGCATTTGTTGCATAGCCAATCGTGCTATTTCCTTATTCCAAGCACCTTCTTTTGATTCGCCCTGTTGTTTCTGCATTTGTTTGGCTAATTGCTTTAATTTTTCTGAAAGTTGTTTTTGCATTTGGGAAAGGGAAGGTTTGGAACCTTGTCCGGGTTGTGGGTTGTTGCAGGCACCACTGCTCATGCTTAACTGAGCCTGTGTTTGGTCCTTTACTTCTTCAAGCATCAAGATTAGTTCATTGACTTTTTCCATTGCTGTTCTCTGGTTGACAAGGGCGAATCTGGGGGGTCGGCGTTCTGCTTTCAAGTTCTCATAGGCATCTTTCATATTGAAATCTGCTTCAATGAAGTCGTTAACTATTTCTTGGGACAGTGATGGGATGTTATTTGCCAGTGCGAGGAGGCTGTCTTCAATGAGGGCGAGGGCACCACGGAGCAGATGCTGGTCCTGTAACAATTCAGGGTTTTTCCCTTTTTTCTTGAGGGCATTGATAAGGCTTTCTTGTGTTTGTGATATGGTGAGTAGCCTGTCAATGAGTCTTTTGACCAGTTCAAGGTTTATTTCCTGTTGTTTTTGTCTCATTTGAGCGAGAGCCTGCTGAAGTTGTTGTTGTAGTTGCTCAAGGGATTGCTGTGCTTCCTGTTGTTTTTGTTTGGCATCAGGTTTTTGTTGTTTGACGGCGTCAGTGGCTTGTTTCATCTTGGAATCTGTTTGTTGGATTTGTTCTTGGGGCATTTCAAGGGGCATAGGGGGAGATAGAGATTTGTTTAGCGAATCTGTCCTTTCAAGGAGGTCTTTTATTTCTTCCCACTGTTTTTGAAGTTCTTCCTGAAGTTCTTGAGAGCCTTCTTGGAGAGCCTGTTCCATCTGTTGTTTCAGGCGTTCCAGTTCTTGGATAGCCAGTTCCATATTGACTTCCACTTGGAGTCTTTTAAGCATTTCCTGCATCCGTTGCATGGACAATTCCAGTTTCTTCTGGTTTTTCTGGATTTCTTCCATAAGTTCTCTAATTCTCTCTTGGTCCAGTTCTTCCAAGGCTTTTTGAAGTTCTTCTAACTGTTTTTGAAGTTCAGGCGGAATCATTTCGGAAGTGCGTTCTTGGAGTTCTTCCAGTTTCTGCATAAGTGCTGAATCCTTAATGCTTTCCTTGAGAATTTCCATTTGTTTTTCAATCTGCTCTTGTAGTTTTTGAGCATTTTCCAGAATGCTTTGTTGGTCATTGAGCATTTCCCTTAGGGCATCTTGCTTTTGCAGGTTGAGATTTTTGAGCATAAGCATTTCTCTGGACAGTTCTTCAAATTGCTTCCTTTGCTGTTCTGTGGACTCTGCTATTTGTGCCGATGCTTCGCCGATGCCTGAACCAATCTGTTGTAATTGTTTTTGGCGTTCTGTGAGGGAAGGAATGCGTAGTCTTCTCACTGCCGTAGTGCTTTTCTTGGGTCCCGAAACCCTGTCGTTGTCATAAACTTCAAATTGATAGAAGACGTCAAAGCCATCGCTGTGGGCATACAAAGTGTCTAAGTTCCAAGTTATAGCGAAAGCCTGTCGTAGCAACCCGCTGATAATAGGGATTTTAATCTTTTGAGGGGGGTGTCCTTCACGCCAGAAGACGAAGTAGAGTGCTGAGAAGCCGTAGTCGTCCCACACTTCGCCAATAAACCTAATCTCAGTTGGTAAAATGGAATCCCTGTCTTCGCTGACCACTATTCCCGGATATTGGTCTGGGATTACTTCAATGACGTAGTTGAAAGTGTCGGAAGAAATGTTTAAGTCGCCCACAAGCCATACTTTATAAGGCATGTTCCTTGTGGCTATTAGGCTAAAAGAGCATTCAGAACAGTTGGTTAGGGTTATAGTGGTATCTGGAAACTGCATTATGACCTTTGATGCGTGTCTGGCGACCAACGTCCACGTCAGTCGGGACCCATAAGGCACTTTAATATCGCCAGTGGCTAACTCTTCCGGCGAAAGCCCAGTGTGTACTGGATATTCAATCTTCACTCTCAGGTCTTCAAGATATGGTGGTGGAACAATGGGAATAGTGAACGGACCGAAAGTCCAGTTGTCGGCAGTTACGTGAAATGTGAAGTGATCTGTCTGCCCGGGAATCTGAACAAGAAAGACATTTGGGAGCGATTCGTCCTGTTGAGTAAATAGGTTAACAGTGCTTGTATTGATATATACTTTTTTAGGCAGTTCATTACCTGAAAAATGAATTTTTAAGTTAAAAGACTGGTTTCGTATAGCGAATTTGGGGGAGATTGAGTCAATGGAGAAGGGAGCGGGAGGGGAGGGTGGGTTATCATAATTATATATCCTTGCGACAGAATACTTGAATTGTTCGGGATTGTATGTCCACATTCCCACGAGGAACACAAGGGGTATGAGTAGGAGGGGCAGGGCTACCAGAACCCGCTTCCACGCATGTTGATATCGCCATTTGACATTAGAGAGTCGGGACAGTTTGTCTTCAATGGCTTTTTGCAGGATGGGAGATGGTTGTTTTTTATACTGTTCATACAGTTGCAAGGTGTTGACAATTAAGTCGTCCACTTGTTGCTGGTCGCCTTCTTCCCGTGCCAGTGTGTATAACTTCTTTTTGATTTTCAGGTATTTGTTGTAGGTCCACAGTCCGTAGCCAATTAGCCATACTGAAATGAGTGCACTGCCCAGAATTATGTAGTAAAGCGTAGCCAGAGCGGGGGTGGAGAGGTCGGTGAAAAATTCTATGAACAGAGCAATAGCGACAAGCAAAAGCCATATAGAAATCCAAATAATGGATTCGCGAAGCCAATCAATAAGAAGACGTTTTCTGAGGAGTCTCAAAAGCCTGCTAACCATTGTGTCAATCTGCTGTTTCATACCTGCCTTTCTGTGCTTTTACTTTAAAGATAAACCAACTTAACTTTGCCCTGTGAATAAACGCATTTTTGTAGTTGTTCCAGTATTAAACGAAGAGGACCATATTGAATGTTTGCTAAAATGGCTTGTTGAAACACTGCCCATTGGTGCTAAGGCGTATATTGTTGATGGAGGGTCCACAGACAAAACAGTCTCAATTATTAAGAAGTGGCAAGAGAAATATCCTGATAAAATTGAGTTGCTTCAAAATCCCAATAAATACGTTCCATTTGCTATTAATATGGTCATCAGGAGGGTGAATCCACAGGATGAAGACATAATCATCAGGCTGGATGCCCACACTCACTACGCCAACGACTATTTTGAAAAAATTTTACTTGCCTTTGAGGAGTCGGGCTCTGACATAGTGGGTGGACCGCAACGGAAAAAAGGCTTGACGCCTTGGCAGAAAGCAATTGCCAAAGCCACTCAGTCGCCCTTCGGAATAGGAGATTCTGCCATACACTTCAATTATGAAGGACCCACTGACACTGTTTATCTGGGTGCGTGGAAAGGAAAGGTTTTCCGAGCCATAGGGCTTTTTGACGAATCACTGCCTTGTAATGAAGACGAAGAATTTCACTACAGGGCTAAAAATGCGGGGTTGAAAATTTATCAGACGCCAGAAATAAAGGCTTTCTATCTGCCACGAAAAAATCTGCCCACTTTATTTAAGCAGTATTTTAGATATGGATATTATAAACCAGAAGTGATTTTCTGCAAGACCAAGCGAGGACATGCAAGACACTTAGTTCCTGCTCTGTTCGTGGCTTATCTGGTTGCACTGCCTGTTCTTGTTCTCTGGCATTGGGGCTTCGCTCTGCCTTTGTTGGTATACTTACTGCTTGACGTTGCCTTCGCCTTTAAATATGCTGATTCTATTAAGGAAGCCCTGCGAATAATGGCTGTTTATCCTGTGTTGCATATTGCTTATGGTTCAGGATTTTGGCTTGGTTTGTGGCGTTTGGTGAGGTGCTGGCTCAAAATAAATTGACGTAACTTTGCTTAAAAACGGAAGGAAGTATGGACCAAGAACCCATGGGAAACGGCGGCAAAACAGGTCGCATTATAGATATTCCTATTGAAGATGAAATGAAAGCGGCATACATAGACTATGCAATGTCTGTTATCGTCTCTCGGGCATTGCCAGACGTCCGGGATGGATTGAAACCAGTCCAAAGGCGTGTTCTCTATGGAATGTATGAATTGGGCTTGTTTCATAATCGTCCATTCAAGAAGTCGGCTCGTATAGTAGGTGAAGTGCTTGGTAAGTATCATCCGCACGGTGATGCGCCGGTGTATGAAGCAATGGTGAGAATGGCTCAGGAATGGGTAATGCGTTATCCATTGGTTGATGGACAAGGTAACTTCGGTTCCATTGATGGCGATAGTCCCGCCGCTATGCGATATACAGAGGCACGCCTGAGCCGTATAGCAGAAGAAATGCTTGCCGATATAGATAAAAATACTGTTGACTTTGTCCCAAACTTTGATGACTCATTAAAAGAACCTGTTGTATTGCCTGCACGATTCCCTAACCTGCTTGCTAATGGGGCTTCCGGCATAGCAGTGGGAATGGCTACAAATATTCTGCCGCATAACCTTAACGAGTTAATAGATGGCATTGTAGCATATATTGATAATCGGGAGATAACTTCGGAAGAGTTAATGGAATATATCAAAGGTCCTGATTTCCCAACAGGTGGCATTCTCTATGGAATTGAAGGCGTCAAAAAAGGATATTTGACAGGGAAAGGGAAGGCAGTGGTCAGAGCACGCATGACCGTTGAAGAAAGCAAAGGAAAGAAGCAACGAATTATTGTAACTGAAATCCCATATCAAGTTTCCAAGGCTGCAATTATTATGAAAATTGCTGATTTAGTAGGGCAGGGCAAACTCAAAGGAATTGACGACATTAGGGATGAGAGCGACAGAACAGGACTGAGAATAGTTATTGAACTCAAAGGAGATGTTCCCGCAGAAGTCTTAATTAGGCATCTCTACAAACTCACGCCTTTGCAACAGAGTTATTCCATTCAACATATTGCCCTTGTTAATGGGAAGCCAGAGCAATTGACTCTTAGAGACCTTATCAAGCACTATGTGGAGCACAGGCACGAAGTCCTTGTGAGGAAAACCAAGTATGAGCTAGATCAGGCGGAAAGAAGGGCTCATATCCTTGAAGGATTGCTTAAAGCCCTTGACCATCTGGATGCAATAATCAACCTTATTAGAAGTTCACACACGCCCGAGGAAGCAAAGAACGGCTTGATGCAACAATTTGACTTCACGGAGGCACAAGCCAAGGCTATCCTTGATATGCGATTGCAAAAACTAACAGGCTTAGAAAGAGAGAAATTACAAAAGGAATATGAAGACCTTAAAGAAAAAATAGCCTTCTACAAGCGGGTGCTGAGTGAAGAAGATTTGAGGTATCAATTGCTTAAAGAGGAAATGCTGGAAATCAAAAAGAAATATGGTGACGAGAGGAGAACAGAAATTCAACCTTTCACTGATGAAGATGATGAAGATGAACTAAGCTATATCCCAGAACAAGACGTAGTTATTCTAATTAGCCACTTAGGATATGTAAAACGAGTGCCCATAACTTCTTATCGCCGCCAACAAAGAGGAGGCAAAGGGGCTTCCAGTGCAAACGTTAAAGATGAAGACTTCATAGAACACGCTTTCGTTGCTAACACACATGATATCCTATTTTTGTTTGGTTCATCAGGAGTTGTGTATAGCATACCTGTTTACAGGATTCCTGAAATGCATCGGTCGGCACGAGGACGACACATCACTCAATTTATTAGCCTGCCACAGGGGGAGAAGATCGTGGCACACATACCTATTAAACGAGCAAATCTGGAAAGGGATGACCTATTTATTTTCTTCGCCACTCAACACGGGCTGGTAAAGAAAACGCCATTCACAGAATTTAAGAGCATCCGATCCACTGGAAAGAAAGCAATCACTATCAAGGAAGGAGATAGCCTTGTGTCCGCTCAGATTACAAATGGCTCAAATGAAATAATTATCGTGTCCCGAATGGGACAGGCAATCCGATTTGACGAGAGCGAGGTCAGACCGATGGGTAGGGCTGCCGCTGGAGTCCGTGGGATGAGGCTTGAGGAAGGAGATGAGGTAGTGGGAATGTCTGTCATAACAGACGATATGCTCAAAATTCTTGCCGTCTCAGAAAAAGGTTATGGGAAACGTTCCGAAGTTAGTGATTATAGGAAAACAAAGCGAGGTGGAAAAGGTGTGAAAACATTGAAAATAACCGACAAGACAGGACCACTGGCTGTTACAAGGTCTGTCTACGACACAGACGAAATAGTCATCATTACCCGAAAGGGAATGTCCATCAGACAATCGGTTAAAAACATTCCTGTGTTGAGTAGAAACACACAGGGTGTGAGACTTATTAACCTTAGTCCCGACGATAAAGTTACCTCTGTAGCACTCATCAGAACAGAAGATCCTGTTTCTGGCACGCTTTTTGATCCAAACAGAAACGTAAATCAACCTAAATCAGAAAATCATGATGAAGGCAATGGCGAGAATTAAGTGGATAGTAGCATTTGCTTTGGCAGTAATGGTTAATGCCCAGAATTCGGCAGTGGTTACCGCTTGGAACTACTTGCAACACGAGGAATTAGACAAGGCAAAGGAGGCAATAGATAAGGCTATCAAACATGAACAGACCAAAAACAAAGCGAAAACGTGGTATTACAGAGCAATTATCTATGGGAAAATATCCCAAAGTCCAAAATTTAAAGACCTCGTTCCCTCGCCTCTGGATACTGCCCTTAAGTCCTATGAGAAAACTATTGAATTAGATAATAAAGGAACTTATGTTGAGGAAATACGACAAGAACTATACATGTTAACTCAGTACCTTTACAATCAGGGTGTACAAGCATATAACGATCAGGATTTTAAAAGCGCTTATGAATACTTTATTAAAGGCAATGAAGTGGCGAGACTTATGGCTAAAGCGGAAGGGAGAACAGATTTCAGGGGAGACACTTCTTTTCTGGAAGCAGCGGCTATATCCGCTTATAATGCTCAGATGATTGATGAGGCAATCAAAGCATACGAGGGATTACTTAACGCAGGCAAACAAACCGCTAAGATCTATAATACCCTTGCATATCTGTATATGGTCGGAAAACAAGATATTGAAGGGGCAGAAAAAGTTATAAAAGAAGGAAGGGAGAAGTTTCCTACTGATATTGATCTGATTAGGAAACAAATCAATATATATTTAATGCGCAATGAAATAGATAAGGCTTTGCCACTTATAGATGAAGCAATCAAAAAAGACAGTATTGATCCAATGCTATACATAATTAAAGGTTCTATTTATGAACAACAAGGAAATTATGATGAGGCAGAAAAAGTCTATAAAAAGGCACTTGCTTTGAACGATGA
>JAADEI010000034.1 GCA_013153515.1 Chlorobiota bacterium | reverse complement strand
GTTCCCCAACTGGTGCCAGTAGCCAAGGATGTGAGTGCAGAGATAAGGAACACAAGCGGGACGATTAATTGAACGGAAATGTATTTGTCAATCAAATGAGAGAAGTAGTGCGAAGTGTAAATCCTGTCCATTACAACAGCCAGAGTCCACGCCAGAACAAGAATAACGACGGCGTGCAGAAGGGATTCAAACCCCTTGATTACAGTATTCACTATATCAGAAATGGATTGAAGCCTTAGCAGGAAAACCACGAAGGCAGCAACGGTCAAGCCAGTTCCTGAACCCCACAGCAGAGCAACATACGCATCCCCATTGCCAATCACTCTGGCAAGCCAAAAAACAAACTTTTCTCCTTGCTTTGGTTCTGTGTATCCAGTTATGAATAGTCCGAACAAAGAAACCAGTATTAAAGTGAAAATTGGAATAAGAGAGAACAGCCCCCAATATGGTGGATGGTCATGTTCTTTCTGAACAGGTTGGTCATCTGTGTCTTGTGGTGAGACCCTCCCCCTGCGGGCTCTACGCTCAGCATGCAACATAGGTCCGAAATCCCTGTCGGTGTAGGCAATCATAAAGATGAAAAACAGTGTTAACAGTGGATAAAAAGCATATTTCAAAGAAGCGATAAAGACTTGATAAGGTGCTAAGTCAAGCCCCAATTCGGTTATAGCCTGTTGAATATACCCTAATTCAGCCCCTATCCAAGTTGTGATGAATGCAGTGGCAGCCACTGGTGCAGACGTGCTATCAACTATGTAAGCCAACTTTTCCCGTGAGACCCGATAGGCGTCCGTGATAGCACGCATCGTGTTGCCTATAACAAGGGTGTTGGCATAGTCATCAAAGAAAATTAATATTCCAGAGAACCAAGTTGCCAATTGGGCACTACGCACTCCACGAATAACATTTGAAACCAGTTGCATAAGAGAGTGCATCAATCCTGTTCTTGACAAAAGGGTTACCATCCCACTTATGAGCAAAGAGAAAACAATAACAGACAGGTGCCCCCTGTCATACAAAGCATCAATCACATACACACTCCAAAACTGCAAGAACGCATCGTCAATATAGTTGAAATCAAAGGCAAAAGAGATAAACAAACCAAGGAAGACAGCCAGAAAAAGGCTCAGTATTACCTGTCTCAGCAGGATAGCCATTACAATAGCCACAACAGGCGGAATAATCGTTATCCACAAAGGAAGAGACGCAGAGTCCATTGGTTTGCATTCAAGGGAATTGTATAGGTGCCATGAACCGTTTTCATAAACCAAAAATGGCTCCTCTGTTTTTGGAAGATGGACAATCCATTTTCCCGACAAAGAATCAAATTGCGGAAGAATTAACATTTCATTTTGATAGAATAGTGTCTGGTGTGGACTGCTCAGTTCAATGGTGCACGTGTCAGCAAATGCACTGATAAAACCTATAAGCACAAAAGAAAATATATTCCATTTAAGCCAGTTCTTAATCTTCCTCATTGTCAGAAACGGCATTTGTTTGTTTCTCCTTGAATTCTTTCATAACTTCTAATACGTCTTTTAGTCGTGCCGACGTTTTGACGCCATAGGGAAGGTGGTGAACAGCGGACGAATCGGGTAATTTACTTAGAAGATATTTTCTTGGTGGAACAACCAGTTTGTAGTGTGAAGCGATTTCGTGGATATTATAAGGCAAAGTGTTCGTTTCCCGTGAAACAACTTTCAAGATTTTTTTCGCCTCAGACGGGTTCTGCAAAGGTGTTGTGTCCACAAGGGCAAGCATTCTGAGAACATGTTCCCTGTCGTGCATTGACCCTATCCACGTGGGATAAATGGGTCTGAATTCCCTTCCACAATAGCATGTTCCAGAAAAGGATTGCGACATATCTCTGTCAAGGCAATATGGACAATAATGAATTATTCCTGTGTTTTCCTTCAAATAATCCCCTGTGTAGGCATGTCTTTTTTCAAGTCTTCCGATGACTCTGTAATAGTGAATGTGATGAAATGAAATCATTGGGATAAACACATATTCATATCGTGCGGCGGCGAATGCAATGGTGGCAATCAAGTTCCTGAGCCCAATTTCATGCTTCATATCTGTTTTAATAGCCCTGATTCCATAACGTCGCATGGTGGTGCGTGGACTGAAACCCATCAGTGCTTTCTGGTCAGTGGCAGTAACGGCAATGTATGCTTTGCGTTTAGCAGCCCGAACTGCCCCTTCAAGGTAATAGACAGGCGACCCAAAAGGGTCTATGTCAACAAAATCGAAGAATCCAGCGTGTTGATATAAAAACACATTTGCATCCATTTCAAAAACATAAGCCTTGTTAGCCAATCCGTTAACCTTCAAGTTATGATTAATAAAATCCACTGCTTCGTGGCTTCTTTCAACAATCCACAGCCTGCCCGCTTTCCCCGTCTCTTTTAGAATCCTGACGCTTCTGGCTCCCGTCCCCGCAAGCGAATCACAAACCTCTAAGTCTTTCTCCTTAAGGGCTTTGATGAACAAAACTGTCATGTCCCTTGACAGAGCAGCAGATGGATTATAAAAAGCCTTTTTCTTAAGTGGGTCACTGGGAACCACAAGCGTAACTCCTCCTTCCTTTATTTCAGATATGCCTTCCATTCGGTAATTTGTTTCTTCAAACTTATAATTTTTCACATTTTCACATTAATTGCAACTTTTTTAAATTGTTTTTCGTCTTATATATAAAATCCCGCAAAAATGAAGAGAATAACATCAATTGGCGGATTACTCTTGGCTTTCGCATTAGTAATGTCATCCTGTTCCAAGGAAAAGAAATTGGAACGGCAACTTGTCGGGTCTTGGAAGGTGGTGAAAACATCTAATGAGCAAACTACTGCAAAGGGAACAATCACTGTCATAGCAGACTTAACAGGCGACTGCACGTTCAACAAGGACAAAACAGGTTCATGCAACTTAGATGGATACTTTAAGGTGGATGGAACAGTTGGTCCCAATAATCAACCAATAAGTTTTTCATACAAAGTGAGCGGAACATACTCCATCAAAGAATGGGACATCCAAGATGGAAAACTCTACATCACTTACGATGATAACACTGTTGAGGTATATTTCATAACTGAAGCCGGAAAAGATAAATTCATTCTTGAACCAGTTGAAGGTGAATCAAAGGTAGAAACACGGATAGTTGGACCTGACGGCACAGTGATTGACATCATTCTTGCCTACAGAATGGAACTAACAAGACAATAAAGTTTCTCTCTTATCTCTGTTCAATACTTAAAATTTCGCAAGGCGGATGCCCTATTTATGGGTGTCCGCTTTTTTATTTTTTAAGCAATCCTTTGCCAGAATAATTTTTCTCCCATCTGCTTCAAGATTCTTTCTTGAAGTTTCGGGAACCTATTCAAATTAGGGTCTTTTGCTATTATGAATGCGGAATCCTGCCGTGCATTAACAAGAGTGTCCCTATCGGTTAATAAGTCGGCAATTCTCATAATATCCTTTCCGCTCTGTTGAACCCCCAATAGGTCTCCCGGTCCCCTCAATTCAAGGTCTATCTCCGCAAGTTTAAATCCATCACTTGTCTTCAACATTGCATTTATTCGCTTTTTAGAATCAATACCCAATTTCCCAGTGATAAGAATGCAATATGGTTGATGACTACTTCTACACACACGACCCCTTAATTGGTGCAATTGAGATAATCCAAATCTTTCGGCACTTTCAATAACTATTGTAGTAGCATTTGGAACATCAACCCCCACTTCAACAACATTGGTGGCAACGAGAATCTGAGCCTTTCCAGAAGCGAAGTCGTCCATAGCCTTTTGCTTATCGGCGGGTTTCATCCTGCCATGCATAATAGCAATGGAATAAGAAGGTCCAAAGAAATTTTTAACTCTTTCATAACCCTCTTCAATGTTTGCATAGTCAAAATTTTCTGATTCTTCAATGAGTGGGAAAATGATATAAGCCTGTCTGCCTTGGTCAATTTGATACTTGACGAACCTGTATGCTTCCAATCTATTGTTCTCATAAAAATGGCGTGTAATAACTGGTTTCCTGCCCGGTGGCAGTTGTTTAATAACTGAGACGTCAAGGTCTCCATACACTGTCAGGGCAAGGGTTCTGGGAATTGGTGTTGCACTCATGACAAGCAAATGTGGAATAATGTCTTCATCTGATGATTTGGCGAGTAGTCTGGCACGTTGGGCGACGCCGAACCTATGTTGCTCATCAACAACTACAAGACCCAACTTCTTGAACTGGATAGGGTCTTCAATGAGTGCGTGGGTGCCAATGAGTATGTCAATATAACCTTCTCTTAGTGCAACAAGCAAATCCTTTCTTTTCTTCCCTTTGACCGATCCAGTGAGCAACTGAACCCTCACAGGTTGACCATCTTCTTTCCTCAATCCTTCAACATACTTCAAAAAATTTTTGTAATGTTGATTAGCGAGGACTTCCGTAGGTGCCATCAATGCACATTGATAGCCATTTCCAACCATAATCAGTATGGCAAGCAGTGCAACAAGTGTTTTTCCAGAACCGACATCTCCTTGAAGAAGCCTTTTCATAGGGTGTCCAGACTGCAAATCACGATATATTTCCTTCACTACCCTCTTTTGGTCATCGGTCAATTCAAAAGGCAGTTTTTCATTAACAAATTGGTGAATAAGCACTCCTGATTTCTCTATTTTATATCCCTTTTCAACGGTAACCCTCTTTTTCTTTGCTATAAGCAGAGCCGTTTGCAACAAAAACAATTCTTCATATTTAAATCTGTCTTTTGATTTTTTAGCGAGAGACATGTCTTCAGGGAAATGCATTTGTTTGAATGCTTCTTTGCGTGTTGGAAAACCGTATTTCTTAAGCAAAAATTCAGGCAGAAATTCCTCTATGTCTTCAACCTCTTCAAGAAGATATTTTATCCAATTTTTCAACTGAGTTTCTGTTACCTTCTTTCTACCAAGGGAAGCGGGAATGTGATACACAGGGATTATTGAGTTATCTACTTCTCCCTTTGATTTCCTCAATTCTGGATGGGAAATTCCCATTGAATTCCTGCCAACTTTCTGAATTCTTCCATACAGAACTGCTTCGTCAAGAGACTTAAGCCATTTCACTAACCAAGACGCTCCATTAAACCACACAAGCCTTATTTTCTCTCCCTCTTCATCAACTGCCACTGCCTCAACAATTATCCTTCCTTTGTTCTTGGTTCTTATCATTGCAATTCCCTCCAACCTCACTTTCGTATGCACAATAGCCTGTTCTCCTTGCTTGAATCTCTCTTTTGCTTCCTTAATGCTTGTCATGTTAGACTTGTCAATATATCTGGACGGTGCATAGAGAAGCAGGTCTTCAACAGTTGACAGTCCCAGTTCTTTGTTTAATGCTAAGGCTTTTGAAGTCCCTATTTTCTTGATGTCCACTAACGGTGTCTGCAATGTTATTTTCTCTTTCTTGGTAGCCATATCACAGACTTATTCTCTTTTTGCGTATGATAACACGTCGTTTCTGTATCAACTCACTATCAAGGGTTCTTTCCTTCCATTGAAACGATGCCATTAGTGTGTCTAAATCTTGTTTTACGAACTTAACGAGCGGTGCTAAGGAATCAATGTTTGGCGGTGCTTTTACATAGAACGCTCCACGAACAAAATTTTTTTCTGCATCGGTAACATAAAACTGTATATTGCTTGCGGCATTTCCTCCAATGTCGTAAAAAAGAGCATATAGGTTTCTTGTCGTGTCTTCAATGCTTTTCTCTTTAATGTAATCTGCTTTCACAGTGTGCTTATACGCCATAAAATATGTTTGTTGAAGAACCTCATCAATGCTATGTTTCTCAAGGGACTTATAAGTCAGGTGGATTGTTGCTCCAAACTGTGGAATAGTAATGTTTAGCCAACACGGGTCTTCTGGAACAGTGTCAAAAAACAATGTGTCATAAGTTATCAGAGCATATTTGGGATACTTAAACTTAAACGGGCACACTGGGTCATCATACCAAACGTATGATTTCTCAGGGAATTCAATGCGAGGATAAGCCTTCGGCTTAGGTGCATATTCCCTGCATGAAAAGTGGAACAATACCAACAGTAACACAAATCGCTTCATATTGTAAATTTACAACAGTGAATGGTAAAAGAGAGTTTGTTTGGACTGCAGTCGGTGGAATAGACACTTCAGCATATTCAGGTGTTGAAAGCGATGTTCGGTATGGCACTATGCACGGATGCACTGTCCTGCCAGTTGTTTCCGCTATAACTTCCCAATCCACTGACAAAATCCTACACATTCAACCCACTAATCCAGAGATATTCAGGGAATCATTGGAAATAACTTTAAATCTTGATTCCAAAGTCTTGAAAAGTGCTATGTTATGCAACCACAAACTTGCTATTGAACTATATGAATTCCTTAACTCAAACGATAATATCTTCTACATTCTTGACCCAGTGTTCAAAAGCACTTCTGGAACATGGCTAATTGACCATAAAGGCATAAATGTTATTAAAGAATCTCTTATTATTCGTGCAGACCTTATCATCCCAAACAGGTTTGAACTTGAACTGCTCACTGGAATTAAAATCTTATCAAAAAACAATTTTATTAAAGCAGGACTTACTGTCGCAGAGAAATCAAGAGGCAGAAGGGTTCTGCTCAAAGGCGGGCATTTCAACACAGAAAGCAATATCGTTACAGACATATTCATTGAGAATGGCAAGATTTATGAATTCACGCATAGTCGTGAAGAGGGCGTGTGGCGAGGCAGAGGGACGTGCCTGTCCGCTTCTATATCATCACTTATATGCAAAGGACTAAGTCCTGTTGAAGCCATAAAGAAAGCAATTGAATTCTGCTCTAACAAGAAGTTCTTTTACAGAATCAAATAGCCTGTGTCAATCAAAGTAATCATAAATGCAGACGACTTCGGCTTATCTAAACAAGTTTCCGAAGACATTATTAAATGCGTGGAAGCAGGCTCAATAACTTCAATTTCCATCCTTCCGTTGAAAGAGAACATTGAATTTTCCCTGTCGTTGCTTGAAAAAATCAACATTGACACTGGGTTGCATTTCTACCTAACTGATTTCATTCCCGTGTCTGAACAAATAAGAACGGTTTTCACTGAACCTTTGACAACACGTAAATTAATAGCACATCTGGTTATTGGGAAAATTACTGAAAGACACATTTACTATGAATTAAGCAAGCAATGGGAAATTCTTGAATCACAAGGATTATCGCTTTCTCACATATCCGTTCACAGGCAGTTAAATGCCATTCCTAAAATCAATAAAGTTTTATTGCAATTTGCGAAAGAAAGGAATGTTTTTGTTAGGATGCCCAGTCTTGCGTGGTGCGTTCCAAACCCGCTTAGTTCCTTGGTTAAGAAAATTAATACCAAACTCAACAAAAGCCTTATTAATAAAGGGCTTCCTGTGGTTCCGTCAGTGTCCATTTTTGAGAAGTGCAGTGTGGACTTTGATTTGAACGATTATGTTAGCATATTAAGAAATGCAGGCAGTGAGTTAGTTTCGCTAATAGTCCATCCCATTAGGCTCACTAATTGCATGTCCCAAAACAAGACTTTTTGCAGAATTTCACACAGGGAACATGAGATTTTCACATCAACATCAATAGCAGAATTCCTTAGAAACCAAGGATTTGAGCCAATAGGCTATAGGGACATAAGCAGTTCTTCACACATATAAGTCTTATTCCATTATACTTTATAACAACAAATAAAATTCTTGTGATTATGATGACTTTTGTGCGTAGTGTGTGTAGTTGGTTTAATTCACAACGGGTGTGATTGGAAATGTTCTCTTTTGCAGGACATAGGGAACATATTTCACATAATTCACAACTGGCTCATTTAACAAATTCACGTGTTAATTAAGGTGTGTATAATCTGTGGGAAATGATATAGTTTTTCACACTGTCAGGGACGAGGTATGAGATATCCACATTTTGCCTTATGAACTTCCTTATCATTGTGGCAGAAATGTGTAAAAGAGGTGTATTTCTCACAATTTGGTGATTTTCAGAGAATAATGCATACACTTTAAAGTTTGGTCTTTGATAGATTAGGAATTCATACTGTTTTAGTTCGTTGAAGTTTTTCCACAATGGCAGGGTGAGGTAAGAGTCGCTACCAACAATGATTTTGAACTTGTGTTGTGGATATTGTTTTTTTAGTTCCCGAAGTGTCTGGTATGTGTATGAAGGCAGAGGAAGTTTGGACTCTATGTCGGACACGTCAATGAACTGAGAATTTTCAGTTGCCAGTTTGCACATTGTTAGCCTGTGATGGAATTGAGCAAGTTCTTCTCTTCCCTTGAAAGGGTTTTGAGGACTAACGATGAGAAGGGTTTTGTTAACATATCCCAGTTGAGGCAATATGTTGGCAATGATGAGATGCCCGTTGTGAATGGGATTGAATGACCCGAAGAACAGTCCTAATGTCATAGGTGCTTGGTGCTTTGCATTGTTAAAGATAACTTAGGTTTGCAATATGAAGACTGTGTTGGTTCTTGGAAGCGGTGGGCAGTTGGGAATGTCTATAAGTAAAGTCCTGTGTGAGAAAGGATATAAAAACAAATGGTTGTTATTCTCAAGGAAGGAAGTGGACATAACTGACCCAGAGAAACTGAAAATGATTTTTGAACAGGCGAAGCCAGAAGTGGTGGTTAACTGCGGTGCATACACTAACGTGGAAAAAGCAGAGGACGAGCGATCCGAGGCGTTCAGGGTTAATGTTCAAGGCACTGAGATAGTGGCGAGACTCTGCCAACAATACGGCTCACACTTTATCCATATTTCCACGGACTACGTGTTTGACGGAAGAAAGAATGTTCCTTATGAGGAAACAGACGTCCCAAACCCAATTAATTGGTATGGTTATACTAAATGGGCGGGTGAGCGGGTCGCTATAAATAATGCAGAAAATTTAACTATTCTGCGGGTTTCTGGACTCTATTCGCCGTGGCGTAAAAATTTTGTTAAGACGATGATAAACCTTGCTATTAAGAGGCGAGAGATGAGGGTTGTCTATGACCAGATTCATTGTCCTGTGAGTGCTTTGTTCGTCGCTAACGAACTGGTGAGAACCATAGAGAATGATATTGTTCCACGTGGAATATATCACTTGACGAACGATGGAATAACGTCTTGGTATGATTTTGCAAGGAAGATAATTGAATTGTCTGGGCTCAGGGCAAACATTGTTCCCATAAGGACACACGAGTTCCCTACAAAGGCTAAGAGACCCGCTTATTCAGTCCTGTCAAACAGGAAGTGGAAGGAAACGACGGGTGCCAAGACAATCCATTGGGAAGAAGATTTATACAATGTTTTGAGGATGCCTGAAATGTGGGAAAATGTATAGGCTCATCAGAGATTTATTGTTTTTATTACCGCCCGAGCAAGCACATTACCTAACACTAACCATCGCTTCACTGTTAGTGAAAATTGGCATATTAAGAAGAAAAGAAGAATTAAATAGGTGGGTTGAGGTTGGTGGAATGAGGTTTCCCAACAGGGTGGGCATCGGTGCGGGATTGGATAAGAATGGCGAGTTTTTGGAAGTGTGGCGTTCCATAGGTGCAGGATTCATAGAAGTGGGAACGGTTACGCCCAGACCACAAGAGGGCAACCCAAAACCAAGATTGTTCAGGCTCACAAAAGACTATGCAATTCTCAACAGGATGGGATTTAATAATAAAGGTGCGGAATATGTGTATAGGCGTCTGGCAGAATTCAGAGACAAAGGCTATGATGATTTCGTGGTTGGTGTGAGCATAGGCAAGAATAAGGACACGCCAAACAACCTTGCACACAAAGACTACGAGTTCCTTGCCGAGAAGATGCGTGAAGTGGCTTCGTTCCTTGTGGTAAACGTCAGTTCGCCAAACACGGAAGGACTGAGAGACCTTCAGGCTAAGGAAAGTCTTAAAACAATTCTGACGAGTGTTAAAGAGAAAGCGTCGGAAATCCCACTATGGATAAAAATTTCGCCAGATGAATACAGACGGGTCTTTGAGTTCCTTCCTGAATTATACCAACAAGGGCTTTTCCAGTTCGTCGTGCTCACTAACACAACAGTAAGAAAAGACATTCTTAAACATTCACGAGAACAGGCAGAGAGATATGGCAGAGGCGGAATTTCTGGCAAACCACTGTTCCCAATGGTGCTTTCCATCATCAAAGAGTTCAGAGAGAAGGTTAGCGAGGAAATCCCAGTGGTTGGCGTGGGCGGGATATTTTCCTGCGATGATGCCAAAAAGATGTATCAAGCAGGTGCCAACTTGATTGAGGTGTTCACTGGGTTGGTCTATAAAGGGAATTCGTTGATTGAAGAGTTGGTTAGGTGTGAGTGAAGAAGATTTTATTAAATTTGTCTTAATACATTGAGTAATAAGATGGATGAAATAGACAAAATTGAAAGGAAGAGAGAATTTCTTATGCAGTTGCAATCGTTAGCTAAAAACCTGAATAAGTATCTATCAACAAAGGATGATCAATGGGTCATAAAAGGGTTTATTGACGTTTATAAAAACATATTTGCGTTGTCAACGGACACTAAGTTAATTTCTAAGGTGATTGAACTTCATTTAATTCCCAAGTTGTTAGAGTTTGCTAATAATTATGGATATGAAGTGATTTTTGCAGAAAAGCAAAATTGGTATCCAGATATAACCTTTGTTTCTAAACAAGATAAAAAGGTGAAATTTGCAGTTGATCTAAAAACAACATACGTTACTAAATATAAGGGTGGGAAGCCGTATGAATGCAAAGGATTCACTTTGGGTTCACGTGGAACATACTTCATTGATAGGAAAAGCGAAAAGAACATACAATTTCCCTATGGCGAATACTTGGGACACTACGTGTTAGGCATATTATATGAACGGAATGCAATTGATAAAACTGTCAGAACTCAGAAATTTCGTTCTGAAAATTTGGATAAAATTCCTTCTGTCATAAAGAATTTCATAGTTTTTGCTCAAGAGAAATGGCGAATTGCCAGTGACAAAAGCGGAAGCGGAAACACTGCCAACATAGGAAGTGTAAAAAAAGTTGAAGAATTGTTGGAAGGTAAAGGCATATTTTGGAAATACTTTTGCGAAGACGGTGAGAAATGGTTTGATGAATACTGGATGAATTACGGAAAAGTTACATTATACGACGAAAGAACAAAGAAAACAAAAACAGTTACTTCATTGGACGACTTTTTGAAATTCAAGGGAATAGAACCCGAAGAATTGAAAACTAAACGGTGTGATGATTGAAAAGATTTATGTTCCGCCGATAAAAATTCTTTATGACAG
>JAADEI010000048.1 GCA_013153515.1 Chlorobiota bacterium | reverse complement strand
ATTATGTTCAGAAGTGGACGGGTTCAGAGTTGTGCAATTCAATTATTTATGACAATGGCACAAGAGTGGGAATTGGGACAGCCAGTCCACAGGCAAAATTTCATATAAAATCCTCTGGCTCAATAGATGCGTTCTTGATTGATAGTTCTGGATTGACTGACCCGCTGTTTATAGTGTCTCGCTTTGGTAATGTAGGTATTAACGTTAGTAATCCAAGTCAGTTGTTAGTTGCAAGGCGAGATTCTAATTCCGCGGTGGGTGCATATATCATAAATCAAAGTTCAGGTTCTTTGGCTAGGGCTATTGTGGCTGTTCAGGGAGACACTGGCCAGGGGTCATTTTTTATTACCAGTAGTAATTACAGCATGGGAAGCGTTGCTGCAAATAGTGTTGTTGTGGCTGCTGAAAGGACGGCGGATAATCTGTTTCTTACAGCGAGGAACAAAAGCTTTGGCAAGGGCAGAATCTATATGTTGCCGAGACAGGGCACTAAATGGCCACCGACGGTCACGGTGGATTCAGGTGTTGTGTGTGTGAACTGTGTTCCGGGTTCTGATGACCATGGATTGTTAATATCGGTTGACACTTTCTTAAATAATCCCATAGCTTGGAGTGGGTTTAAGGGAGTTGCGATGTTCAGGCATATGCCCGTTGATGGGAACCCAAACAATTTGAGTCTTCAATTTGTTAATGTAGGCAGGTCATCAAATGGAAATTATAGCTATATTCTTCATTTAGGCGACCCTGATGGAGGATATGGGGTCGTTCCTGATGCTTTTGAGATTTGGGAGTATCCCGATAGCATAGGCGCGGGAACATGTTGCAGGCAAAGATTTAGAATCATGTCTTCTCGGGGATTAGAAAATCCTCCGCCTGTAACGATAGATCCTTTGGGTAATGTCAGTATCGGTGGGGCTTATACCAATGCACCTTTTAGACTTACTGTGGATAGTGGTGCTATTGCACACCGGGTGCGTGCTGTTGGACCTAGTACTGGACTTACTATTCCTTACGGATTGATGTATGTTAATCAATCTGATGAGTTTCCAAATTATCATGAAGAGTATATAATTACATTTGGTAACGCTGGTGATGATAACAGTTCAATATTTATTGGTCCTAATTCAGCGACTGGCGGGGTCGGTAGAGTGGAATTAAATGCAGCTAAAATTGAATTAGTAGGGGGCGGAAACGTGGGTATAAATGTACCAAACCCAACGAATATTCTTACAGTTCGCCAAGGTTCTCCCACTGACCCCATAGCCGACTCATGGACTGTTTATTCCACGCGTGAGACGAAGTCTGAGGTGATAGGGGTTGTTGGTCAAGAAGATATGTCTAAGTATTTGAAGCATTTCAGGGAGATGCCTGTTTATAGGTGGCGTCGGACGGAAGGGGAACAGGTTAGGCTTTCGCCTATGGCAGATGATGTGGGTGTTCCAGGTGAGATAAGGGCTTATGATGGTGAAGGTAATGTTCAGGGCATTGATTTGTATGGATACATAGGCTTTTTGCATGTGGTGATGAAAGGGATGTATGAGAGGATGATAGAATTGGAGAAACGAGTGGCGGAGCTTGAGAAGCAACAAAATCAATGAAATGATTTCTGAATAAGATGTGTGCGAACAATATCAAAGATATTATTTATTGAGGGATTCTGGCTATTTAGTAATAAAAATTAATATGATTTAATAAATCTTTTAAGTTTCAAATCGCCTAAATTCATTTGGATTTATTAAGGACTTGTAGAATAGATATAGCGAGGCGGGGATAAGTCTTTGTGGCGTAATTTAGTTTTATGTATCTTGTCAGGAAGATAGTAAAGGCGTTTATAGAGTTTGCGTCAAGGAGAGATAACCCGTATTGTGATGTGTCTCTTGCTCAGAAAGAACAATTTTTTCGCTTAATAAAAACTGCCCGAAACACGTAATTCGGGAAACATTATGGTTTTTCAGACTTAGTGAACTTGCCCTTTGAGAAAGCCTATGACCGTTTCAGAACACAAATTCCTATCAAAAATGAGTCAGATAACGGAACACCGTGAAAAGGCTATCTGTTGGCACGTTGCCTGTGTCCTTGGGCTCGGCAAACTGGCTCGTAGTGTCGTAATCCTCAATGTGTTTAGGCTCTGTTTGAACATATGCTGAATCCTACGAAACCTTTTCTGAATCTTGATTTTCAGAACTGTTCACGCATCCAGAGACAGACACGGCAAACAGTATTGTTATGAAACATAATAAATTTCTGCACATAGAACGTTTTATTTAAAGCCCGTGGCAAATTTAAGGGATATGAAGGATAGCAAATTAGTACGGTTCCTGAAGCGATACCTGTCATTTCGCAATATTATGGAAATTCCCATAAGCATTATCGCAATATTGTTATATGGAATCTACCTTACTGTCCCAATTTGGGAAGACTATCAATTCTTTGAGTATCGCCTGCCTGTTTTAAATATCGTTGTGTGGGCAATATCCCTTGAACTTGCTTTTAAGTTTCTAAATGGCAGGAGACGGCTTGTGGCAATAGGAATAACAATTTTGGGATTGGCATTTTCTTTGTATAGGTTTTTCAACTATGTCGTTGATAATGTTAATTTTATAAGATTACCCGACGCATACAAAACAATTGATGTTTTATTATTAATAATAGGACTTTTGCTTATTAGTTATGTTCTCACGAATAAGCATTGGAACACAATCCCTAAGACGATCCTGTGTTTCCTTACCAGTTTCTTTATTGTTAGTGTCATCGTTGCCAGTTTTGACATGATAGTTTTTGCACTGAATGTGCTATTTGGTTTATTTGAAGGCGACACATTAGGTAAATTATTTCTTTCCTCCCTTTCGCTGTCCTATGGTTCGCTACTGGGCATAATGTTTCTCCTGTGTTGGCTATCCACGACTCAAAAGTCCGACGTGCAATCGGAAGAACCGCATCCGTTCTGGAAATGGCTCGCCCTGATAATGGTTGTCTTCGCAGTGATTAACCTCATCATACTCATTGTGTATGCATTGAAAATACTGGTTTCTGGGCAATGGACTTCAAACCTGATTGGTAGGTATGTCCTGCTCTTCGGAACTTACTCTGTTATCGCTTATATCCTGTCGTATCCAAACATTGACAGGCATAAGAAAATCGTAAGGGTTTATGCTCTGCTTTTTGCCATTACCCTTTTCTTCGGTCTGCAGGCACTATATCTCCGCATAGACCAATATGGGCTAACGATCAATCGTTTCTTTGCCCTTGTCCTCTGGGCTTGGCTATTGGTATTAACCATTCTTGCCGTAATAAAAGTGAAGATATCGCATGTTAGAATACTGGAAATTATGCTAATTTTCGCAATAATAAGTATGTTCACTTTCAAGGTGCCTGTCTATCAATCCCTGCATAAACGGTTACAAAACTGGCTTGAGACATTTATTGTAAACAAAGAAAAGCAACCTTCTAATGAAGATATTAGGCAGTTAGAAAGCCTTATCATGACTCTTTGTGAAAGTTTCGGAAAGATAGATACAACCTACATTCCAACGTCCGAGGAAACAAAAGAACTGAAGCAGAAACTTGCCGAGCCAGTGGAAAACACACGGGCATGCTGGTCTGTAATGGAAGAAACCTTGAAAACTTTAAATTTACCTAAAAGTTATATGGCGACTCTTTATTATCAAATTTGTGGCTATAAGCATGAGTATCACTATGATTTAATGAAAACTGAAAATATTACCTTAGGTTCAACAATGATACTAATTGATTTTGAAAAAGATGTTTCTTCAGAAGGGACAACGTGGACTATACGATCGCCAGACTCAACAAGCATAAGAGTATTCGTAGATACAATTACCATGGCGGTTGAACTAACTGTCTTATCGCCTTCAAATAACGAACTGGACAGGTTTGTCATAAATCTGTCTGAGAAAGACAAGTTGATTAGTCAATGTATGGACGGTAGTTTTATCCATATTGGTGAAGAAAATAAACCAATTGTCATAAATGGGTCAAATTCAGGTAAATTGCTAATTAAAGAGTTTCGGTTCTCTTTCCAAGCGACAAAGTCAGGAACTGTGAAACCGCTTAACTTGAATTTCTTGGGAGTGGCAGTGATTGAAAAGGAAAAATGACCCGAGACAAAACAAAGTTTAAATCAGCATGGCACATTCTAAAATGGTTGATACACGTCCCATCGCTCTTTGTGGCGTAATTTAGTTCTATGTATCTTGTCGGGAAGATAGTAAAGGCGTTTATAGATTTTGCGTCAAGGAGAGATAACCCGTATTGTGATGTGTCTCTTGCTCAGAAAGAACAATTTTTTCGCTTAATAAAAACTGCCCGAAACACGGAATTCGGGAAACATTATAGTTTTTCAGACTTAGTGAACTTGCCCTTTGAGAAAGCCTATGACCGTTTCAGAACACAAATTCCTATCTATGACTATTCAAAAATGTATAAGGAGTGGTGGTATATGACTCTTGAGGGTGTCCCTGATGTAACGTGGATTGGGAAGATAAAGTATTTTGCTCTTAGTTCGGGAACCACGGAAGGTCCGAGTAAATACATCCCTGTGTCCAAGCAGATGTTGAAGGCGATCAGGAAGGGTAGCCTCAGAGTAATGTATTCCCTGCCACTGTATAATCTTCCCGATTGGTATTATCAGAAAGATGTTTTGCTTTTGGGTGGTAGCACTTCAATGAAACCGATTGGCAAAGGGCAGTATGCTGGAGACCTTTCAGGAATCATGTCCGCCGATGTCCCAACTTGGTTTAATTTGTTTTACAAGCCTCCACGGAAAATCACGGCAATAAAAGATTGGAACAAAAAAATTGATGCCATTGTGAAGAATGCCCATAAGTGGGACGTTGGAACTATGGTTGCGGTTCCCCCTTGGGCTCAACTCCTCTTGGAACGCATAGTGGAACATTATAAAATTGAAAACATCCATCAGATTTGGTCTCACTTTTCTGTGCTTGTCTTCGGCGGATTGTCATTTAAACCCTATGAAAAAACTTTTGAATCACTGTTGGGAAAACCAATTATTACAATTGAGACCTATCTTGCTTCTGAGGGATATGTGGCTTATCAAGCCCGACCAAATGCGAGAGGGCTCAGGCTACTTGCCGACAACGGCATATTCTTTGAATTCGTGCCTTTCAATTCAGACAATTTTGACGAGGAAGGAAATGTTAAGCCTGGTGCTCACGCCCTATGGTGGGAAGAAGTTCGGGAAAACGTTGATTATGCCATATTGCTTAACACTTGTGCTGGCTCGTGGCGATACTTACTCGGCGATACAGTAAAAATAGTGGATAAAGAAGGAGGTGAAATCATTATAACTGGTCGCACAAAGCACTATTTAAGCGTTACTGGCGAACACCTTTCAGTTGAGAACATGTCTATGGCAGTGGACCAACTGGCTGAGCAATTGCAGGTTGCTATCCCAGAGTTTACAGTGTATCCCTATCGGGTCGGCAGGTTCTGGGCACATAAATGGTTCTTGGGAACAACTCGCCAGATAAACATTCCCTCAGAAGAATTGTCCCAAATGCTGGATGAAATTCTCAAACGATTAAACGATGACTACACCACAGAACGATCCTCCGCTTTAAAAGAAATTAAGGTGTTTGCCTTGCCCGTTAAAACGTTTTATCAATGGATGGAACAACGGGGCAAACTGGGGGCACAAAACAAGTTTCCAAGAGTCCTTAAAGGAGAACAAATAGAGCAGTGGGAAGAATTTCTAAAAACACAGGGACTAATTCCTGATGATGGAAACGCTTGATGCTATAATAAAGGGAGTGGGACTGGGAATGATGCTCTCCATCCTTGCCGGACCAGCGTTCTTCCTGCTTATATATACCAGTCTTAGGCTTGGGTGGCAGGCAGCCTTGCTCTTTGCCCTCGGCGTCTGGATAAGTGATTTCATCTATTTGACAGTTGCTTACTTGGGCGTCTCGCATTTCCTTGAACGGTGGCTTGCTAACCAATGGGTGGGGCTGG
Source organism: Chlorobiota bacterium (assembly GCA_013153515.1). Taxonomy (GTDB): domain Bacteria; phylum Bacteroidota; class Bacteroidia; order JAADEI01; family JAADEI01; genus JAADEI01. The sequence goes on along the minus strand of JAADEI010000048.1, from coordinate 5,359 downwards.
TGATCGGCTTGGTCATTGCCATGGCAGGAATCATATTAGTTTTTAGAGCTCGCAAAAGTGCTCCTCCCCCAATCATTACCCGCAAAATAAAACTTAGAACCAGAACCCGATTTATGATATTTTTTCAAGGGTTTTTCTTAAATCTTGGCAATCCTTTCGTCATAATTTATTGGGTCAGCCTTGCAACTGTGGGGTCCACCTTTTCCGCCTATAACACATTCATTTTCCTGATTTCCGTCTTAGGCGGTTTGATAATTTCTGACTTGTTAAAGATTTATGGCGCTAACTATCTAACTAAATTCCTTACTCCCCGAGTGATGAAGCTGGCTAATATAGTCCTTGGAATAGCCCTTGCAATAGCTGGAATAGCTCTCGCCATCAGAAGCGTTATCTATTTAAGTTCTTAGTTAGAACTAAGAAATGCTTTAAACTACAGGATTTCTGTGACCTAAAGGAAACCACGGTGTTACACAGAGTTCGGCGTAGTGTGCACAGGGCTCATAAACTCAAACAAAAAGACTGACCTTTTGGGATTAATAGCATGCAAAATCTATCTTACACATCTGCAATAATGGGAACCTCCAGCCCCATCCCCCGTCCATCTTCCATTGCTTGGTCTAAAAATAGCATAGATTCCAGAAGAAGGAAAATTATAGGATACTGTTGCACTTGTGGGAATCACACTACTAAGGGTCCAATAATCCAGACTTGGATTGTCAAAAGAATGCCCTTCGTTATATAAACAGAAGTATTCATCCAAAGTAGGTAACCGCCAATCATTGAAGCCACTATAATTGCTATTTTTGCAGGCATTAACACATGCGGTGTATGTCATTGCAACGCATCCAAAGGGGTTACCATTTATATCTACACAGGTTGTTATGTTTCGCACGCTATTGCAGGCACTTATTAGGGAAGTGTTTTGCCAGGTGGGTGATTGCCCGGGACCCCTCGATACTAATACTTGACCTTTTGTCCCTGGACCGCCCCCCGCTATCAGTTCATTTCGTAAATCTATTTTGCCCACTTTAATATTAGAGAATTGAGATGTTGTTGAATTCCAAAAGGAAATCCAATCCCTGGATGTGGGTGCTGCAATCCTTATTTCAACATCATTCCCCACATTATCTCCACCGATAGATATGGAATCACCATAATAAGTGACGGCTTTTATGTAACCAATAACTTCCAATTTAGATGTAGGATTGGTTGTTCCAATGCCTACATTTATGCCATTGTCATAAATTATTGAATTACAAAGGCTCGTGCCAGTCCATTTTTGAACATAATTAGTTGTTGCGGTATTGCAGACGCTATCATAACCTGCAGAACTGATAATACTATCAAGATGAACCAATTGCCAAGTTGTGCCGTCCCATTGCCACACGTCCCCAATAGCGGACCCACTGGCAAACGTTATCGGATTTGACGATGTGCCATCACCAACCACAGGATTCTGTGTCACCGCCACCTGACTGCCCCAGTTGTCGCCTATAGTAGAAACGTTTTGCCATTGTGGGGGCAAGCCTGAACCTTGAGATATCAATATATCTCCCGAGCTACCAGCATTTCCACCAGGCATTAAAGCACCAGAAAAATCTATATTGCCATTAATAGTTAGTCGTTGAGGGGGGGAATCCACCCCAATCCCCACGTATCCTTGGCTATTAATGATTAAAAATGGATTAGCAATGCCTTGTTTGTTTACGAGCAATGCTTTGTCTGTTGTAGCATTAGAGAGGTAGATGTGAAATTGGGCTTCAGGATTTTGAGTTCCAACACCCACTCTCTGAGCGTTCACTATGCTTATAAAAGTAACGCCAATTAATAGTTGCCTGAAAGTTATCATTACTCTCCATTTTTGCTAATGTATGATAAAAAATTCTTACGTCTCGCCCAGTTGTGTATATAAAAATAATTATTATAAATTTTTGAAACAAAGAACAAACTGCAGAAACAATAAGCCAAAGTCATAAAAAGGAAAAGATGTGTGGAATGAACATTGAACGGCTTTGTATAATTTCTATTTACTACCGCCTTACTTGTGATGTTATATAACCATTAAGATTTGTTACTTACTTGAGCCTTTCAGCGTATTGTTGTTGATAATACTTCATATATTCACCGGAACGGACTCTGTCCAGCCACTCTTTGTTGGTTAGATACCACTCTATCGTTTTTCTGAGTCCTTGTTCAAAAGGCATTTCAGGTTTCCAACCCAGCTCGGTTCTGATTTTTGTTGTGTCAAGGGCATATCGGAAGTCGTGTCCCGGTCTGTCTTTCACGAATGTGATGAATTTTTCATAATATCCCTGTGGTCTGCCGAGGAACTGGTCCACCAATTGCCCTATCTTGTGGACAATGTCAATGTTTCGCCATTCGTTCTCCGCACCGATGTTGTATGTCTCTCCAATTTTCCCTTTGTGAAAAACTGTATCTATTGCTTTTGCATGGTCTTCCACATACAACCAATCCCTTACGTTTTCTCCTGTCCCATATACCGGCACAGGCTTCTCTTCCGCAAAATGCAGAGCTACCAACGGAATTAGTTTCTCTGGAAATTGATAGGGACCATAGTTATTGGAACAATTAGTAATTAGGACCGGCATCCCATAAGTGTGATGATATGCCCTGACGAAATGGTCTGAACTGGCTTTGGAAGCCGAATAGGGCGACCGAGGGTCATAAGGCGTCTTTTCGGTAAACTTCCCTTCTTTGCCCAAGGAACCATAGACTTCGTCAGTGGAAATGTGGTAGAACAAAGGATTTTCTATATCATCCCATTTTTCCCATAGATGGCGTGCAACATTTAATAGCGTTACCGTTCCCACAACGTTTGTCCTTACAAATTCCATTGGATTGAAAATAGACCTATCCACATGCGACTCAGCAGCAAGATGAATAATTGAATCCACATGATATTTTTCCATTGTTTCTCTGACTATGTCTTCGTCAGCAACATCACCTTTCACAAACACATAATTGGGATAGTTCTCTATATCTCTGAGGTTCTCCAGATTGCCAGCATAAGTTAGTTTATCAAAGTTTATTATCAAATAATCAGGATATTTCTTTACAAAGTGCCTGACCGTGTGTGACCCTATGAATCCAGCACCGCCAGTAATTATGATTCTTCTTTTGAACTGCTTGTAGTCGTGTGTCATCAGAAGTTTATTTTTTACAAAGTCCAGTATCTAAACGGTATTTCCTGCTTGCGATATATTCCTTTGAGGTCAATGAGTACGCCGTTGTCGTGAAGAATGTTTTTAAAATAATCCATATCAAGTTGTTTGTATTGATTATGAGCCACTGCCACTATAACCATATCGAATTTGCCTTCAGGTTCTGAAATAAGGGTCTCACCATAAATACGTTTTACCTCTTCAGGGTCGGCGATTAGGTCCATCACGTCCACATGGGCACCGTAATTGCGAAGTTCCCTTATCAGGTCAAACACTTTTGAGTTTCTAATGTCTTTGACATTTTCTTTGAAGGTAACTCCCATAACGAGGATTCGTGAACCCAACGCAGAAATCCCTTTCTCCGCAAGCATTTGGATAGCCCGCGAAGCCACGTGCAACGGCATCTCATCGTTAATGCGTCGTCCAGATAATATAACTTGCGGGTTGTATCCCAATTGTTGTGCTTTATAGGTAAGGTAATATGGGTCTACGCCTATGCAGTGCCCACCAACCAATCCCGGTGTGAACTTGATGAAGTTCCATTTTGTTGATGCGGCGTCAATCACGTCATAAGTGTTAATGTTCATCCTGTCAAAGATGATGGACAGTTCATTCATAAGGGCTATGTTGAGGTCTCTTTGCGTGTTTTCTATCACCTTGGCTGCTTCAGCAACTTTTATGGACGGTGCTTTATGGATTCCCGCTTTCACAACAATCCCGTATAAATCTGCTAAAAAATCTGTTATTTCAGGTGTTGAGCCACTGACCACTTTAATCACATTTTCAAGGGTGTGGACATTATCGCCGGGATTAATCCGTTCCGGTGAATATCCATAAAAGAAGTCTATGTTTGCTTTTAAGCCAGAGGTTCGTTCCAGAATCGGAACACATATTTCTTCCGTGCATCCGGGAAAAACGGTTGATTCATATACTACTATGTCGCCAGGCTTAAGATATTTCCCAATTGTCTGAGAAGCGTTTTTTAGCGGACCAAGGTCAGGAACCTTATGCGAATCCACCGGTGTCGGGACAGTAACGATATAAACAGATGCATCCGCGAGAACTTCCGAGTCGTGAGAGAATTCAATAGCTGCTTTCTTTAGCTCTTCCGAACTAACTTCTCCTGCCGGGTCAATACCCTGCTTTAATAAATCAATTTTTCGCTTACTTATATCATAGCCAATTACTGGAATTTGTTTTCCGAAGGCTACGGCAACGGGCAACCCCACGTAGCCCAGTCCAATAACTGCAATCTTCTTTTTGCCGGAAAGAATATCGTCAACAGAAATTTGACTCACAACGGAATGATTTTACTTTCTTGTTCTAACAGTTTATATGGGCGTCCTGTTTCCGGACAAATAGCGATTCCCTCTGTATCAAAGTTCAATCTGTGTCCTGCGTGGCTAACCCATCCAACATGTCGGGCTGGAACACCCACAACCAGTTCAAAAGGCTTAATGTCCCGAGTCACCACAGCCCCAGCACCCACAAAGGCATATTCGCCAATGGTGTTTCCACAAATTATGGTTGCATTCGCTCCAATAGTCGCACCCCTTTTAACTATTGTCTGTCTGAATTGGTCCTTTCGTTCAATGAATGCCCTTGGGTTGATAACGTTTGTGAACACTGCAGAAGGTCCGACAAACACTTCATCTTCAAGGACAACACCTTCATAAACAGACACATTGTTTTGAATCTTAACCCTGTTGCCAATTATCACGTTTCTGCCTACAAACACATTCTGTCCCAACACACAGTTCTCACCTATCCTGGCACTGCTCATAATGTGAGAGAAATGCCAGATTCGGGTCCCTTCGCCAATTATAGCCCCATCGTCAACGACGGCAGTAGGGTGAACAAAAAACTTTTTATCATCCGCCATCGGCAAAAAATTCCTTTATGCAATCAACGACATACTTTTGTTCCTCTTCCGTGAGGAATGGATGCATAGGCAGTGCAAGAACTTTTTGAGATATGTATTCCGCCATCGGGAAATTGCCCTGTGAATATCCTAAGAATCTATATGCTTTGCTCAGATGGATAGGCTCAGGATAGTAAATAGCGTTTTGAACGCCTTTAGATAACAGGAATTCGTGCAGAGGGTCCCGCCAATGTTCGTTGTCCAACTTAATGACATATTGATGATAAACATGATATGCATAATCTTCTTCGTAAGG
>JAADEI010000019.1 GCA_013153515.1 Chlorobiota bacterium | reverse complement strand
TAACGAATCATAGTAAACAACCTTGTCTGCGTATCTAAAATAAATTTTATCTTTCGTTTTCCTTATCTTTCCACCACTATCCTTAGACAACTCAATCCAAATCTCACGGATTATGTCAATAATAATCTTTCCCTTGCAGGAATGCACTAATCCAACTACAAGTAAAACAAAGAGAAGTCTTTTCATATGCACTTAATAAGCAGTTTATTCAACAATTTTGAGAGTGAAAGAGAATAGAGTTCTGCTCTGTCCGAATCCCTGCATGTTTGCCAGTTCAAAAACAATGTTGTTTTTCTGGGCTTGAAGGGTTGTTATGCCCATCATGGAAGCGTAGTTAGTAACGTTCCATCCATTGTCCAGAAGATACTGATGCAATTGTTTCACAAGTTGATCGGTGTTGGTTTCTTGCGGGATTGAGTAAAAGTAGTTAACAGAACCATTTTCATAGGACGTATACATAGGTTTCAAGTTAAGGTTTTGAGCGATTTGGTCTGCTACTGGTTGCAATTTGTTTACTACGTAGTCGTAGTTCCAGATTTTTCTTTCTGCGAAATTCTTGAATGGTGCGACATGCACTGCTATGGTCGGTGAAACACTCTTGGGTGTCATAGAAATTTCAATTAGGATGGACGGTGACTTTATAAACTTCATTTCATATCCTTGGGCGAAAGCCAACTGGTCAGTCATTTCAGCAAACTCATACACAAGTAAATCAGGGTGATTTTTCCTTATGGTTTCAAAAGTTTCGTTAACAATATCTGGAACAGGCAAATCCTTCACATCAGGACCTGTATAGGTCTTAAGGCAGAAATCGGATTGTTTTGTTTCACTAACCTTATCAAGCAGTTGGGCGATTTGTTCGGGAAAGGTGAGTTGGTTCAAAACATTGCATAATTCATCGGAAGAAACTTGTGTTTCTGCTCTATCCAGAATCACGTATTCGGATCCAAAGTCCTCGGATTCCGACTCAGTCCCCGAAACATCTGTCTTGTCAACGTTTCCCTGAGAACCAGTTGGTTCAGTCCCTTCGTTATCAGACGACCCACAGGATGCCAAAAACAGCCCGCCAAAAAGAAACGCAATTAGCAAAGACTGTTTTCCTAAGCCTGTTTCCCTCATACCCCTTAACTTTACTGCAAATTTATGAATTCTAATTCAGATAGAAGAAAAGGAGTGTTAGGATCATTTCTTTTAACCTTTTTAGGCTTTCTAACTATCGTTGTTTTCGCTTTCAGGAGAGATGAACTATTTTGGTTAGCCTCCTTAGGCTGGATAATTGGTGTGGTAGGGTCATTTTTGTTCACTTTGTTCACTGTTGGGTGGAGAGGCAGTGGAATCAAATTAGCATTAGGTGTCGTCGTAATTGAAGGGATTTTCATATCGTCTGTATTTATTGGTATTAACACACGAAAAAAACTTGAGTTGGAGATGTTTGGCTTAACTACAAAAGCGGAGATAATTAAAAGAACCTACGGTCCTTGTTGGGTTTGTGATCAGGGATATGCAGTTAAAATCAGGTTTAGGGACCACAAAGGAAGGGTTGTGGAATACTGGCATCCGTGTAATGAATGCGTTTTTGCTGATAGTGTCGTTGTTAGATATAGCACTTTGGACCCTCATCTGAACGTAATTGTCAAAACATTGCCCTGAGACATTTCTCAGTGCTTGCTTATGTTTGCAATATGAAGCCGATTGTTGTCATAATGGCTGGTGGGAAAGGGACAAGGCTCTGGCCCCTCTCTACTCAAAGCAAACCTAAGCAGTTCCTTGATTTGCTAAACACAGGTAAAACCCTATTGCAGGATACAGTATCACGGGCTAAACTAATCACTTCCCCCGAAAGAATATATGTTATTGCCCCTTCTGAATACGAACATCTCATCAGGCAACAGGTTCCTAAAGTGAACTTTATCGCTGAGCCGATGCCCAGAAACACTGCCCCCACAATAGCATACGCACTCACTTATTTCCTTTCGCAGGGAGAAGACCCCCAAACCGTAATGGTTGTCCTGCCTGCCGACCACTATGTTGACGACGCCAACCAATGGGCTAAGGCTCTTAACATCGCTATTGACTACGCACAGGAAAACATGGAACTGGGAACCATAGGGATTGAACCAGCATATCCCGCAACTGGCTATGGATACATACACATTGCAAAACCCTTAATCCCAGAAAAGGGACTGTTCAAAGTGAAAACATTCACAGAGAAACCGCCGTTGGAACTGGCTCGTAAATTCGTGGAAAGCGGTGAATACTTCTGGAACTCAGGAATGTTTATCTGGAGATTGGACGCCCTGAAAGAAGCCTTTATCCTTTATGCAACGGACATTTGGGACATCTGCTCTGAACTTAAGGATTTCAACGACACTTCGTTGATAAGGAAGATATTCATGGCTTGCCCCGCCACATCCATTGACTATGCAATCATGGAAAAAGCAAACAATGTCTTCGTTGTGAAAGCCACTTTCAAATGGAGTGATTTGGGTAATTTCAAAGCCATCTACGACCTTCTGCCACACGACAAATCAGGAAACGCCATCATTGGCAAAGCAGTGGTTACAAACACTCAGAATAGCCTTATAATCAACACTTCGGAAGATAGTGTTTTGGCTGTGTCCGACGAACAGGACAGGGTAATTATCAGAACCCCTAAGGCATCATTGAATGCCAACATAAATTCCGGTGAAGACATTAGGAAAATTTATAAAGAAATCTCTGAACAATTCCCCGACTATGCATAGGTCTAAACTGCCAGATGAAGGAATTACCATCTTCGCACAAATGAGTGCCCTTGCCCGAAAACTAAACGCTATTAATCTCGGACAGGGATTTCCTGATTTCACGCCTGATAAAACAATTATTGAACACATAAGGCAAGCATTCCTAAATAGCACACATCAGTATGCCCCAATGAAAGGCAACGAAAAATTAAGGCACGTATTAGCAGAAAAAATTAATTATTTTCAAAAAACGAACTTAACAGAAAACAACATTACCATAACTGCTGGAGCAACACAGGCAATCTTTTGTGCCATCACTGCTTTTGTCCATCCGGGAGATGAAGTAATCATTTTAGACCCGGGCTATGACAGTTATCGCCCTTCTGTGCTTTTCAACAGTGGTGTTCCGGCTCCCGTCCTGTCCACGCCCCCACTATTCAAGCCAGACTTCAATAAGATTAAAGATGCTATAACAGATAAAACACGAATAATTATAGTCAACACGCCCAACAACCCAGGAACACACATCTGGACTAAGCAGGATTGGGAAACCCTTGCAGAAATTCTCTCAGACAGAGAAGACATCATTGTCCTGAGCGATGAAGTCTATGAACACATTGTTTTTGATGGCAGAAAGCATGTTTCGGTTCTCTCAATAGATGGACTTAAACAACGGGCTATTGCGGTGTATTCCTTCGGGAAGACCTTTCACGCCACGGGCTGGAAGATAGGCTATGCCGTCGCTCTGGAACCGGTTATTATAGAATTTGATAAAATTCATCAATATGTTGTTTATGCTGTAAACAATGTTATGCAGGAAGGACTGGCTTCATATCTGGAATGGGTTAAACAGACAAAAGGGTTTGATTCCCTTGACCAGAGCCACTTCTTTGAAAAGAAAAGGGATTTTCTTTACAACGCTCTTACCAACACACGACTTAAACCAATCAAACCGGAAGGGACCTATTTCATGCTTGCCGACTACTCTGCCCTTTCCCAAAAATCAGACATGGAATTCGTGATTGACTTAGCCCATCAGATTGGTGTGGTTACTATTCCATTGTCCCCGCTATTCATTAATCCGCCTGAAAACCTTAGAATGATCAGGTTCTGCTTTGCGAAGCGGGAAGAGACCCTTCAACAGGCTGTTGAAAAACTATCCCTGCTATGAAAGTTACACTTGTTCAGTTTGCCCCTGAGTGGCACTCGCCGGAAGAAAACTGGAGAAAACTCACAGAAATTCTCTCATCTGTAAAAAACACTGACCTTATTGTCCTGCCTGAAATGTTCACAACAGGCTTCACTATGCAACCCGAATCAGTTGCCGAACCCATTGAGGGACCAACCACACAGTGGCTCATCAGCGAAGCCCGAAAACACAACAGTGCCATTGCAGGGTCTATAGTGATAAGAGAAAACAATTGCTTTTACAACCGTATGATTTTCGCAACGCCAAACGGAATTCTGGATTACTATGACAAAAAACACTTATTTGTTCTGACTCAGGAACCAGAGAAGTATTGTCCCGGGCAGGAAGTTAAAATAGTTGACTGGAGAGGCTGGAAAATCCGCCTTGCTATTTGTTTTGACTTACGATTTCCACACTGGTTATTTAATCACAACTACGCTTACGATTTGCTTCTCATCAGTGCGTCGTGGCCCCACAAACGGATTGATGCGTGGAACGCCCTGCTCAAAGCCCGTTCAATAGAGAATCAAGCCTATGTTGTTGCAGTCAACAGGGTGGGATCAGACCCGTATGAATTTTACTCAGGCTTTAGCACTGCGTTGGATTATGCAGGAAATCCAATTGTTCAACTGGCATATTCAGAAACGGTGGTAACCGTAGGGCTGGACAAACAAGCAATGATTCAATTCAGAGAGAAATTCCCATTTGTAAAAAGTTCTTCCCAATAAGACATTTTGCAGGCTGACATAACTTTGTGGGTCGTATGAACCCCATTAAAATCTTTTGGTTTTATGTTACGGTTGGGCTAATGAGCATCGCATTTTCCATAGCATATGAACTCTATCTTGAAGACATCCTTCCCTTCAAATTCGCCAAGTTCTCTATGCTTTTTGAAGTTCCGGAAAAACCGGAAGAAAAACTCATAAAAGAATTGCAAAAGTTCGTGGACGCAGACACTCTCATTATTGAAGAAACAACTCAGGAGGACACTGCCAGACTTAGGCAAATCCTTGATTCAATCCTTGCCGAAGAAAAGAAAATAATCTTTCCCAATGATAACCATGAACATCTATGGAGAATTTTCCGGAAAGCCGAAAAGGGCAAACGCATTAGAATCTTGCACTATGGAGACTCTCAGATTGAAGGAGAACGAATCACTGCACAAATCAGAAACGAATTGCAGAAATTGTTTGGAGGGAGAGGTCCCGGACTGGTGCCTGTGATTCCGGTAGCCCCAAAACTTTCTGTTAAAACAGAATATTCCGACCATTGGAAGCGGGTGCCCGGATTCGGAAAGGTAGACACAACTATCAAACATGGCAGGTTCGGTCCCCTGATTGTTTACTTTGAGTCCAGTCCGGATTCTTCGCAGGAATCATGGTTCTCGCTGAAACCCAACAGATACGCCTATTACAGGGCACGCCGATACGACAAAGCAGTATTTTTCTGGAGTATACCTGAGGATACGGCACGAATAAAGATTTTTGTTAACGATAGCCTGTATCACGACTCTCTATACGAACACGCCCGATTAATAATCAAAGAGTTGAGTATTCCTCCCGGTGCCACTATCACATTCAAGCATTCAGGTGCCCCAATCCATGTTTATGCCATTTCCCTTGAAAACAAATCAGGGAAGGGAGTCATAATGGACAACATCCCATTGCGTGGGTCCGCCGGAACAATCTTTACCAGACAAAACAAATCATTCCTAAAACTTTTTTATGACTACCTCAAACCTGATTTGATCGTCTTACAATTCGGTGGAAACGTAATCCCATATATTGAAGATGAGAAACGATGCAAGAACTACGGCAGGTGGTTCGCTTCCCAAATCAGATATCTCAAATCCATTGCCCCTGAGGCTTCCTTCCTTGTGATTGGACCGGCAGACATGGCAACGGTCATTGACGGCAAATTGCAGACATATCCGATTCTTGAATGCGTAATAAACGTTTTGAAAGAGGCAGCCCTGCAAAACGACGCTATGTTCTGGAACATGTATCTCAACATGGGAGGTTCTGGAACGATTATTAAATGGGCTGAGGCGGACACGCCACTTGCCGCAAAGGACTACGTCCACTTCACTATCCCCGGAGTTAAAAAAGTTGCCCAACTGCTATGGGAAGACATCCTGTATGAATACAACCTTTACAAACAGGCAAAAGAAGAAAAAAGCGAAGGACTATGAAAAGAATTTTCCTAATTCTCGTAATAGCCTTGTTAACACTAACAACGAATGCTCAGAAAGGCTTGCCTATCAAATATGAAAAGAACATTCTGGAATTTCCCGGAGGAACAGATTCCTTTGAAGTGTTTTGGCAGAAACTGGATTCGTTGATTTACACGGGCAAGGGACAGATTCACATTATGCATATTGGCGGGTCGCACGTCCAAGCAGACTTCTGGACAGGCAAGATGCGTCAACTATTCCAACATTCCATAATGGGTGCCGATGCCCCAAGAGGTCTCGTATTCCCATACAAAATTGCCAGAACAAACAGTCCATACAACTACACTTCTTCCTACACAGGCAAGTGGAAAACATGTAAAATTTCTCTGGTGAGGAAACCATGCCCAAACGCTGGAATAATGGGCTATAGTGCTACAACTTATGACTCTTCCGCTTCTTTCAAAATATATTTCCGCTATGGTGAAACATATCCCTTCACGGCAGTGAGGATTTTCTACCTTGACGACTCGCTGTCTTTCATTCCAATTCCCGACGTGCCCGATTCCCTAATAACAGACACTCTCAAAGGCGAAGGATATATTGAATACCATTTTAATGAGCCGCTGGAAATAATTAGAATAAAACTGGCAAGGACAGACTCGGCACAAAAAAGATTCACACTCATGGGACTTCAATTGATGAGCGATGACGCTGGGATAGTGGTTCATAACGTTGGTGTCAACGGTGCTTCCGTCAAGTCATATCTCAAAGCAGACCATTTCATTAGTAATATCAAAGTAGTGAAGCCAGACGTGATTATCTTTTCCATTGGAATCAACGATGCCCTTGAAGACGACTTTTCCTATGAGACCTACGTTTCCCGATATGACTCGCTGATCACGGCTATCAAAAAGGTTGTTCCTGACGTGCAAATCATATTTACTACCAACAACGACAGTTACTACAGGTGGCGGTATCCCAATAAAAGGGCGTTTGTTGTTCAGAAAGCAATGCGTCATTTGGCTGAGAAATATCATGCCGGATATTGGGATATGTTTGAAATAATGGGTGGTTTGGGCAGTTCTTGGGACTGGTGGCTCGCTTCTCACATGCAAAAAGACAAAATTCACTTCACTAAAAAGGGATATTTCCTGATTGGCGAACTGCTGTTTTGGGCAATAATGGACGCTTATGGAACTCATCTACGAAAGGTTGAAAGAGTGGATTGAATACACATTTTCACTGGATAATCTTATTTCATTATTGCAATATGATCCTACAAATCCGTTTATATTTACAAAACTTCCCTTCTGGATATTTCTCGTTTTAATCCTGCCGGGCTTCGCCCTTGTCGCCAAACGAACCTTCCTGCGGAACGTATATCTTATGATTGTCTCAATGTTTTTCTATTACAAGACCAGTGGGCTGTTTGTCCTGATCCTTGTGTTTTCAACTGTTAGCGACTACTTCTTAGGGCTTTTTATACACAATGCTGACAAGCAATGGCTTAAGCGAATTGGTGTTGCATTAAGTGTTTTCATCAACCTGTTTGTTTTGTCATATTTCAAATATGCCTACTTCTTTGTTGACGTTTTGAATCAAATGTTTGATACACATTTTGTTGTGTTCAACTGGTTTGCCCATTGGGCTAATGAAGCGATGGGAACGCATTTTGAAGTTGGCGAAATCCTGTTGCCCGTAGGAATTTCCTTCTATACTTTTCAGACCATTAGTTATTCAGTTGACGTGTATCGTGGGCACGTTCAACCAGTGAGGAACATTCTGGACTTCGCTTTCTATGTGAGTTTCTTCCCGCAGTTGGTTGCCGGACCAATTGTGAGGGCTTCTGAATTCGTGCCACAACTCTACAAACCATTCAAGTTATCCAAGCAGGAATTTGGCTTTGCCAACTATATGATAATAAAAGGCTTAATTAAGAAGATGATTTTCGGCGACCTGATTGCCGTTAACTTCATTGACAGAGTTTTTGCCAATCCCACTATGTTCGGCGGGTTCGAGAATGTGATGGCTGCCTTCGGATATTCCCTTCAAGTGTATGCCGACTTTTCTGGATACACAGACATTGCCATTGGAATCGCTAAACTCTTTGGGTTTGACCTGCCCAAGAACTTCAACTATCCTTACAAAGCCCAGAATGTTGGTGAGTTCTGGAAGCGGTGGCACATGTCCCTGTCCAACTGGCTTAAAGACTATCTTTACATTCCGCTTGGTGGCAACAGGCACGGCAGTGTCGGTTCACTGATAGTCGTGATAATTATTGCGATTGTGATATTCTTCCTTGCCAAGAACCAACTTTGGATAATAATGCTTTTGGTGTGGACGCTGGTTGCCCTTGGATTGCTGTATATCTACCCGCCCACAAGAAGGCATGTAACAACCAACATAAATCTTATGTTAACAATGCTATTGGGTGGGTTGTGGCACGGTGCCAGTTGGAACTTTGTTATTTGGGGCGGGCTCAACGGTCTGGGACTGGTGATATATAAATACTGGCGGAAGATAAGTCCATTTACTGGAACGAAAAACCCAATAGCGATAGTCTTTGCTGTCCTTCTAACTTTCACGTTCATAACATTCACACGGTTCTGGTTCAGGGCTCCCGACACTCAAACAGTTGACCTGATGTTCCATCAAATCATCAATCACTTTGACACATCCATTATTCCAGAAGTGATTAAGGGCTACTGGGTCTTCTTCTTGCTCTTTGCTTTGGGAATGGTTCTGCACTGGCTTCCACAAAAAGTCAAGGATTCATGGCTTCATTTCTTTGAAAACGCTCCATTTATAGTTCACATAATTGCTTTCTTCATAACGGTCATTATCGTCTATCAAGCGGCGGCGGCTGGACTCCAACCGTTTATTTATTTCCAATTCTAAGGTGCATTCGTTTAATTTTAAATCACGTTGGACGTATAATTAAATCCAGAGGACATAGAGTTCTAAAGAAAAAAACCGAAATGCTTTTAGGGATAAAAATACTTGCACACTTTGACGGTTATAGTATCTTGCTTTGCAACTTCATATATGATTAAGGAATTAACTGTTCCTTTATATATTGTCGTAAGTTGCTCTACTCTGGAACGCTTTGTGGAATAATAGTGACTTATAGTAACCTTTTCAACTCTGATTCTGCGATTATTAAAACAAAAAGAGAAATACTCGTTAACAGTGGCTGTGTCAACATTATCAATTTGAGGCAAATCATTACCTTTTATGCCTGCTTTCAAGAACACAAACAATTCATTTTCGGAACTACACTTCACAAAACCTGCTGGAACAAGATGCCTGTGGCAATCCACAAACATGCCTTCTGTAATAGTGGTGTCTGGCTGGCATTTTGGGCAACTGTCGGTGATTTCATATTTAACTACTACAATTTCTTGATGCATACTATCATACTTTTGAGGCTCTACATAACTCGGACGGTAGACAAGCGTTCTGCATCCAACATAAAAAGACAAAGACATACAAACTATTATGGCTATTAGAAACCTGACCATGCTGGAACTAAATTAAGAGTTTTTTACAAGTTTTGCAGAGAGGGTCACTGCAAGATGGACTAATGCTTCTATGAAGGCTATCAAAACAAGGAACGTAATTAGGTTTATTGTAAACACAAGAGAGATAGTGCAAAACCAGTTGCAATTAAGAGATTCCATGATTAACAGAAGAGAACTGATTGTGGAACCAACAAACAATGGTCCGAAGGACATCAGAGCGATTACTACTTCAGCATAGGCAAATTGAGTGTCTTTATCAACTGTCAAAAGCATCATTACAGGAAAGGAAGTAAGCAAGAACAAAACTGCCATAATGATGAGGAATCTTTTCTTTGTTGCCCGCTTAACAATTGTGAGCAGTGTTGTTGCGAACAAGGATGCTAACAGTACGGAAGGAAGTCCAACTTCAGTGAGGTTCTTAGCAGGACCTTCTGGAAGATATGGAAACACAAGGACTACGAACAACAAATTCAGAACGAAAATTATCAACAATCTCCAGAGAAATTCAATGGTGTGCATGGTTGTCGTAATGCTTTTAACTATGCGAACGCATGTTCCTGACCGCTTAATCTCATCTGTTCCGTTTAACAGATTCTTCATAGGTTTGCATTAATAATTTTGGCGTATGGCAGTAATAGGTAAACTGCGGAAGAGGGCTGGTTTAGTCGTAATGCTTATTGGCATAGCAATGGGATTGTTTGTATTGATGGATGCGTTGAGGACTTCGTTCATGGGTCAGGACGACACAGTGGCTATAATTGACGGTGAAAAGGTCTCCTTGATGGAATATCAAACTATTCTTGACAGGGTTGAAGAACGATTTAGGTTCTTTCAGGGTGAGATAACTCCTGAGATGCAAGAACAGATACACATGACTGCTTGGGAAATCCTTATTTTGGAAAAACTGATTAAGCCACGGTTAGAGGAGATGGGAATTAGTGTAACAGAAGAAGAACTCACTTATGCCCTCACTTCCGACAACCCACATCCACTCATTAGACAACAGTTCACAGACCCACAAACGGGAATCTATAACCCACAATTCGTGCAGAATTTCCTTGCTTACATTCAACAAAACCCGAACAGTAGGGAAGCCGAATTGTGGCAATACATTAAAGAACTTATCTATTATGATCTTATAAGGCAGAAGTATGTGAACTCAATAGCGAAGGGCTGGTATATTCCAACGTGGTTTGCACAGGAAGCACAGGTGGAAGCCTTGTCGCAGGCGTCTGCACAGGCGGTCTTCGTGCCATATTCATTAATACCCGATGATAGTATTTCCTATACAGAGGAAGAATTGCACGACTTGATTCAAGACAAGTTCAAAGAGTTTGCATTGAAAACTCCTGTGAGATATGTATATTACGTAGCCTTTCCCATTGTGCCATACGAGAGGGATTCGCTGGCTGCCCTTGAATTCATTAACCAATGCTTGGAACAATGGAAAACCGTTTCTCCTGAGGAAGAAGCGGACTTCATTGCCAGATGCTCTGAACAACCATGGGACGACAGATTCTGGCACAGGGATCAATTGGGTGAAACGCCTTTTACCGACTCGTTCTTTACTCTTCCTATTGGCACAATCCTTGGACCTTATGTTGAGATGATAGGTGGGCAACCGGCATATCTCGCTTATAAAATCATTGACCGTAAAGAGGTTCCTGATTCCGTTGAGTTCAGACAGATTTTCGTTCAAGCCGTAACGCAAAGCAAGCGTCAAGAAGTAAGGGAATTGCTTGATAGCCTCAAGGAGGTCATTGAAGCGGGACACGCAACATTTGATTCATTAGCCGTGAAGTTCTCGCACGATCCCGGCAGTGCTCAACGTGGCGGGTATGTAGGGTGGGTAACTGGTGCAATGTTAATGCCCGAATTAAGGAACGAAATTCTTTACAAAGATCGCAAAGAAGGTGAACTGTTTATTGCTGAGAGCAGAGCCGGGCTACACTTGATCAAGATAGAACGGTTTGGCAACATAGATGAAGGTGTTAAGGTGGGGACAATCATAAGGTTCATTGGTGTTAGCGACCAGACCCTATCTGAGATTTTAAATGAGGCAAGCCGGTTCTACTCAATAGTCAGTGAAAATCCTGATTCTTTTGTTCAAATTGCTCAACGGGAAGGCTACAATCCGATTAAAGCCCGGTTGGTGCCCGAACAATTTAATGTTCCGGGGTTGGGTCCCGCCAGACCACTGGTCAGATGGGCGTTCCAAAATGACGAGGGGGACCTATCCGATGTTCTTGAGTTAGAAAGGGCTTTTGTGGTTGCTTATTTGTATAAAGCCTATGACAAGGGAGAAATTCCTGATGAAGACATCAAAGAAATGGCACGCCAGAAACTCATAAACATAAAGAAACAAGCCATTTTGATGAAGCGGCTTCGCAGTGCCCAAACAGTTGAAGACATTTCCACTCTTACAGAAATGCCCATTCAAAATGTGTCATTCTCTTTCCAACAAGATTTTGTTCCGGGCATAGGCATGGAAAGGAAATTCATAGGTGCGGCATTTGGTGTTAGTCCCGGAACCGAAATCCCTATCGTGCTTGGCGATAATGGAATAATTAAAGCCAAAGTTGAAAACATTGATGTTCCGAAAAACCTATCGCCAGATATATACAAACAACAACTGTTCAATTCATGGAACATAAGAGTTCAACAGTTGTGGCTAAGAGCATTGTCTGACTATGAAGAGGTTGAAGACCTTAGGTATCGCCATTTCTAACCTGCTGTTCCCATTTGTCTTCTGGGCATGCACTCAGGACCTGCACTATGTTGAAGGTAGGCTGATAGTGGTGGATTCCAGTATTGAAGAGAACGAAGAAATAGCCCGATGGTTAAAACCATATAAGGATAGCATTAATTCCGCCCTTAATGATACAATAACAATTCTAAATGCCGGATATTGTAAAGATGACTCCCTTGGAATGCTTATAATAAGGCAATTTGAGCAGGCAATCTTCATGATAAATAGAGACACTCCAAGCCTGATAGTTCAGAACAAGGGTGGAATAAGGAAGACGTGCTTAGATGCCGGTCCTCTCCTTTTGAGAGACATCTATCAGATAATGCCGTTTGATAATATAGTTGCTGAGCAGTGTCTCCCTCAACAAACCTTTGACTCCCTTCTTAAGACGATTAGGACAAGGGGTTGGTACTTTAAGGTGTATTCAACTCAGTGTGAACCTTGCTGTAGAGTTATCCTATCGGACTATTTAGCCAGTGGGGGTGATGACCTGTCCTTTTTGAGAAAATTTAAATTTTCAACGACCCAAAATCTCTTATTGAGAGATGCTTTCAGAAAAGGATTTGAGATTCCAGATGAACCCTAAGAGACGCAGGGCAATTAAATTCGTTTTGGGGACTGCTACCCTGCCCTTCTGGTTGTCTTCGTGCCTGAAACCCTCTCCTCAAACCCTCGCTATTTTCCACACTAACGATTGGCATAGCCATTTTGAACCCACAAACAATGGGCTTGGGGGAATAGCCCGCAGGGCAACTCTAATCAACAAACTCAGAAAACAGTTTCCATTAAACATTCTGGTTGATGCCGGTGATTTCTTTCAGGGAACGCCATATTTCAACTTCTATAAAGGGGCTTTGGAAATAGAAGCGATGAACAGGCTTGGGTATGATATTGTAACCATAGGCAATCATGAGTTTGACTATGGGATAGACAACCTTGCTCAACAACTTCAAAAGGCGAAGTTTACTGTGGTGAACACAAACTATCTAATAAAGCACGAGGCATTGAAATATATCGTTAAGCCATGGGTGATCGTAAGAAGGAAAAATTTCCGGGTTGGCTTTGTGGGTGCAGGCATTGACCTGAGGGGGCTGGTTCCTGAGGACTTATGGAAGGGGATAACTTATTTAGACCCTATCAGTGTTGTTGATGCGATGGCTGGTGAGTTGAAGAGGAAGCGATGCAATCTGGTTGTGTGCCTGTCGCATTTGGGATATAAAAAACATGGTGACAGATTGTCGGACATTGATTTGGCACGTAATAGCCGACATATAGACGTGATAATTGGTGGGCATAGTCACACTGTTCTGAATCCGCCGGAAATAGTTTTCAACAAAGGCGGTGAGCCAGTGGTTATTGCTCAGGCTGGCTGGGCAGGACACTATGTCGGTTCGCTCCTTTTTTCATCTAAAAAGCCTGATTCCGTGGAATTTAAATCTGGAAAAACTGATAATATCTAACACAATCTGCATAGATTTTGTGTATAATAAACTCAAAATCAGTCATTTATTAACAAAATGTCATTTATATGGTGAGGTGAAATAAATTGTTTCAAAGTTCCCACATTTCACATTATTCGTTTGGAACAAATGCCCAATCTTTGCAATACGTAAATAGATATAGCATGACAATGAAAGATGTGAATAGTGTATGGAATGAATGTTTGCGAATTATAAAAGATAATGTTGGAAGGGAAGAATTTGATGCTTGGTTCAAGCCTATTAAGCCCGTTGAATTAATTAAAGATAAGCATCTTGTTCTGCGTGTCCCAAGTCATTTTTATTATGAATGGCTTGAAGCGAATTATGTAGGTTTGCTCAAAAAAACATTAAGAAGAGTTCTGGGTTCTGGGGCAACACTTGAATATCAAGTTCCTGTGGACAGTAAGAATAAGAAAGATATGCACATTCCAAGCAATCGTCCCGAACACTTTGACCCTTCCATTTCAAGTATGATGGAACTGATCAAGAACCCGTATGCTATCCCAGGGCTTAATAACCGTCTTATTAAGGCGAATAACTTAAATCCTTCGCTCACTTTTGATACGTTTGTTGAGGGTTCGTGTAACCGATTAGCGCGGTCGGCGGGATTACGTATTGCCGAGAAGCCCGGTCAAACTTCATTTAATCCTTTCGTTGTGTATAGCGATGTGGGTTTGGGCAAGACGCATTTAGTGCATGCGATAGGGAACGCCATCCTTTCCAAGCATCCAAATAAATTAGTTATTTATACAACCGGGGAAATTTTCACGTCTCAGTTTGTTCAGATGCTAAAGCGAAATGCCATAGATGATTTTATGCAATTCTATTACAATGCTGATGTTTTGATAATTGACGATGTGCATCACTTATCAGGGAAAGAAAAGACCCAAGAGGTCCTTTTCCATATATTTAACTTTTTGCATAATGGGAAGAAACAAATAATTCTAACTACGGACCAACCGCCTATTAAATTAAAAGGGTTTACCGAAAGGCTCTTGTCCCGATTCAAGTGGGGACTATCTGCTGAATTAACCACACCTGATTATGAAACGCGAAAGAAGATTTTACAAATAAAATTAAAACAGGAGGGTGTAGCTCTTCCGGGAGAGATAGTTGAATTTATTGCTAAGAATGTTCCGGGAAGCATCAGAGATTTGGAAGGTGTGCTCATATCCACTTTGGCACATGCCACGCTGGTGGGGAACAATATAACACTGGACTTAGTACGGCAAATCATTGGCACTCACGTTGAGAAAAGCGATCTGCCCTTGAGCATTGAACAGATTGCCGCTGCTGTAACCCAAAAAACCGGTGTTACGCTTGAAGAAATGAGAAGCAAGAGTAGGAAACGCAATATAGTTATTGCGAGGCAACTGGTAATGTTCCTTGCCAGAGAACTGACAAGCCTCCCCATGAAACAAATAGGGACTTTCCTTAACAGAAGCGACCATACCGCAGTCATCTATGCATGCTCTCAAATCGGGGAAAAACAGAGGACCGATCAACATTTGAAAAAGCTCATTGAGGGAATTAAATCCGCCCTCCAAAGCGTTAATTAATTCTGGAAGTTGTTTAATTTTGCAAAGGATGGAGGGGTGCCGGAGAGGCCGAACGGGGCTCCCTGCTAAGGAGTTGAGCCGGGCAACCCCTGGCTCCGAGGGTTCGAATCCCTCCCCCTCCGCTACTTAAGATTTTAAAACTTATCCTATGACGGAAGGACCTCTTGTGTATCTTATTACATCTGCATTTTGTCTTTCGTCATATTCTGTTAATGCACAAATCATAACGGACCGACCCACGATTGCTCCCGATGCCCGAATAGCTGTTGAAAAGGGAAGTGCACAGGTGGAAGCCACCGTAACAATAATGACTTTTTAAGCAAAGGAAACGTTTCGTTTTAACTTTATTTTCTATACGCAACTTGATCTTTATTTAAGATCTAATTTAAGATCTAATAAACGATGGTTTTAGTCAATGTTTTTGTGTTTCCTGTTTTGTCTTTTACCATGACTTTTAAGGTTCTTTGTTTTCCTGAGGGTGGTTCATTCATATATATCCTCAGTGCCTTTTCGTAAAGATAGTATTCCGCTGGAATCCATTCTCCATCAATGAATACATCCCATTTTTTTATGCCTGTTTCCCTGTCGTCAATGAATATCTGGATATACTCCTTTAACTGCCAATCTGTTTGTTTAAGCCAAATTCGTGGTTTTATTGTGTCGTATCTCAATTCAAACTGCCCGAAGGTTCTGGGTTTAAAAACCAGTTCAGACCCGTTTATTTGACTTGGTGTAATTACTTTCTGGCTTCCTCCCTTGACTTGCAAATAGGCTTTATTAAGATTCTTATCAGAAGTGGGTTTAACAACAATTTCATAAGGTTTTCTAACAGGTACAGAAGGAGTTATTTGCACACACTGCCGCTTTTCGTTGCATTCCGCAATTTTCACAGGGGCTGGATACCACAAGGTCCCTTTGCCTATTGAAACAGTGAACTCATTAAATTTAACCGTTGTGTCTTTTTCTGGCGTTAACCACCAATTTTTAATCCTTGGGTTTTCTTTGCATTGTTTCTCACACACTACGGAAAAAGCGATTGTATTGCAATTATTGAAGTTATCGCAAATACCGACTTCTATTTTTCTGGTCTTCTCTCCAACGGTAATAACTCCCTGATTCTCTGATTTTCTAAGCGAAGCGTGAGTGATACCATAAGGGACAAAATATAGGTTATATTTCCTATCTCTCATTACAGTGGCTACTTTCATTTGTGGATAGGGCAATCTGTCTGCCTTGAAGTGGAAAATCGTGTCATCATCTACCATCAAGAACCAACGTGCTATCCCTGTGGAACGGCTTCCGATAAGGTCATAGCCCTTAAATCCGACTGCAATTTTCTTGTATGGCACTTCGACAACCCTACCGTTTAGTTTTTGTGGCGACAGAGCGAAGAGCGGGGTCAGGAATGTGTATGCAGTGTCTTTGTTTTGAATATATTGGTATGGATAAAAGAACCTTACCCATTTCCATTGTGGTTTCTTGTTGTCTGGCAGTGAGTAGCCGAATTTAAGTGGGGAAAGCGGTTCTTCCTTGGCATTGCGAAGTTCAAAATGCAAGTGTGGACCAGTGCTTGAGCCACTGTTCCCTGAAAACCCTATGATTTCTCCTCTGCGAACAATTAATTTTCCTGCGGGGGGATAGATATCTGCTATGTTGGTTTTATTTCGTAACAAATAGTTTCTTAGGTATTCTTCAAATGGTTCGGCAAATTTCCTTAAGTGGGCATAAACAGAGAACGAGCCATCGGGATGCTTTATGTATATAGCCCTTCCGTAGCCATAAGGCGAAATCCTTATTCTGTAAACATATCCTGAGTCGTGGACGTAGATAGGGAATCCTTCTTTTCCGAAAGTGGAAAAGTCCCAACCTGCGTGGAAGTGCGACCCTCTTATTTCGCCGAAGGCACCAGTGAGGACGAGCGTGTCCAATGGCTTATTTTGAGCCACTAACGAACCACACAATATAGGAAAAGATAGCAAGAAAGCCTTAATACTGTTCTTTTTCAGAAGGAAAGTCGCCATCCTTAACATCTTTTATATAACGTTGAACGGCGTTGAATATGTCATCGTATAGGTTGGCATATCGCCTTAGGAATCGGGGATTGAATTCCTTAGTTATTCCAAGCATGTCATGGATAACCAGAACCTGACCGTCCGTCCACTTGCCCGCTCCAATCCCAATGGTTGGGATTTTTAGCATTTCGGTTACTTCTTTTCCGAGCACGGCAGGAATTTTTTCCAGAACAAGGGAAAACACTCCCAGTTCTTGTAGCAACAAAGCATCTTCTTTGAGTCGCCTTGCTTCCTCCTCTTCCTTTGCCCTGACCTTATATGTTCCAAATTGATAGATAGACTGGGGAGTCAAGCCCAGATGACCCATAACGGGGATTCCCGCATCCACTATGCGTTTCACTGCTTCGGCTATCTGCCTGCCTCCTTCTAATTTAACAGCGTGGGCACCACTTTCCTTCATTATCCTGATTGCTGCCCTAACCGCCTCCTCTGGATTAACCTGATATGTTCCAAAGGGCAGGTCAACCACAACCATAGCCCTGTTAACTGCCCTAACTACCGATTGGGCGTGATATATCATCTGGTCAAGGGTTATTGGAAGGGTTGTCTCAAAGCCCGCCATTACGTTGGCTGCTGAATCACCTACGAGAATAACGTCTATTCCCGCTTCGTCAAGAATCCGTGCTGTTGAGTAATCATATGCAGTGAGCATAGCGATTTTGATGCCCTGCTGCTTCATTTGCTTGAGCGTGTAGGTCGTTACCTTCTTTGGTTTTTCCTGTGTCATAGCAATAGCAAAAGTAAGTAACCCGCATAAATCAACAGTAGTGCCTATTTTTAGACAAAATTTGTTAGTTATGACAGAGAAAAAAATAGAAGTCAAGCACGCTGGGAAGTTCTATGTAGAATTAGAAGGCAAAGAAGCAGTTTGTGAATACTTCTTCAAGGACGACAATACCATTGTTTTACCACACACCTTTGTGCCTGAGGAACTAAGGGGTCGGGGCATAGCGGGGAAACTGGTAAGGAAAGCCCTTGAATTCGCCAGAACGCATAATCTGAGAGTTATTCCAGTGTGCTCATACGTGAAGAGATATCTTGAAAAACATCCTGAATATAAGGATTTGCTTGCGTGAAAAAGATTGACCCATTCTGGAACTGCTGGCATACACGTCACTTAAAAATCCTATTCTTCTCCTTCGCTTTGCTAAATGCCATTAACACAATAGCCATCTGGCTATCTTCTCTCTTTTGGTTCGCTTATCTGCTGTTTGATAGGGACAAAGCCATCGGTGTTCTTAAACAGGCATACCGACAACATAGGGTTCCCTTTTGGGCTTCCATCGTGCTTTTCGGACTGATAATTATTGGCGGGTTGAACTCTTCCAATTTAATTCTGAGTTTTGAAGACATAATACAAAAACTGCCATTTGTTATTTTCCCAATTGTCTTAAGCCCACTTCTTGTGCTTAAACATGAACAAATAGAAGAAATAAAGACTGCTTTCATTTCGGGAACATTAATTATGCTATTGTTAGCCGAAGGAATTTTGATTTATCAATGGTTTCATAGCACCCAGTCCGTATGGGAATTTTTCTTATCCAGAACGTATGTTGAGTTCTCTTCTTTAATTAACATGCATCCCAATCTGCTGGCGTTCATGCTCACAATAGCCATTTCCTTTGCAATAGAGAGGATTGTAATCGGACAGAACAGATTTGGCAATGGGGTTATATTGGCTTTATTACTTTTGGGTTTGTGGCAGTCGGCATCCAGACTGACAATAGTTTTTCTTATCTCTATAATTGTTGGGATGATTTTTTTAATTATGAAAACATGGAAAATAAGGCTAATAACTACTATGACTATTGCCACTGTGTCAATAATTTTGTTGGCTCTTTTCCTGCATAACAATGCCGTTCGGTTCAGGTTATTAAATCTCTTCAAAGGCGATGAAGTAAGGATTAAAGTCTGGACATGTGCGATTGAAACAATAAAAAATAATCCCGAGATTGTACTATTAGGCGTTGGCACGACAGACGTTAAACCAACCCTTCAAAGATGCTATCAAGAAAAGGGATATGACCTTGCCGTCCGAGAAAATTTAAATGCCCACAATCAATTTCTTGAGTTTTTGCTTGGGGGCGGGATATTCCTTTTCTTCGCTTGGCTGATTATGTTGGCATATTTCGCTATAAACATTAATTCAGGGACTATGCTGACGTTTCTTATTGCCGTGTTAGGGTTTGCCCTTGTTGACTCAATCCTTAATGTTCAAAAGGGAATTGTCCTATTCGTGGGATTTTATTGGTTTTTTCTGTATACAAAGAACAGAGATGGAAAACCAAATTAACCCATGAACAGAAAACTGCTTGTTGTTTTGGGGGCTGGTTCTTCCATAATTGGGATTTTATTGACTTTGGTTG
The DNA here is from genome assembly GCA_013153515.1 of Chlorobiota bacterium. GTDB lineage: Bacteria > Bacteroidota > Bacteroidia > JAADEI01 > JAADEI01 > JAADEI01. The sequence goes on along the minus strand of JAADEI010000019.1, from coordinate 17,786 downwards.
CTTTATATGTGCATCATTTCCACGATGATGCTAACGTTCCCTATGGATATTTGAGACTTGCTGGAACATTCCTGTTTGTGTTGGGCTTTATACTGCCTGCCATCGGTTGGAAAGACAATTCCTTGCTTTTCAAAGTCATTATTTATGTTACGGCAGTTGCATTAGGGGTTTTCGTGTGGGTTTCAGGCATCTTTCTGCCTGAGTCAATGGGGGAATACTTCCCTATCTATCAAGCCATTTCTCAAACAACCAATAGCACAGGGAACTTCGGAACTTATGGCGAAACATTTTTCTGGCAAATGATTAAATATAGCCTTCTGAATTCCGTGTTTCAAATTTTAATTCCCGCAGTGGCTTTATATTGGGTCTTATCGCATTTGGCAGAAAAAACTTACATTAGTTTATTTAAATTTTCAGGTTCCTTCTTTCTGCTAAGTGCCATTACTTATACTGTTTCCCTACATGAAGTATCAGACAGCCCGCTTTTAATGTTCGCTTATATATCTTCCGCAGTTTTTAATTTAGTAGCCTTGGTAACATACTTGTTTGCGTGGATTAGGTTATTATTAAATAATGTCAACTAATCTTTGCACAATTTTACCGTCTTTTATAACACAAGTAATATCATAGGCACCTGCACCGTCTCCACCAGAATGCCTTATATAATAAAACTCATCAATTTTATAAATTTTAAACTTTTCTGAATTAAAGGTTGTGATGATTCCTGCTTCAAACCACAGAACACAAAGTAGAAAAGAAAACCAAAAACCTAATAAAAAACTTGGGGCGACTTTATGTTTTTATTAAAATGAAAAAGGGGTCCCAATAGGGGACCCCTTCCAAACAAAAATCCTATTTGAATCAAGTGGCTAAGTTATTGATTAATCCTTGATGATTCTTATGGTTCTTTCTTTGTCGCCACTGACAATGTTCAGCATATATATACCAGCCGGATAGCCTTTCATATTGATGGTGATCTGTTTAGCACTCCTATAATCCCTGGCGAAGAGTTCCTTACCTGATATATCCCTGATAATGGCTTTAGTAATCCCTTCTCCTTCAATAACTTTCAGGGTTACCCTCTCGCCATCTTGCAATACCATCAGGTTGCCCAATTGGGCATTCTCAACACCGGATGGTACTACGACAAACACTGAATCATACAATACAAGTGTATCGCCATAGTTACAGGAGTAGATAGTAACAGTAACCTGTTCATATTGTGATGTTGTTACATTCCATGCCACAGAGAACGGTCCTGTTCCGGAGGCTGTTTGAGGTGTAGCATTAGGTCCAAAGTTCCAGATTATGTCGTCATAGGTAGTGCCATATTGAGCGATAGATACCAACACTGAGGTTGGTGTTCCTGAATATGCCGTATCAGGCAAGCTTAAGGTTGCATTTACATAAGCTGCTTCTACAGTCAACCACAAAGTATCGTTAGAGCCATTGAAGTCAACCGGGAAGCTCCTGGTCACAACCATAATATCAACAGAACCTGTATCCGGCATTGTGAAAGATAAGATATTATTAAGCGTAGCTATTGCCCCGGAAGCTATAGTTAAGGGCATATTACCGGAAGCAGAGGCTATAGGGGTGCCATTATAATAGGCGGTTGCTGTATAGAAAAGGGAGTCCACGGTGGAAGTGCTATTATTAAGCACCTCTACCGAAACATCAACATTTTGATTTTCGCATGCATAATTAGGCGGAACAGTTGTTATAGTTGAGGTTGCAACATCATAATATGCTACATTGATATTATCTAAGTAGAAAGAATAAGACCCTGCTCCAGAGTGATCAAGATCCTTAGCGACGAAGAGGAACTGTACATATTGAGTGCCTGTAGTTGGAATAACAAATTCCTCTCTGCGTCCTGCGGAATCAGGTTCATTGCCACGGGAATATAGAGTGATCAGTGACCATGTCGCACCACAATCGTTAGAGAAGGCGACGAAGACTGTATCTGCTATGTCCATTGAGTCATTAGTTGGGCCCCAACGATCTGTTAACGCAACATCATATCCGAAATATAAAGAGTTATAGTTATTTGTTGAAATAAATGGGCTACCAATTACCGCTATATCAAAACCAAAGGAGCCCCAGAATTCAAATTCAGCGGAGGTGTCATTCGGGGTTCCGGACATATTTGCCCAATCCTCTGCTTCCCAAGAGTTATCATTGGCAAGGTCCTCATTTTCCCACCAAAAGTCATAGTTAAGGAAGAGGTTGAGGGGTGTGCCGTCCCAGCTATTGAAATCAACCTGTGTTGAAGCAACTGTATTCAGAGCGTTGTACACCTCTTTTGCAAGAGTGTCATTAACTGCGTCGCCGTCAGGTGACCATGTTATATATGCAGTGATTTGATAGACCCCTCCTGCTTGGGAGAAATCAAATGCACCAACAAATACTGTGGTGTCTTGGGCAAACAATAAAGTATCACCCCCTATTGTTATAGAATAGCTACCTGTAGCGGGACCAGAAACATCAACTGTAATAGTTAGGTTATTAGAACCTAAATCGGCTGGCAATCCGCCAACATTCTTAACAGTTACAAAAATTGAATCTTCACTTGGGCATGGATTATTATCTGCGATAGTTATGTCTGTAACTGCTATATCATTCTTAGTTGTATCAATATTAATGTTATCAAACATAATGTCTATATCCCTACCTGTATTGTTTGTGGTTCCACGCACTGCCCTGAAAGCAAATTGGATAAAGTTGAAACCTGTGTTACTGATAAGATAATTAGCATTATAACCATCTGGACCGGCAGCCATAAAGGCATTAGTAGAATCAAGTGAATAAATAGGTGTCCAAGATATACCGCAATCAGTAGTATAATAGACAATTATGGAATCTTCGCCATTCAAAGTGTCAGCTAGTGTTGATTGCCCCCAATCAACAATCACATTATCAAAGGTAAATGTGAGGTCATTATTTGCAGGAACATTAATCAATGGACTAATAAACATTATAGATTTATATCCAGAAGACCACATGTTATATTTAATAGCCGTACCATTGGGATGTCCATTAATGTTTGCCCATGTATCGTCTGTCCAAGAAGCATCAGTAATTGTATAAGAAGAAGGAATGCCATCCGCTTCTTCCCATCCGGGAAACACTGTTGAGAGGTTGGAACCATCATATCCTGTGAAATCAACTCGTTGAGGCATATTAGCATAATAGACCACCTTAGCAGAAGGCAAGATGAGTGTATCGTTTGCATTGTTTTGATCCAGAGCCCAAACCAGATATGCCGTAACGCTATATGTATCCGCAGCCATGAAATTGACAGGAGCAATCTTCACAATCAAACTGGAATCGGCTAATAGCGTGCCTGTCGTAACTGTGTCAACCAAGGTCTGTGTCCCAGTGTTGACACCATCAACCACTACATACACATATAACGTGTCTCCTATTGCATCCCCAAAGGTCTGATCCAACGCTCCAACATTCGTTATTGTAACTTCAACAGTATCACTGTTTGACGGGCATCCCTGAACCATTCCAACCCTCACACTGGAAACAGTTAAATCATTTGAATACACAAGGTCAATATTGATGTTGTCAACATAGAAGTTTATATCACGATTATTAGAATCCGTTGCGCTCTCCCTCATGTAAATCGCAAATGATACAAAAGAAGTGTTAGGCACGATAGATGAAAACTTGCTTCCATCGGGATGAACCGCCGATTGCAATAACGACGAATCTAAAACGCCAAGAACATTCCAACTAACCCCACAATTAGTCGAATAGTATACTATTACAGAGTCATCTCTGTTGTAAGCATCTGTAAGGGCTGTGCCTGTATAATCGGTAGACACATAATCAAACGAAAACCGAATATCCTGAGTGGAAGTAACGGCAAAGGGCTCGCTAATTAGCATAAATTTACCATCGGTCCCGAAAAAGTTCCTTCTTACAGATTCCCCATTGGGATGTGTGGGGTCGTTAGCCCAATCATCCCTCACTAACCCCCAATTATTACCAACTGTATATCCTCCCCATATGGAACCTGTTGCCTCGTCCCAGGCAGGAAATAGATCGGGTAGGTTGCTTCCATTATATCCAGTAAAGTCAACTTGTTCGGGTAGGCTTCCATAATACACAACCCTAGTAACTGGTAATGCTAATGAATCATTTGCGTTGTTTTGATCCAGAGCCCAAACCAGATATGCCGTAACGCTATATGTATCCACAGCCATGAAATTGACAGGAGCAATCTTCACAATCAAACTGGAATCGGCTAATAGCGTGCCTGTCGCAACCGTGTCAACCAAGGTCTGTGTCCCAGTGTTGACACCATCAATCACTACATACACATATAGCGTGTCTCCTACCGCATCCCCAAAGGTCTGGTCCGATGAGCCAACATTCGTTATCGTAACTTCAACAGTATCACTGTTTGACGGGCATCCCTGAACTGTCCCAACCCTCACATTAGAAACAGTTAAATCATTTGAATACACAAGGTCAATATTGATGTTGTCAACATAGAAGTTTATGTCGCGACTGTTAGGATTCGTTGCACTCTCCCTCATGTAAATCGCAAATGATACAAAAGAAGTATTTGGCACGATAGATGAAAACTTGCTCCCATTGGGATGAACCGCCGATTGCAATAACGACGAATCTAAAACGCCAAGAACATTCCAACTAGCACCACAATTAGTCGAATAGTATACTATTACAGAGTCATCGCTGTTATAAGCATCTGTAAGGGCTGTGCCTGTATAATCGGTAGACACATAATCAAATGAAAACCGAATATCTTGAGTGGAAGTAACTGCAAAAGGTTTGCTAATAATCATGTATTGGTCACTAGTTCCGAAAAAGTTTCTTCTAATAGAAGTATCATTGGGATGTGCGGGGTCGTTAGCCCATTCATCACTCACCAAGCCCCATGTATTTCCAACTGTATATCCTCCCCATACGGAACCACTTGCCTCATCCCAAGCAGGAAATAGAGTGGATAAGTTAGTTCCATCATATCCAGTGAAGTCAACTTGTTCGGGTAGAGAATATACGTCTATATTGAAGGAGTTAGCGATGGTATCATTAGCGTTGTTTTGGTCGAGGGTATATGTTATATACATTTTATAATTATATGTTCCTCCTACAGTTAAATCAAAAGGTGCTACTGCAAAGGCCTGACTGTTTCCTGGAGTTATGGTGCCGGTGTTTATTGTTTGGGTTCTGGTTACCGTGTTTGAGTTTGGATCTGTCAATTCTATTGTTATAGTGAGGGGGTTTACAGAAAAGTCTTGGATTTGAGTTCCTGAATTATAAATAATGGCGTAAAGAGTATCGTTAGGTAGGGGGCAACGTCCAGAGACGCTATCAACGACTGAAGCTGCTCTGAGGTCATGATCATAAAATGACATCACTTGAACCTGGTCTATTGCCCAATACCAATCATCACTATCAACATATCTAAACACAATCATTAGTTTCTGAGCCGTTCCGATAAAAGAATTCAAGTTGTAAGACTGCAGTGCCGCACTGGTGCCCCATCCACCCACATCAGTTTTAAAACTATCTATCCATGTTAGGGTCCAGTTTGTGCCGTCGAAGTATTTGATGCCAACATATGCGGCATTCGGGGCACTTCCGAAGTTAAAGTAGTGCTTAAATGACAAGAATAGGTTAGAGAATGAGAAGGAGGTAAGATCTATTGTATCGGTAAACAAAGTATCGTCCTGAGTGTCGCCGGTGTTATATCTAATAAAGACGAAATTGCCATCACCGAGATCATTACTGGTACCATATTTTGTTACGACTGTCCACGTGGAATCTTCATTAAGTGGTGGGGTTTGATCCACGACTGTTCCCCCGTCACCTAAGTACCACTCTGCTGGTAATTCACCGGGGTTAACATTGTTGAAGTCTTCATTTAAATGATAGAATTGGGCTGAGCTGACGAAGCTAATCGCTATCATTCCGACTAAAAGCCCCATTTTTAAAAATCTCTTAACCATTGCGCCTTAATTTTTGTGTGTATTCTTTTCCTCTCTACGAAGTTAAGACAAAAATTTTTAACCGCCAAACGGTCTAGTCATTGTACAACTGTAAGTTTGTGTATTCCAAAGTTTTTTTGAGAATTAGCGTCGGAAAGATGAAGCAGATAGACTCCCTGTTGCAACTCATTAAAAACTATTTTCTGTCCTTTTCTGAGGATTTCTTTTTTAGTTAAAATATGTTTCCCGGAAAGTTCATAGATAGTAATTTTAATTTCTGTGACTGTGCCGTTCCATATGAATCCTGAGGGGACTATTGAGACATGTTGTGGTGTAGATGTTGAGATGGGGGTAGCAACGAAAGGTTCACAGTTGTTCGATTGGACACGAATGTTATCAATATAAATGTTATTTCCTTTTGCACTAGTGGCTTTAAATGCGATAGCTATCGTTTTGCCTTTGAACTGTGTCAAATCAACATTATTGATTGTGTTCCAATGTGACGAACTTGTTGGATACCATTCATTTGAGGTGCCTGGGGCAGTTGCCAATTGTTGGCCTGTCCATCTTCCCACCCTAGTGGTGTTCAAGCCACAAAAATCAACAACATAAACTTCCAAGACCTCATTACTCAATGTGTTATAGGGTGCATAAGCCACGTCAAAAGACAACGTAACATTTGTAGTGGTGGGACTTAAGAATATAAATGGTGTTTTAAATGTGCTTGTTTGTCCTGAGGCGGCCCAATATGCGGGGAACATAAATGCTATTGTAGGGTCACCATCCGAACCAACGATGTCATTTCGGGGACTCAAAACCCATTGATAAGTCCACCATTCTAAAACGCTATCAAGGTGAAGTGTTACTGATGGATATTCGGCAGTTTCAAAGTCTTCAATATAAGAGCAAGACACTGGAGTGGTGACCCTATATTTCATTGTGTTATTGTGTTGAGTTTGATCATTGGATTGAACAGTACAAACTATTTCATAGGTGCCCTCAGGAAGATTAATTGAGGGCATGGTAACGTTGACCTGTTGATTGGGATTTAGAGCGGGCAGATTGAATGTGGTTGTCTTCCCACCGGCAGAACATACAATTATAGAGGATGGGCTTTGAGCAGCGCCGATGTTTTTTACGGTTAAAACAGGCTCGGCTTTATAATTACATAAATGAATAGTAGTGTGATCTGGATACATCTTTTCTTTAAGGGCAACAATTGCCAAATCATAAGTTCCTGGTGTGGCACATCCGTTTGAATACTTCAATTGGGAACGCCTTGTGTCCAATTCCATAACGGCTCTCATTCTTAAGGCTTGCCCCTTAGTGAACATTAAAAGACAAGCATCTTTAGAATAGTCCATATAGTTTTCAACCATTCTATCTGGGAAGTTACATTGAGGCATTGGTGCCGTCGGACAGTTATATTGAGGGTCGGTTGCAGGAGGAGTGTCGCCAACCCCATCATCTCGTGTGCAATCACCATCCCCCCAGATATGGTAGAGCCCCATCCAATGACCGATTTCATGCGCTATAGTTCTGCCTTCATTAAATGAGGTATATGCTCCACCGGGAAGGGTCCTATAGTCCATAACAATCCCATCAGTGCTAGATGGTTCTCCTGGAAATGTAGCGAATCCCAGCAAGTTGGAACAGAAATCAACGAGCCATAAATTGAGATAGCGTGACGGATCCCATGGTGGTGATTCCAATTTCATGGAATTATTGTGATTATAGCAAGAAGATGATGCTTGCACTCTCACAATTCCGTTTGTAGGATTTCCACTTGGATCAACACTAGCTAGGCAGAATTGAATTCTTGGATTGCCAACCAAATGTCTAAACATTGGGTCAATTTTTCCAAGCACTTCGGGGCGATTGGACATAAAATCTTTATTCATCGTATCAATAAGGGCTTTGATGAGATTATCAGAGACATTTTCTTGAGGTGAGCTATACAACACATGGACTACCACAGGTATGGTTATGACGGGTAGGGAGTTCAAGTTTGAGTTTCTCAAAAAATTCTGTGATATGTATTCTGCCACTGCCTGATCAAGTTGTTTCAGATATTCTCGTTGCTCCTCAGTAATGTTATGGATTGTAGTTCCACATCTAACGAGCTGGGAGTCCTGAGCTAAAGCATTAAATAGAAATAGCATCGTCCATATAATCATTAAACCAATTATTTTCCAGAAAAGGCAAGAAAGACCCTTCATTTTAATTCACTTTTTGCAAATATACGTTAAAAAAAGCAACACTCCAACAATTTCACTATTTTCTATCAAAGCATTAAAAGAACCGTTACAGATGCTGGTCCATGAGCTCCCTTAACTAGCTTCTTCTCAATGTCTGCCGTCCTACTTGGTCCGGAGATAATGCTAATGGAGGAAGGTAATGTTTCTTCTTGGCTAACCGCTTCAAAATAGTTGTGCAAATCAGGGTATATCTGCTTTTTAGTTGCTATTACAAAGTGTTGGGGAGTGATTAGTCCAGCCTGTCTGCTTAGGGAGGAATCAAGGATTATGGAGCCTGTTCGTGCAATCAATGCCCTACAGAGGGAAATCCCCACATCCGCATCCCATTGATTGTTAACAACAGACTTACTATCAAGAATTTCGTTTCCCAATATGTAGTCCCTAAGCCTATTACAGACCCACACTCTCCCATAAGTAGCAAATATATCTTTTAGCCGATGTTCTAACTTATCCATACTTCTGAAAACCTCAACGCCAATACCGGTTTGGGAGGCACGCTCTTTAAATGCCTCCACTAAATCGTTTGGCTCATAAAAAATTTTATCCCATAAAATTTGGGGGTATGGAAACTTTACTGATAGCTTCCTATATACCTTTTCAAGCCTTTTAATTACTGAATTGCCGTCCATAATGGATTATTCAGATGGGGGCTTGCCATCGGAGTGTCCCGATTCCTCAGAAGTCTCCACTGTTTCCTCATGACCATCTCCTGTACCATCCCCCGCTTCTTTATTAGAATTTTGCTCTGAGGCAGGGGGTTTTCCAATAATTTTTTCCACTTCCTCCTTTGTTAGGACCTCTTTTTTCAAGAGTTCCTCTGCCAGTTTCCGTAAATGATCTATATTTTCGTGCAACAGAGACAATGCCTTTTCGTATGCTTTCTGCACTATCTGTCTAACTTCTTCGTCAATGAGGCGAGCTGTTTCCTCTGAATAAGGTTTCTGGAAAGAGACTTCTTCTTCTCGGTCAGAAAAAGACACTAATCCTAATCTCTTTGACATACCAAATTTCTTTACCATATTATAAGCTATTTGTGTTACGCGTTCTAAGTCATTCTGAGCCCCTGTTGACTGGTGTCCGAACACAATTTCCTCGGCTGCCCTGCCTCCCAAGGCAACGATCATGTGTTCCATCATCTGTTCCTTAGTATATATATACCTTTCTTTGGGCAAGTATTGTGCGAACCCTAAGCTGCCCATTGCTCTTGGAACAATAGTAACTTTGTATAATGGGTCTACGTGTTCAAGCATCCAAGAAACAATTGCGTGTCCGGCTTCGTGATATGCCACAACCTTCTTTTCTTCCGGAGATATAACTATTTTTCGCCTCAATCCTCCAATAACTTTATCTATGGCATCAACAAAATCTTCCATCTCAATTTGGGACTTGTTTCGGCGGGCGGCAAGCAGTGCGGCTTCATTACACACATTGGCAATGTCTGCCCCAACGAACCCCGGCGTTAAAAGAGCCAGTTTATGGACATCAACATCTGGGGCAACTTTCAAATCGCGCATGTGAATCTTAAAGATCTCTTCTCGTCCTTTTATGTCGGGGCGGTCAAGAATTATTTGCCTATCAAAGCGTCCGGGTCTTAGTAGGGCTTTGTCTAATACGTCTGGACGGTTTGTTGCCGCCATAACGATTATGCCAAGTCGGGAATCAAACCCATCCATTTCAACAAGCAGCTGGTTAAGGGTGCTTTCCCGTTCATCGTTCCCGCCGGGAACAAGATATTTCCCTCGGGCTCTCCCAATGGCATCAATCTCATCAATAAACACTATGCATGGGGCTTTTTCTCGGGCTTGTCTGAACAGGTCCCTGACCCGGCTTGCCCCCACCCCTACAAACATTTCCACGAATTCTGAACCTGAGACGGAGAAGAAGGGGACGTGAGCTTCTCCGGCAACAGCCTTAGCTAAAAGAGTTTTTCCTGTTCCTGGCGGTCCAACTAACAAAACTCCTTTGGGTATTTTGCCACCAAGGGCGGTGTATTTCTTTGGATTTTTTAGGAAATCAACTATTTCCTTGACTTCCTCCTTTGCCTCATCCAACCCGGCAACATCCTTGAAAGTAACTTTAACTTCATCTGGATTCTGGATAACCCTGGCTTTTGTTTTTCCGAAAGAGAAGATCTGTCCCCCAGGTCCGGACATCCTTCTCATCAGGAAAATCCATAATACAACTAAAAGGATGATAGGGACCATCCACATCAACACATCCCTCAGAACGCTCCGACGAACAACATATTTAACAGGGATTGCTTTCAGATAAGGGTATTGCTGGGCATACTCCTCAAGCTTGCTCTCAAAACGTTCTAAGGAGCCGATGGAAAACACGAAGTGTGGTCCGGGGTTAGGGGTGCCGAAGACAGTTGTTCGCACATCTTCATATCCCGGCTTTTGTAGGCTGTCAGGATGAATATAAACCTCAACGTACTCTTTATTAACTACGACAAGGCGTTCCACATCCCCCGATGGCACAATCCGGGAGAAAAACTCGTTCACGGTGATTTCTTTCCCTGTCTGCTGGAAAGTGAAAAGTTGAATTCCAAGCAATAATAGAGCAATAATGAAATAAATCCAATATACGGAAAAGCCCCTTCTCTTGCCGTTTTCCTTACTCATCGCTATTTTCTGTCGCTATTTGGTCGTGAGTTGATTCGTTTGTGTTGGATAGATTGCCTGCCTCATCTATGGAATAGATGGGATAATCGCTCCATAACCCCTCCAAGTTATAGTATTCGCGAGCTTCTGGGAGCATTACATGGACGACATAGTCAAGATAGTCAAGCACTGCCCATCGTCTTGTGTCCGTGCCCTCTTTAACAAATGGTATTGCCCCCACTTGACGTTTTAATTGTGTTTCCACTTCTTCAAGCAGGGTTTTAATGTGAGGGTCTGCGTCTCCCGTTACTATCACAAAAAAGTCAGCTGGGGTGTCCCCTCCTCTCATGTCAATGACCACTGGCTCAATGCCTTTCTTGTCAAGGATAGCACCCAGAACTATTCTAATCGGTTCAGGCAAATCACTAAGCTTTCTTAACTCCATAAAAATTCAACCTGGTTTTTTACCTTAGTAATCCTTATGAGTTTAACCGTTGTTTATTGCGGAAAGGTTCCCTCCACGCAAGACATTGCTTGGGAACGCTATGTGCATCACAGTATTGAAAAGGTGGCTTTCTGGACGGATGAGCAGTGGGCTGGGCGTGGTCGCCTTGGCAGGAAATGGCTCACCCCCCCTAAAAAAGCAATTGCATTCTCTGTTTCTTTCTCTGTGAACTTGAATCCGGCGGAAAATGAAACCCTATCATCAAATCTTGGCCGGCACCTCATTGGTTTCCTAACTCATTGCTTTCCGACCTTGAAGCAATCATTAAAATTAAAGCCGCCAAATGATATTTACATAGAAGACAAAAAAGTTTGTGGAATCCTGATTGAAAGCAAATTCCGTCAAAACACTATATATGCTCTTACTGTGGGGGTGGGAATAAACGTTTTTCCTTATGACTTCCCCGAAGAGATAAGGGCGACCTATTTAGCAAGCGTTGTAAATGACCTGCCTCCACTCCCTGTCCTCGCCGATATGCTGACGCACGCCTCCTTCCAGTTCTTTAAGCCTTACTTAATTTAGCAGAAAATTTCGTATCCAATGGCTTATGAAAAAGTTATTAAGGAAGGACAATTTGCAGGCAAGACACTTAGATACGCATCGCTCTCGGAAGCAGAAAAATCCTTAAATGTAAACCTTAGGAAGCTGCCCTATTCAATTCGTGTTTTAGCAGAGAATTTGCTACGGAATTATGATGGCGAGACAGTTACCGATGACCACATCCAACAAGTTCTCTCTTGGGAACCGAGAGGGAAGAGGCAAGATATCCCCTTTTTCCCAGGACGAGTTCTTATGCAGGACTTCACAGGTGTTCCGGCAGTGGTTGACCTTGCCTCCATGCGTGATGCCCTCGCAGAGAAAGGGAAAGACCCATCAATAGTGAATCCGGTTATTCCTGCTGACCTCGTCATTGACCACTCAGTTCAAATAGATTACTTCGGTTCCATTGATGCTTATAAGCTAAATGTTGAATGGGAATATAAAAGGAACAGGGAGAGGTATCAATTTTTAAAGTGGGCACAACAGGCTTTCAAGAACATGCGGATTGTCCCTCCTGGAATGGGTATTGTCCATCAGGTGAATCTGGAATATCTTGCCACAGTGGTGATAGAGCGGGATGGGTGGGCATTCCCGGACACGCTCCTTGGCATGGACTCCCACACCCCAATGGTCAATGGAATAGGTGTTGTTGGTTGGGGCGTTGGGGGCATTGAAGCGGAAGCCGCCATGCTCGGACAACCAGTATATTTCCTCACTCCAGACGTTATTGGCTTGAAACTCACAGGCAAATTGAAAGAAGGAGTTACGACAACAGACCTTGTGCTGACAATTACTCACTTGCTCAGGCAATATGGTGTTGTTGGCAAATTCGTTGAAGTTTTCGGCGATGGCTTGGACCACTTGACTGTTCCAGACAGGGCAACCATAAGTAACATGTCCCCTGAATTTGGCTGCACAATAACCTATTTCCCTATTGACGAGCAAACTCTGGCATATCTCCGTTTGACCGGGCGTCCCGAGGAACTCATTGAACTGGTTGAGAAATATGCCAAAGAAAATCACTTATGGCGGGATGAGACCAACGAAGTACAATACACAGATGTCATTGAACTGGACCTTTCCACTGTTGAGCCGACGCTCGCCGGACCACGCAGACCGCACGAAAAAGTATTGTTGAAAGACATCAAGAAACGGGTGTTTGACCTGTTCAAAAATTCATATAACGTTAGTGAGCCAAAGAAGGTTAAAATAACTCTTGGGAACGAGGAAGTTGAAATAGGCGATGGGTCGCTTGTCCTGGCGGCAATCACCAGCTGTACAAACACTTCAAACCCGTTCGTGCTTATAGGTGCTGGATTGGTCGCTAAGAAGGCTGTGGAGAAAGGGTTGCAAGTCAAACCGTGGGTAAAAACAAGTTTTGCTCCGGGTTCCCGAGTGGTGAGGGAATATCTTGAGAAGGCGGGCTTAATGCCTTTCCTTGAAGCCCTCAGGTTCCATATTGTTGGATATGGATGCACCACTTGCATAGGCAATAGTGGTCCGTTGCCTGAACCCGTCGCTACAGCAATAAAAGAAAACGACCTGACTGTTGCTTCTGTCCTCTCTGGAAACAGGAACTTTGAGGGACGCATTAGCCCACTTATTAAAATGAATTTCCTCGCCAGTCCCCCATTAGTGGTAGCCTATGCCCTCACAGGCAGAATAGATATAGACCCATATAATGAGCCGTTGGCTTACGACCCCAATGGCAGACCAGTGTATCTCAAAGACATCTGGTTCTCCCCCGAAGAAGTTTTCGCCATAATGAAGGAAGTCATCAACTCAGAAGAATTCAGAAAGAACTACGAGAGAATATTTGAAGGGGACGAGTTCTGGCAAGGCTTAGAGGCACCCACTGGACAGCTATACCAATGGGACGAAAAGTCTACCTATGTCAAAAGAGCACCGTGGTATGACGTCCCTGATGAGCCTGTTCCACCAACGGACATAGAAGGGTCCCGGGTGTTGGTCAAAGCCCCAGATAACATAACTACTGACCACATATCGCCAGCAGGACCAATCCCTCCAGACTCCCCAGCAGGGAAATACCTACTGGAGCGAGGAGTTAAGAAACACGAATTAAATACCTATGGTGCCAGACGAGGCAATCATGAAGTGATGGTGAGAGGAACATTTGCCAATCCGCGAATGAGGAACCTGCTTGTTGACAGGGAGGGATGGTGGACAAAACATTTCCCCTCAGGCGAGATAATGACTGTCTATGATGCTTCCATCAGGTATAAGCAAGAAAACGTTCCGTTAATAGTCCTCGGAGCCAAGAACTATGGAATGGGTTCTTCAAGGGATTGGGCAGCTAAAGGTCCCCAGTTGCAAGGAATAAAAGCCGTCATCGCTGAAAACTTTGAACGAATCCACAGGTCCAATTTGGTTGGAATGGGAATCATCCCGCTTGAATTCATGGATGGTCAATCCTATGAAAGCCTTGGACTCTCCGGAGAGGAAGAATACTTCATCTATGGACCAGCTTCCAAGTTAGAACCTTTCGCCACTTGGGAAGTGACTGCTAAAAAACCAGATGGTTCCGAAGTGAAATTTAATGTTAGAGTAAGATTGGAATCTCCCGTGGAAGTCAAATACATTAAACAGGGAGGCATATTGCCATACATCTATAGGCAATTCCTTAATTCATAAATCACTTTAGCCATTAAGGAAATGACAAGATGACTATAAAGGCACTTTGCACATTGATTCGTTGCACTAACCTGCTTTTCATAGCCCTCACCATGGCTATGGTTAAATACCTTATTATTGACCCCTTGCTACACGCAGTCCTAATCCAACCCCTCTTAACTGATTACCTATTTGCTCTACTCGTCCTATCAGTTGTTTTAATAGCTGCGGGGGGCTACGCCATAAACGACTATTTCGACACTGGCGTAGATACGGTCAATAAGCCGGAGCGGGTTGTTGTGGGCATAGCTCTCTCCAGACGCAAAGCCCTACTATTGCACCTGACATTGACCACCTTGGGCATACTCATTGGATTCTATGTTGCATGGAAGGTTGGACGCCCCACATTGGGATTCTTCCACATTATTTCAGCCGGACTCCTCTGGTTCTATTCCTCTTCTTATAAGAAGACTGTTTTTGTGGGCAACGTGGTCATCTCCCTCCTAGTGGCTCTCGTCATCCTCCTGCCCTTCTTCTACGAACATCAGATCTACACCCAGATGATAGACCCTTTCGGACTCCTTCAACATGTTTACATTATCATGACCCGAGTGTTTGTCTATGCATTCTTCGCATTTATGCTTACTCTCATACGTGAAATAGTGAAAGATATGGAAGATGCGTCGGGAGACTTCCAATTTGGCATTCGCACTATGCCCGTTGTGATTGGAATAACAAACACTAAATGGATAACAGGCATTCTGATTGTTGCAACAATCTTTGTTCTGGGCAAGATAATTAAATATGTTTGGGACACGGGCAATCAAACCCTTGCTGCTTACGGAGTTGCCGCAGTGCTAATCCCACTATTCATCGCCCTCTTAATGCTCATCAAAGCCCAAACAAAACAAGACTTTCACAGGCTCTCAACACTACTCAAAATGATTATGTTCTCTGGCATCCTCTCAATACTGGTCTATTACGCAACATTTATGGGATACATACCAACCAGCCTTTAAAATGCCGTGACTCATGAAATGGGTTAGCAAATACCCTATTGTCTTAGCCAGTTCATCACCCAGACGAATACAACTATTGAAATTGCTTGACGTTGACTTCAAAGTCTTCTCCATTCCGGTGAACGAACTGGAACAGCATCCCGAGGGACCAGAAAAATTGGTCATTCACAACGCCACTCTCAAAGGAGAAACAGTTAAAAAACAATATCCAGACCATCTCATTATCGCTGCTGACACAACAGTATGGCTCGGAGATAAAGCACTGCAAAAGCCAAAATCTCCAGAAGAAGCCTTCCAGTTCCTAAAAACACTTTCGGGAAGAACCCACATTGTATATTCAGGAGTCTATATCGCATCTCCCGAACGAACAGAAACATTCATCGACACCACAGAAGTCTCTTTCCACAATCTTACAGACGAAGAAATAAATTACTACATTGAGAAATACAAACCCTTTGACAAAGCGGGTTCATACGGTGCTCAGGATTGGGCAGGACTCGTCTTTATTAAGGAAATAAAAGGAGATTTTTACAACGTTATGGGCTTGCCAGTTTCTCAACTATGGCGAAAACTGAGAAAATATCTGCATCTCAAAAAATAAGCAATGGATATAAAAATCATTTCAGGCGGACAGACGGGAGTTGATATGGCTGCCCTTGACGCAGCCCTGAAAATTGGCTTCCCAATAGGTGGATGGTGCCCCAAAGGACGCCTTAACGAAGCAGGAACAATACCTTTAATATATCCACTTAGGGAAACTCCTTCACAAGACGCTTCCCAACGAACCGAATGGAACGTTAGGGACAGCGACGCAACGCTAATCATCACCCCCTTCCCAGTAGTCTCCAACGGAACAGCCTACACACTCAAAATGATAGAAAAACACAAAAAACCGTTCGTGATACTCAATTACGACCTCCTGTTCCCCGCTTCAAACTTGATTTTCCCCTTAACTCAATGGCTCAAAAACAATCAAATAACCACACTAAACATTGCCGGACCAAGGGAAAGCAAAATGCCAGGAATATATAGAAATGCCCTTAATTTTCTTGTTATATTTTTCAAGCATTTGAAGTATGTGTAAATAAATTATACTGCGGCACAAACCAAAATCTTAAACAAACTATTTTTGTTGTGAAAATATCGTGTGTATATGGATAAAAGGCAGAACATAAACAATTTTAACATTTTTAAAGGTCTTGGATTGGGCTTTATATTCATTATAACAGCAAGTGCTTTATTAGCCTTATTAAGCCATGTAGAATATATCAGGAACCTTTTTGAAGATTTATTTTACCTGTGGATATCCTATAATTTCGGCGATGCCTTACATTACATGAACGGATTTAAAGCTTTGATAACTGGCAATTTTCATGAAGTCATAGCTCAATCTCCCGTTCTACACGCCTTGCCGGGAATGGGAATCGCCTACCTCATTAACCTAATTAGCAGGGATGCTTTCGTTACATATGGAATACTACTCATAGTTTATAATTTAGCATCCGTATTCGTTTGGTATAAAGTTGTCCGAAGTTTGTTGATTGTCAAATCTAAGCCCATAGCAATCTTTCTTTCCATTTTGCTTGTTGCATTCTTGCACATTAATGGCTTTTATACCCTGTACGTCTTTGAGAAAAAACCTGCCATCATCATAGTGGGACTCAGCATCCTATGGCTTATCAAACATTTTCCCTCGCCACACAAAACTTTTCGTTCCTACACGCCTTATTTCCTCTCCACAATCCTTATCGGCTTATTTCACACATATACCATGTTAATATGGTTTGGTGTAATGATTGGACTGAGCATCTATAATCTTATATGCTCATATAACCAAAAGAACTTCAAGAAATCACTTGGGATTGTTTTAGCCTCTGGTTTAGCAGTTCTCCTTTGGGCTATTGTTTGGCAAATAATTGAATCTTACATCGGCGGTGAAACTTTACATGAAGCCAGGGAACGAATAAGTATAATTAAAGGACTTCTCTTTACAGATGTTGGAAGAAATATAATTATTAAGGCAATTCTAATTGCACTCCTAATTGCCATTTTGATACTTATTAAGATTTTAATCAACAGAAGGATTTATAAATCGCCCAATTGCAAACTACGTTTAGAATATGCTTTTATCTTAGGATACACTATCTCAACATTGTTTGTTTTTCACTCCACTTTGACGATGACAACTCTGCAAAATTTTCATTTTGTTGATTTTTCAAACTCCTTTCTTATTCTAATGCTATTAGTTGCATTAATAAATG
>JAADEI010000086.1 GCA_013153515.1 Chlorobiota bacterium | reverse complement strand
TTGAGGATGAAAAGATTAGGAAACTATTTACAGTTTTGCTAAGTCAAAAAATTATTGAGTTTTCGGGAAAAAAGCGGTCTAACAATTTTGTAGAATCATTTAAATCATATGTGGAAGATAGATACTTAACTTTATTTGGCACAATAAAACTAGCTAGCTTATTAGGAGTTAACTTGAGTAGCGGTAAAGTAAATATCGTACAAGGTGATTCTACAAATATGGACTTTGTTTCCAGTAATTCAATTGATGGTATACTCACTTCACCGCCTTATTTTGATGCTCTTGATTACATAGGCAATAATAAAATATCGTTGGCAATTTTAGGGTTAGATGATGACCTAAAGCACGGCTCTACCAAAGACTATTATTCTAAATTTGAGTTTCTTAATATTGATCTTCCTGAATCAAGTAATAAGTTAATCAATTTGCTTGAGGGATCGCGTAGAAGTGCCAAGGCTAAAATGGTTGAAAATTACCTTAAGATGATGAAGTTATCTTTTAAGGAATGCTTTAGAGTTTTAAAGCCGGGAGGGACATATGCTATGGTAGTAAGCAAATATCACACTTGGACTATAAATGGGCAAGAGCAACAAATAGAGACATCTACAGTAATTGCAGACTTAGGTATTTCGGAAGGATTTGAGTTATCAAAGGTAATCCAACACGGGCTTTCTAAGGCGGACAAAGGAAAAATAAACGTTGAAGATATTTTATTATTTCGCAAGCCTTAAACAATCCTATTTTTGTTAAGCACACTAAATGACTAACAGTGTCTGTCCTAGAACCGATAGATAAGCAAGAGTTTCTGGCGAGGCATCCATGGGCTCGCAAGCCCCCCAAGATAGTATATGAAGATGAACGGATAGTTGCTGTTAACAAGCCACCGGGATGGCTCTCAATCCCCGACAGGTGGAACCCAGCTCATCCGAATATTTATCATTTTCTGCTAAAGAAATATGGGAAAATCTATATTGTTCATAGGTTGGACTGGCAGACAAGTGGTGTAAACGTGTTCGCTAAAGATGCGGAGACCCATAGAATGTTAAATATAGCCTTTGAGAGGAGGAAAGTTGTTAAGGAATATCATGCTATTGTTGAAGGAATCCCTGAGAAAGAATCTGACAGAATAGAACTGCCCCTTTCTCCACTAAGCAGTCGGAAACGAAATGTTTACAAAGTCGACCGGGTTGAAGGAAAACCAGCCATAACTGAATATGTGGTAGCAAAGAAGTGGATTGGATATAGTTTCTTAAAAGTGTTTCCCATTACTGGGCGCCCACATCAGATAAGGGTTCATATGAAAGCTATTGGAACTCCTATTGTTGGAGACGTTACTTATGGCGGGCACTACTTATATCTTTCAAGGTTAAAGCCAACTTTCAAGCGAAAACGTAGCTTGGATTATGAAGAGAAGCCTATTATAGAGCGTAGTGCGCTGCACGCGTATAAATTAACTATTCCAAAAGATGAATCGGGAGAAGAGACCATTGAGTTAACAGCCCCCTATTTCAAGGATATGAAGGTTGCAATTAAGTATCTTGACCTATATCGTCCGTGGGTGGAAGAGGAAATAGATTGAGTGCGTTTTGTGTAGTTATCGCATCAACTTTTTCCACT
Source organism: Chlorobiota bacterium (assembly GCA_013153515.1). Taxonomy (GTDB): domain Bacteria; phylum Bacteroidota; class Bacteroidia; order JAADEI01; family JAADEI01; genus JAADEI01. Next base: position 9,988 of record JAADEI010000086.1, on the reverse strand, counting down.
GGAATATTTAAAAGTTTCGCAAGGAATTCCGCTACATATTTCAAATAGGCACTTTCATTTCGGCGTCCCCGTCGCGGCTGAGGAGCAAGATATGGAGCGTCTGTTTCCAGAACAATCCCATCAAGTCCGACTTTCTTTATGACTTCTTCACCTAACTTGACTTTTGGAAATGTTATTACCCCGCCAATGCCCAGATAAAAACCTAAGTCAAGGATCTTTCTTGCCTGATCATAAGTTCCAGTGAAACAATGAAACACTCCCTTTAGTCCTTTCTTTGCATATTGTGAGACAATTTCAATTGTTCTGTCTATGGCGTTTCTGGTATGCAGGCTAACAGGCAATCCTTTTTCCAATGCCCATTCCAGTTGCGTTTCCAGAACCTGTTCTTGGACGTTGCGCGGCATTCCGTAATCACGATAGAAATCAAGCCCTACTTCGCCAACTGCTACGTACTGCTGTTTATCCAAGTGGGTTTTGATAATTGCTAGTTGGTCGTGCCAGTTGTCTTTGATGGAAAGTGGATGTAATCCCATCATTGGGTAAAAATACTCAGGATATAGTTTTACCGTTTGATGCAAAGGGTCAATAGTTGTTTCGTCTATGTTGGGTAATAAAATTTTAGTTATTCCTGTTTGCTTGGCTCGTCGCACCACTTCGTCTAAGTCCTTGGCAAACTCAGGCAGGAACAGGTGGGCATGAGTGTCTATCATCGCATTATATTCTTGTACAATCTATGTTTTTACTTGCGTCCCCTGACGAAGTCTTCGAGATATTTGAAGTGTTCTGTTAGTTGTCCGCCTTTGGCAATAGTTGCCCGTTGAATGATTGGGTGATTGGGATTCTCTATAAGCAGGGGTATAACGTGAGTTGCTAAGTCCTTGCTGAACTCTCTCGTAGCGTCGCGAGGCAATTCGCCGGGGAGGTTATCCACTGCCATTATGTCAATAACATCCTTAGAGAAAGGACGCGTAATAATTTCTTTTTCCGGGTGATATCCGTACACAGGGTTTTCAATTGTTGTGGAGCGGAGTGTGATGGGTACAGAACCTTTAATGTCGCAAGAAACATCTGCTATAACTTGAACTCTGAACCATGGTTTCAGAACATCTTCTTTGGCGAACAATGGGGGCATTGAGTATTCCCAGCTGAGGCAGTTGACCAAGATGTCTGCTGAGGCAAGGAAATCTTTCATTGTGGATTCATATTCCTCCGGGTGGGTGTGGAAATGTTCCCGGTCATATCCACCTGTTTCTTTATGGCGATATATTTCGGCTTTTGTGAGTTGGACATATATTGGTTCGGTGGGGTTTTCTATTCTAAGGAATTCTTCGGGAGAAACTTTTTTAAACCCTGCTATATCCAATAGTTCCATCGCTCCCTTAGCGGAGCGTCCCCGCCCTGTAACAATAACTTTGACCGGAGGCATCTCAAAATCTTTATAAAACTCTTTCAGTTTATCATAGGTGCCCAGTTCATAAGCTCTGGGCATTTCGTAGATTCCTTGTCGCTTGCCCCAAACCCATAGTCCATTATGGGCACCAACTATCCCGGCGAATCGTCCGAATCCGACCAGTCGCCTGCCCTCCTCATCAACTAAGTATTCATAATCAATAAGGGTTATTCGGCGAATGAGGATGTTTCTGAGCAGTTCCCTGTTGTGAGCCTGCATCTTGGCGGTGTGCGAAAAGAACATGTATGTTTTATGATACATAAGGTGGGATATATCAACTTCTTTAACGCCTAAGAGATAGTCACAATTGTTGAGTTCCTCTTTAAGTCTGACGCCTGCCCCTGTGTATTCATTTGAAGAGAAGCATCTGTATTTTGCTGGTTGAATATATATTTCCAAGTTTGGATATTTTTTTAAGAGTGCTTTGCAATGTTCTGGCGCAAGAGGTGCTCTGGGGTCCGGAGGAGTCTTTGTCTCTCTAATGATGCCAAGACGAATCTTACTCAACATATTTTTTCTACAAAGTTACGATACCCGACTCTTATCCTGCAACGTTCAACTCCTATCCCTTCCTTTTTCGCCTTTGTTTCTTTGCATCATATTTTGAATAATCAAACCTGTCTTTGCTGAATGTTTGAACATATATGATAATGAGGAGTTTCTGGTTATCTGACAATTTTGCTTCATCGGAGAATTCATTAACATGCCTTATCCATTCCCTTGCCGTAAATGTTCCGGGGTGTATGGGTCTATGGCACTGTCCACATTTTGCCTTATAAAGTTTCATTCCCGTTACCAAGGTGAGGCTATCAACTTCTGGATACCACTGGCGAGCCCTTTCCACATCCGCACTGGTAGGATGGATAAGCTTAGTGGCACAATGCCAGAACAAAGTTATTAAAATTAACTTTCTCATACGCCTAATTTAAAATGTTACACCCAAAATGAATCTCAGTTGATATGCACTCCTTGTTATTAAATCATAACCAATTGTGGAGGTTATAAATGCGCCGGCACGGGGTCCGGTAGTTGCACATAATAAAGACGGGCAAACAAATGAGTTCTGGCATTCTCTCTTTTCATAACTCATCACCCCTTCTAAACCAATAGACAGGAGAGGCTTCTTTAACCTGACGATATGCGTATAGTCGTATTCTATCCTGAATTCTTCCTTTTTGGAAGTAGTTACCTCACCTGTTATCGGGCTTCCAGTGTAAACCCATTCAATTTCAGGAATAAGATTGACAACAAGCTTATTATTTCCCCACCATTTGTCAAGGATTATGCGTGTTTCCAATTCCGTGAAGGTAGATCCAAGATAATACTCAAAGTAGAATGCAAAACCGACAAGTCTAATAGATGGGTTAGAGAGAGAAAATTTTAGAGCATGTGAAAAGGAGGTTGAGGTTTTTACTACACCATTGATGAATTTTTGCTTATAGTTAAAGTAAAAAGAGCTTTGAACCCAATTAGTTATGCCGTATTCCACTTCAAGACGTTGATAATAGATGCGTTTTGTTCCTGAACTATTCCAGTAGTATGTGATCCACGGCTCTATGTCAACACCGCCCATTGGAATGTTGGGAGATGAGTAGCTGTATGCGAAGAAGCGGTCTTGTGCCTGCAGTATTTCAGGCATTATGCCAAGGAGTGCTGTTGCCGCAATTATTAACCTTAACCTCCTCATTGCTGTTCTTTTTGTTTAATGCAAAGGTAGGCAATCCGGATTAATTTGGATTTGGTCTAAATAATATGATAGGTCGAAATTGAGTTTCACATAAAGGCAAATTACCAAGCATGTAGCACTTCTCAATCAACTTATGCCTTTACGTGTACTTAATTCCTAAAGCGACCGAAAGTAAAGATTAATCACTTTTGCTAAGTTCATAATCTAAGCACACCTTCCATTTCCTCAAAATGTTTTATATTTGTATTTAGAAACTGGGCGAATGATAGTAGGAGCCAAAAAGGGGCTTTTGGGGATTATGGCTAAGCTAATTGAGTTCATGTATAGCATATTCAACGCAATAACAGGAGTTTTATTCACACACACACACACACACAGTAACTCAGGGGATTATGACAACTTATGTAAAATTTTACTAAATGTATGTTTCCATTTTAAGGCAATTCGAATCAATCAGTTGTCAAAATCAAGCCGATGTCTTCTATATGGCAGATGCACGTTCTGGTGAAGAAGGAAGCAGTTTTGGGGACCAGTTCCCACAAATGGCGTCAATTTTTAGTAACTAACAGGGACCTTGGTTCCCCGCAGGGGCGCCGGACTCCTGTGTTACTCAGGGCTTTTCCTGTCAGGGAAGGCTCATCCGGAGGAAGGTGTTGGATGCGGGGAAGTGAAGTGAATTAAACATAAACTAAAAACCTAAAAAATAGTAGAGTCATGAAAGCAATTGCAATGTTGGTAATTGGATTAGTAATCTCGCTTTCTGCAAGTGCTCACATTGCGGGAGTGTACATAACAGGGACTTGTGTGTCTTGTAGAACAATTGAGGAAGACGGAGGTGTAATGCTTGAAATTAGCTGTGCTTCGGGTAATGGGCTTTGTGCAGTAATTTATTTCAATTTTGAGACAGGGGCAGGATACCCGCAAGTAATATTATATTGCAACACATGTAGCATGGCAAATTATATGGAAGTACAAGGATATGACCCGGCTCCCTTTGAAAATGTATATTTTAAGTCCGTGTTTGCTAAGGAAATTTTAATAAATCAAGATGGTAGTTGGACAACAGTCCCTAAGGCAGAACCAGGACAAGAACTTAAATTATCAAATGTTAACAAAATTAGAATTTGGAATTTTGCTATAGACAAAAATTCTTTGTTTACAAAATGATAGTGCTATGAAAAAAACAAAACAATTTATGTTGTTCTTGCTGGGGTGGGTCTTTATTGGGCTCACCCCTTTCCTTTCTTTTGGTCAGGACGCTCAACAATTCATAAAAGAAACTATTAAGTCTCTCAATGTATCATGCGACAAATACATCATAGCTGTTTTTCCATATTCTCCTGCCAGTTGCCCAACTATAAACTCTCGTTTCTTGCGATTAAGGAACAAGGCCCTTCGGATTGCAGAAAACGGTGGTTGTGTGGTATATCTCCTACCCCAAGCATGGCAACAATTTGATAAAGAAAGCATTTTTGCCCGTCTAAGCGGTTCAGAAAGTTTTCAATGTGAGTACATAAATTTTGTAGATTTTAGTAACAAGGTCAAAAATGATGATTTAATAAACTTTGTTTGGGTGTACGACCCGCACACTAACAATCTCATAAGTTATGAACCAGACGCAGTAAATCGGCTTTGCTATGTGGAACAAATAGAGCAGATTAAAATTAATCCTTATTACAAAGGTTCATTGCAATCTCTTGTACATGTTGACTCTTTATGGTTCATATTTTATGATGCAGGCAATAACTCAATCGTGTTTTTAAATAGAAAAGACTTTGAAATTGACCGAACGGTTAATCTGAATAGTGTATATTGTGAGATTTACAAAGATGTAGTAAATGATAGCACTTGTTTGAAAGAAACATCTTGTGATGAAATACTTCAATTTCTCTATGCGGGTTCCATACAGCCCTGTCAGTGGAAGAGTGTTAGTTATACCCCTACTGGTAACATTTTGCTGGAAGGAACTTGTAGGGTTTGTGATACTATAATACAATTGCCGGAACTACACATGCAATCATTTGCTGGTCTTGCTGAAACATCGGTAAATGTCAGCCTTTCTTATCCAGATTTAACATACAAAAGCAAAGTGTATATATTTGAGGGACCTGTAGTGTCTGCTCATGAACCAATAGGATGCATAAACACAGAGTCACATAAAGTGATTACATCAGGAAATATTAAAGGATGTCAAGTCAGTGTTAGTTATTCACACAACACATCCGGAAGCCATGAGGTGCTCATATATAAATATTGCGATGGTAATCCGCGAGTTTGCCTTATACACATTAATTCAGAAGGCACAACGCCTATCAGTGCAGTTATTGCAGAAGAGAACATTTACATATGGGATGGACTATATATCCGAAAACTAAAAGTGTGGTAAAGCAATTTTTCTTTTCACGTTTTACATGCGGGGTTCATCGTAGTGAGGAACAATATGGGCGCGGGTTTTTGTTTTGCAAACAGGTAGGTGTGTTTGCCCAGGTGGCGGAACAGGCAGACGCGCAGGACTTAAAATCCTGTGGGCCGATAGGCCCGTGCGGGTTCGATTCCCGCCCTGGGCACAGGGGAATGGATCATCTCAATTTGTTTTCATTGTGAAACTTCCTTCAAGGTAGTTTGTTATATCTAAAATGGATTGAGTTCAAAATAGTGGTTGTCAAATGATGAGAGATTTTGATGTTATTGTTGTTGGTGCTGGGCATGCGGGCAACGAGGCTGCCGTGGCTGCCGCTTCCCTCGGTATGGACGTCTTGCTTATTACTATGGACTTATCACGTATCGGACAGATGAGTTGTAATCCGGCGATGGGTGGCATAGCTAAAGGACAGATTATTCGTGAGATAGATGCGTTGGGGGGCAGGAGCGGTATTGTTGCCGATGAGACAATGATTCAGTTCAGGATGCTCAATAAGAGCAAGGGACCGGCGGTGTGGAGCCCGAGGACCCAGAATGATAGGGCTTTATTTAGCATTCGTTGGCGTCAAGAGTTGGAAAGCATTCCGAACATTTACTTCTGGCAGGATATGGTCATTGGGCTTTTAGTCAAAGACAATCGGGTCTATGGAGTTAAGACAAGGATGGGTTATGAGATTGAGGCTAAAGCAGTTATTCTGGCTGCTGGAACATTCTTAAATGGAGTTATTCACATTGGAGAAAAGCAGTTTGGTGGTGGTAGGATAGGCGAGCCGCGTGCCACGGGGCTAACAGAGCAACTTGTTGAACTGGGTTTTGAAACAGGTCGCTTAAAAACAGGCACTCCACCGAGGATAGATGGGCGCAGCGTGGACTTCTCTAAGATGACTGAGCAACCGGGCGATGACCCACCTGGAAGATTTTCCTTCCTTGAAACAAAACTACCAGACAGACAAATGTCCTGCTGGATAACATATACCAATCCAGTTACTCATAGTATCTTGAGACAAGGCTTTGATAAATCTCCTTTGTTCACAGGACGCATAATTGGTGTGGGACCCAGATATTGTCCTTCCATAGAGGACAAGCTGGAACGATTTGCCGACAAGGATTCCCATCAATTGTTTATTGAGCCCGAGGGTTGGTACACAACAGAAATGTATGTAAATGGCTTCTCTACTTCTTTGCCGGAAGACATTCAATACAAAGCCTTGCGGACAATACCCGGATTTGAAAACGTGATTATGCTGCGTCCTGGATACGCCATTGAATATGATTATTTTGACCCGCGTCAGTTGCATTATACAATGGAAACACGCATAATTGAAAATCTGTATTTCGCTGGGCAAATCAACGGAACCACTGGATATGAAGAAGCCGCTGCCCAGGGGATAATAGCTGGCATAAATGCCGCACTTAAAATTAAAGGAGAAGACCCTCTTATTTTAAAGCGTTCAGATGCATATATAGGAGTTCTCATTGACGACCTTGTTACGCGGGGAGTTGACGAACCATACCGAATGTTTACTTCCCGAGCGGAATACAGGCTATTACTTAGACAAGATAATGCCGATGTTAGATTGACCCCCATTGCTTATAAGTTGGGCATTGCTAGTGAAGAACGCATGAGAAAGGTCTTTGAGAAACAGACGGCAAAGGAAACCTTGCAAAAACTATTGCAAGAGATAAAAGTAGAACCGGCGGAAATAAATGCCTTGTTAGAAGAACTGGGCACTAATCCAATCAAGCAAAAGCAACCCCTTGAAAAGGTCTTCCTTAGACCAGAAATAAAGCTGGAACATATATTCAAGGTTAAACCTGGAATCAAAGAAAAACTTGGAAAATTTAGCAAAGAAGCCATTGAGTATGCCGAAATAGAGATAAAATATGCTCCTTACATCAAAAAGGACCAAGAAAGGATATTGAGGATGAGAAGGCTTGAAAACATTCCGCTCAAGCACAATATGGACTACTGGAAGATACCCAACTTGTCCATAGAAGCCCGGCAAAAACTCAGTAAATACAAACCCTCTACATTAGGGCAGGCAAGCCGGATTCCGGGCGTTAGCCCGGCAGATATTACTGCATTGCTAATAGAATTAAGATAAATAATCGTATTTATTAATGCTTTGTTTTAGGCTACCAGGTATTAATCTCATTCAAAGCAAATAAGTGCCAATTCATTTTCTGCGTACTGTTAAGTTACTTTTTATTCCGGATGTCTCATATGCCAAATAAAACACCACTAAATGTTTTTATATAATTAACTATTAATCAAGTTAATCTATCAGATGATGTAGTTTTATTTTCACAACAGGGTGGATTTCCTCAAACAACTACTATAAAAAACAAACAAGATAAAATAAACAGTTTGTATTGTATAATATAGTTTATGTATTTTAGCATAAAAAGGAGGGATGGATTCATTGGGGCGAATCATTAAGGCGTTGTCGTCTGGACAGAAACGCCACTTGTCAAGGTGGTTAAAGCAGAATTATTCCAGTGAAGCAATAATATCCCTATTTGAATATATATCCAAAAACAATGAAGTGAATGACACTAAAATTAAGAAAAAATTTAGGGGCAAGCAATGGGTGAAATACTTACCTGTGGTTAAAAGCAACTTATATAAAGCCATTTTGCAGGGGCTTGTCTCTCTTAATTATAATAGTTGTTCAATCAGGATCAAGTTACTTCAGGAGTTGATTTATGTAGCGACTTTAATGGGGATGGAACTATATGAAGATGCGATTTCAAAATCTAAGGGGGTTCTTGAGAAAGCTCAAAGATTAGGTTATTCATCTATAGCGTTTGAAGCCTTACATCTACTTACTAAAGCCACTATTCTAAAATTCAGCTCTTCACTTAATTTTTCCATAATTGAAGATTTGGAGGGGTGCTATAATGACCTTAAAAACGACCATATAACGCTCTGGAACAATTACTTCGCACTATTGTATGCTGAAAAAATTTATAACTACAAAACAGGCAATCCTATTAACGAAGAAGACTTATCATTAAGCAAAGTTTTGGAGCATTCTTGTGACTTAATAACAAGTCCTAAAGATAAAGCCTCTTTCCTCGCCAATTATTATTTTATTCGGGCATCTGCCCTCACCTCCACCCTGTCAAGAAGGGATTACCAAAGCCACTATAACCATCTCATTGCCCTTAATGATACGATTATTAAAGATAGCTCTCTCATTCAGGAACTTCCAGTTCAAAGTGCGTATATTTTACATATGACGTCAATGTGGCATTCCAGTAATGGACAATTTAACGAGGCAGGAAAATTGTTGCCCTATATTCTCAAGGCGGAGAAATTTGCTACTAATAAGATGGATCTTGCTCAAATCCAGTTATTCTACACCATTGCGTTTGCCTACTTACTTGCAATGAACCCATATAATTCACAGGTTGAGAACATCACAGAAAATTTAGAAACAATTAAATCTGTTTTGGAACATATAAGCAATAATAAGGGGGACAGTTACATCTTTATTATGTATAGCATGTTAAAAAGCCTAATGATTTCCAAAAAATACGACGAAGCGAAAGAATTTGCTGACTACTTCATAAAGAACACTTACAAAGAGAAATATGGGATGTTAAAAACATGGGCATTTGCTCTCATTCTTTCTTCGCTTTATTATTACAAACACTTCAATTCTTCAAAATTAAACTCTGCTATCAGAAAAGCAGAATACAAGTTTAAGCAACTCAATATGTGGGAACCACCGATTTCAACAATTGTCAATTTTATAAAAAATTTAGTTTATAAAGATCCTTCAGATACGGACCTTCAAAATCTCAACAAAATTTCCAATGGTGCTGAATCTATTTTTAACTTAGAACATTTCATTGGATTAATTAATGATATTATGGGATACTCTCCTCCAACCGGTCCTAATTCTAAGGAATAAGTTCAAGAAAATTTATGATTATTACACTTCATAGAATCATTTTTAAAACATTGGTAAAGCTTTTGTAGGCTTGATGCCCCTGTCAACACGAACACTCAAACTAACCTCATGGACAGGCAACACCGCAAACGCCGCAGACAACTGACCAGCAGGCAACTCATAACTGTAATACAAATCTACCCACCGGTAGCCTACCCCAACGCCCAACACATACGCCCGATTCTCACGATACCAAAAACTTCCAAACAAATGGAAATCCCCTTCTGCCAACTCATTATACCTCAACTGCACTCCATACGAACGCTCAACTACTCCACCCTCATACCACACATACAAGCCCCCTCCCACATAACTACCATCAACTCCAAATGGCAGCTTCATAAACAACTGTCCCACATACCTATACTGCCTAAACGACCCAGAACTCTCCAACTGACTAACATCAGGACCGTTCAAATTATCAACAAACAAACCTATCGTACCTCCCAACCCATCACTAACACTCCTAAA
>JAADEI010000071.1 GCA_013153515.1 Chlorobiota bacterium | reverse complement strand
TGACTCCTGAGGAAATTGAAAGGCTAAGGAAAGAGATTTCTCCCGAGTGGAAAGTGATTGACAATCATCATTTGAGGCGGGAATTCTCTTTCAAGAATTTCAAGGAGGTGATGGGGTTTGTCAACATGGTTGCAGCGATTGCAGAGATGGAAGGGCATCATCCCGATATGATTGTTCACTATTCACGGGTTGAGATAGAGATTTTCACGCATGCGATTAATAGCTTAAGCGAGAATGATTTTATTCTGGCGGCTAAAATAGACCAGTTGCTATAGCCTCAGTCCTCCTTTGTTAATTCTGGCAAAAGGTGAGAAAGTTTTTGAAGGAAGTAGGTTTCTGCTTCTTCAAGGGTTGTGTAAAGCGTTCCTCCTGCGGCGTTGTGGTGCCCTCCTCCGTTGAAGAACTGGCGGGCGAACTGGTCCACATGTACATTCCCTTTTGATCGGAAAGAAAATCTTACCATTGGATTGCCTTTGTTCTCCCTTGTTCTGTCTATCATCAGGACTCCCAGTCGTGTTCCTTCAATAGCGAGGGTGTAGTTAACAAGCCCTTCTGTTTCGCCCGGTCCGATATTAAATCGCTGGAGGTCTTCTAAAGGGATAGCCATATATGTGGTTTTGAATTCAGGCAGGTGTCTGATTCTGAAAGTGATACTATGTCCGAAGAATTGAAGTCTTCTCAAGGAGAACCTGTGATAAATCAAAGAATAAACTTTATCTGGATTGACGCCATATTCAAGCAAGTCGGCAACTATTCTGTGGACTTCGGGCGTTACTGAACTGAACCTAAAACTTCCAGTGTCGGTCATAATGCCTGTATATATGCATTCTGCTATTTCCCTGTCAATTAAATCAGGTTCTTGAAAGTCGTTAATAAATTTCCAAGCCAGTTGTGCGGCGGAGGCTGCCTCCGGGTCCCAGTAACTAATTTGAGGGTTTACTTGTGGGTCCCTGTGATGGTCAATAAGCACTACGGGTGCCGTGCTGGCAATTAAATCTTCCGATAATTCATCTATTCTGGTTGGGGCGTTGAAGTCAACGTATATAATAGCATCTGCTTCTTTGAGAACACTTCTGGCTTTATCAGGGGTTTCCGGATATCTAATAATGTTTTCGGCACCGGGGAGCCACTCAAGGAAATAGGCTATCAGAGAAGGGGAAATAACTGTTATGTTGGCTGTTTTGCCATATTTGTCAAACCACTTATTGAGGAATCTCTGGACAGCGAGTGCTGACCCGATAGCGTCTCCATCCGGGTTGCGATGAATCAAGATGGCTATATTCCGTTTGTTTGAGAAGAACTCTCTTAGCCTGTCAGCGGTGTTCATAGTGGCAGTTTGAATCTGAGCAGTCCATACACGTCAGCATCCATCTGTTCGGGGGCAATAAAGAACACCTGTCCTTTGTTCTTAACCACTTCTTCAATAAGATCATCCACTATGTCAGCGTGGTAATCCCAGTTCTCAGTGTCTGCTGGTTTTTCAAAAACAATTTGGAATGGGTCGTCTTTGTGTGTCCATGCCTCCTTCCTGAATCCTTCTTTGACCAAAAGGGTTTGAACTGCTGAGAGCAGAGCCGCTTTCCATGTTTCCTCCACGCCAGTGCTTACCCGTCCCAGTTTATAAAACTCTTCTTTTCGGGCAAGTTGCCGTTTGTGTTCTTCACGAATCCACTCCAAAACCAGTTCTCTATATCGTTTCCTGAGGTCTTCGGAAAGTGGGTCAAAATAGTCTCCTGTAAGAATTTTGTAGTTTTCCTTGGGGAACGGCTCGTTTTCCACTATTCGGTTGACATAATTCTTTTCTTTGTCGTTGCAAAGGACTATGACAGGCAAGTTTCCGGCTGGAATAAGGTAAGTGTGAATTATGTATCTAAGTCGTTGGGCAAGGGCATTAAAGAATTTTCTTTCCACGAGGACTGTGGGGTCGGGAGCCCGGTCCCCCTTAGTGAATGTTTCATAGTCAATGTCAATCAGTGTTTCATATAGTGTTTGGTCGTCAACGGGGGTCAATTCTTCGCCAACGCCAGTATATAAAGGCGTTTCCTTTCGGCTAATGAGCAGGACCCAGAAAGGCTGGTATCTATTAATTGTTAGAAGCAGGTCTCTGACTTCATAGGTTCTGTCAACAATAACTTTTTCGCGAGGTTCAAAGGGCAGGTGAAAAACTTGATATTTTTCAGGGGTTATATAAGCTGCTATTCCTGGGGGAATGTGTGTTAATTCAAGGTCAGATAAAAACTTTTCTGTTTGGGTTTTAAGTTTTTGGAATGTTTCTGCGTCTATCAATTGTTGTGCTTTTCCCAAGGCGTTCTTTAAATCGTTCTCAATAATGGTTTTGTTTTTTTTGCGAAGGGCGGGATTGTCTCGTTCCAGTTTTTTAATCAGTGAAATGACCACTGGTTCTTTCTTCCCAAGAAGTTCTCTTAACCGTTCGTGAAGAAATATGTTTTTCATAGCCAACTCCTTTTTGTCAAAGATAAATCACTTGATGCGTTAATCAGTGATTATCTGTTTATGTTACAAAGGTTCCTCAAGTTTTTCTATGTCTTCATCGCTGAGGTTGACAGTAAGCACTAATAGGGCTGTCCAAGCCACAAGACTAACTATTGAGTATGCCACGGCGAAAACCAAGGAAGCCACAAACACCTCAAAAGGTCCAAAACCTTCTAAATCATAATAGTACGCCACACCACGATAGAAAATATACATTAGGATTACGCTAAAAGAGAAGAACAGGACATTAAATAATCCGACGAGTAAAGTGGCGTGCTCCTCCCTCTTCCGCTCTTCATGGGACAATTGTTTTTCATAGAACCTATGTTTTTTATAATGAGCCTTTAAGGCGTGGATAGTGTCCAGTAATACGACTAATGACGCCCATCCGACACGGATAGAGAACAGGGCAAATCCTAAGAATGCGATGAATGGCAGTGCACTACTTATATATGCCCACAACTTGTGCTCTCCAAGGGTCTCAAAAATTCGTGTAAAAATCAGTTTGCTAATGAAGAGAATAAACACTAAATTAAAAATAGCGAAAGCGAAACCAAAGACGGCAGTGATGAATTTCCTAATTACTCTCATGGCTTTTTTGAGATTAAAGATAGAAAGAATCTTTCAAATTCCCCAACTGCTGAATCAATTAGTTATTTTATTCCACGTGTCCTTTAATTGGCTTGTGTGCCTCCGCTTCCTGCCCTTTCTTACGGGAGAATATATGGAACAATGCTGCCCAGAATGGCTCTTTTATCTTTTCCTTCTTAATTTTTGCTTTCTTCTTAAGCAGGTTGGACAGGTCGGGGCGTCCGGCATCCACCCACGCTGAATACCAATAACTGCCAACTCGTTTTATTGATGCCCTGTAGCGACGCTCCACCATTCCATTTAACAGACTATCATAAATGGCAAGAAATTTTGGTGAATAGCTTCTGAACTGTCTGCTGCCTCGGGACACATAGACATATTTACATCCCTCGTTACACAATTGAGTAGCTATTCGCTCTAACATTAGAACACTATCCACTTTGGAATGGCTTTCCATGATTACCTTCCATGCCATCTCAAGAGGGTCATTTATGTAGAGAGCTTTTCCCACATAAGGATTGTATCTATCTCCGAAATTCTCTGGAATTCTGGATTCCCAAAGGGCGTGGATTCCATGCTGTCCGGTTAGTTGACCGTTATAGTTAGCGGTGGTGTGGAGGGGGACGTGAGCATCGGCAACATAGTGCCCCAAATCGGCACTGTATTTAAGGATTGCATTTAGATCTTTACGCTTGAAGGCATTAACCAATTTGTAGTACCATTGTTGAATGGTCCATGGAAGAATTCCGTGTTCAAAAAGGGAATCGCCGTATTTAGCATAGGCACTGTCCCAAGTTTTAGGAATATCAAAATTTGGATATTTACCGTATTTATCAAGGTCTATGTAGTGTCGAGGTGCTTCGGTCGGGTCAATATATCTTCTTCTATCTGGTGCTGGTGCTTGCTCCTTAATGTATTCATGATGTTTTTTATATAACAGAGCCATTTCTTTGGGTAATGTAAACACGGCGTAGTAGTTGATGTGTCTGTGTCCCCAGAATCCCCACTCAATGAAGAGGGGTAAGGCTAAAAATCCAATGAGCAGGTATAGTATTTTTTTTCTCATGGTCCATCTTCTTGATTGAGGTTAGGCAGTTCGCAAAGCATTGACTCAAGGTCTTGCGGAAGCATGTGTCCCATCTTGTCTCGTTTAGTAACGAGATATTTAATGTTATGTGGGTTTGGCGGGATAGGTATAGGAACGTTTTCCACTATTTGCAGTCCATATCCCTCTAATCCAACTCTTTTCTTTGGATTATTAGTGAGCAGTCTTATTTTCCTAACTCCTAAATCTCTCAGGATTTGTGCTCCTATGCCATAGTCCCGCTCATCCATTTTAAAACCCAGTTTCAGGTTTGCTTCCACCGTGTCCAAGCCTTCATCTTGCAACTTATATGCTTTCAATTTGTTGAGAAGCCCTATTCCCCTCCCTTCTTGGTTCATATACACAAGCACTCCCTTCCCTTCTTTGGAAATCATTTGAAGTGCTTTCTGCAATTGGTCTCCACAATCGCACCTAAGGGAACCCAACACATCGCCAGTAAGACAGGAAGAATGAACCCTTACGAGAATTGGTTCATCTGGCTCCCACTGACCTTTCACGAGAGCCAAATGGGTTTGTCCTGTAGTGGTCTGTGTATATGCAATGAGTTTAAAATGTCCATATTTAGTAGGCAATTCCACTTCAACTTCCCGTCTGATAAGGCTTTCGGACTTGATGCGATATGCAATTAAATCTTTAATAGTAATTATTTTCAAATTAAATTTCTTGGCTATTTCCATTAGGTCTGGGACTCGTGCCATCGTCCCGTCATCTTTCATTATCTCAATTAGCACACCTCCGGGTTTCAGCCCAGCGAGCCGAGCCAAGTCCACCGCTGCTTCCGTGTGTCCAGCCCTACGCAAAACACCCCCCTCTTTAGCCCGTAATGGGAATACGTGTCCGGGTCGCACAAAATCCTCAGGCTTGGAATTAGGGTCAATTAATGCTCTTATTGTTCTTGCCCTATCATACGCCGAAACGCCAGTAGTTACACCATCTCCTTTATAATCCACTGCAACGGCGAAAGGCGTCCCAAAATGAGAAGTGTTTTGATGAGCCATTGGATAGAGGTTCAACTCATCGCACCTGCCCTCCGGTAAAGCGGCACAAAGGATTCCCCGTCCGTATTTAAGCATAAAATTTATCTTCTCAGGAGTGGCATGTTCAGCAGCCATTATAAAATCCCCCTCATTCTCCCTGTCCTCATCATCAACAACAATGACTATATTCCCCTTTTTTATTTCTTCAAGAGCTTCTTCAACCGTATTGAACTTTATGTCTTCGCCCATTTTTTTAAGCCACTTTGTTAAATACAACACTTTACACTGGGTTTAAGTTCATAGGTTTATCTCTCGTTTAGTCGGGTTCCACACTCCCCGCTGCTTCTTAAACAAGAAATCAAAGAATCCCATTAGCAATGCGGCATTGAGCACCACGAATCTAACTACAAGGTTCCGTAAGGGTTTAATTACATAAATGGCTACCAACAAGACTAAGAAAGGAATAGCGAGTATTGGGAACTGAACCATTAGCATAGATGTAGACGCTATAATGCTTAAAATCCAGAAGGGACCAAGCCACCGCAGTAATTTATGTGAAAACATAATAAACAAAAATGATAGTGGAAATTTAAATGTTCTGGCAACCATCCATTTGAGCACTTGCCAGTTGCCGGCAGCAATCCTTCTCCGTCGTTGGAACTCTTGCCAGACATCCGTGGGAACCACATAAGATGACGTATTCCCACAAACTTTTGTTTTATAGCCTTTCAGAACAACTTGCAAAGTGATAAACAAATCATCTACAACAAAGTTTTCAGGGACGGGAACATACAAAGCTCTTCGCATAGCATACATATTACCGAAAGCCCCGGCACAATAACCAAACACCAACGATTCATGGCACTTTAACTTGATTTCCATATCAAAATATACACTCTCTTTTGACCCTGTGGCTTTCACCAACGGCATAGCGATACCAACGCCTTCCCCCTTCAATGCCGACACTAACACTTCAATAGCATTGTCATCGGAAAATGTTTTCGCATCAGTAAGCACTAAATACTCTATGTTTTCAGGCAATGATCTCACTAAGTCATTGATAGTTGAAGCCTTCCCCCGCCTTGGAAAGAAGAAAGCCTTAACATTTGCATACCTTTTCGCCAATTCCTTTAAGATACTATTCGTCCTGTCTGTGGAACCATCTGAACCAACAACAATCAGAACCTCTGTTCCATACTTCAGGTTTCTCAACTGCTCTATGCGTTGTTGCAAGAATCTCTCTTCATTGTAAACCGACATTACCACGGCAATCTTCTTCGGCTCAATAACTCTTTCTTCGCAAAGGCAGGCATCTGTGGCTTTGACCTTAGCCCAGAACCACATAACCAAAGGATAGATAAGATAAGTATATGCCAATGCCAGAAAGCCAACTATCCCAACTGCATAAATCATCTCCATAAGCAAGTTCAAACTTAAAACTTTTTGGCTCCACTTTTTGTTTAGTAGAAATGATTGCCCCGGTAGCTCAGTTGGCAGAGCAGCGGACTCTTAATCCGTGGGTCGCAGGTTCGAATCCTGCCCGGGGCACTTTTTATTTAACAACACGACACAACATCTTAGGAACCTTAATAAATCACCGAGTAGCACCGAACCCGACACTGTGGAGACAGAGTTCTTTTTTTAAGCAGTGTATCACACAGTGGACACAGAGCATTTTTTAACCTTTTAACCATGGTGTTACACAGAGAATTAAAAAGAGCTAAAAAACTTGATAAAAACTTTGTGGGACTCTGGTTTAACTCGGGCGACTCTGTGACCTAAAGGAAACCACAGTGGACTCAGACAACGTAATTTACGTGAACTCTTAGTTTTTGGCTCCCTTTTCATCTTGCGGGGCTTGGACCGATGGAGGTTCTAATTCCACATCTTGGCGATTAACTTTCAAAGGTACTAATCCCCCCGAAACAATGAATTTAATTTGTTCTGCTGGGGGCACGTGCTCAAGCGGTTCAACCCTGTCCCTATGCACAAGAAATAGGTTTCCTGAGAAGTTGTAAGAGTGGGGCAGATAGACAGCAACTAAATTTTCCGGCAACCCTTCTATTTTCTCCCGAGTGAGAAAGCCCAGCTTCCAGACCTGCCTCTCACTGTCCATTGCTACCATTACCGGCTTGCCAAGTTTGCTAACATCTCGGTTTAGGATATTAAACAAATCCTGAATAGTGGAATAGATTAGTCTTAGTGGTCTGATGCGAAGAATAGCATTCTGGATAAGTCGGAAGATTGGCTGGAACACAAGCGTTCCAGATAGGTAGCCAATCAGGTAGATAACAACAAGCACAGTAATCAACCCTATACCCGGAAATCTATATTTAGGGGGGATAATCCCTGTCATCAGATTATCAAAGAATTCAATGAGACTGATGACAATAAAGGCAGTTATAGTGATTGGGGCTATAACGATCAAGCCCCTAATGAAGTATGTCCTTGCTTTGTCCCAGAAATCGCTCCAGAACTCACTTTTTTCCTTTGGCATCTTTTGTTTGTTCTAACAGGTGATAGGGAATAGGGGGGGCATATTCTTCCACTGGTTTGGGCTTCATTAACGGGAATAAAATGACTTCCTGAATAGCGTGTTGATTGGTGAGAAGCATAACCAATCGGTCTATCCCAATGCCCAAACCCGCCATTGGCGGCATACCATATTCCATCGCTACGATGAAGTCTTCATCATAGGGCATCGCCTCTTCATCCCCCTCCGCTTGCGCTTTCCGTTGCCATTCAAAGCGTTGTCGCTGGTCATAGGGGTCGTTCAACTCTGTGTATGCATTGCACAGTTCAAATCCCGCAACTATCACTTCAAAGCGTTCTGTCAATGAAGGATCCTCACGGTGTCTTTTGGCAAGTGGCGACATTTCAATGGGAAAATCAAAAACAAATGTTGGTTGAATGAGTTGTGGCTCAACAACCTTACCGAAAATTTTTTCAATGATTTTAAACCTACCGGGAAGTTTCTCTGGATTTTCAACGCCAACTTTTTCCGCCAGTTCAAGCAGCTGAGCATCAGAAAGGTTTCTCACGTCTTTTCCTGTCTCTTCCCTCAGGGCATCAAGGAATCTGATTCGTTGCCACGGCTTGCCGAAATCAATAGTGTGTTCGCCAAAAGAGACCTGTGTTGTGCCAATGGCTTGTTGTGCAGCTGTCCTAACCATTTCTTCGGTGAAGTCAGCCATCCAATAGTAGTCTTTATAAGCAACATAGAGTTCAAGCATAGTGAATTCAGGATTGTGGGTTCTGTCTATACCTTCGTTTCTGAAATCCCGTGAGAATTCATATACTCCTTCATAGCCCCCTATAAGCAATCTTTTTAGATGGAGTTCATCGGCAATACGAAGGTAGAGCGTTAGGTCTAAGGCATTGAGATGGGTAATAAACGGTCTGGCGTGTGCGCCGCCATAGACAGTATGTAAAATAGGGGTCTCCACTTCCAGATAGCCATAGGAGTCAAGGAATTGCCTGATTGCATTGATGGTGCGCGTTCGTGTCTTGAACAGTTCCCTAACCTCTTTGTTGACAAGCAAGTCAAGGTATCGCTGTCTGTATCTAAGTTCTGGGTCCTTGAGGGCACTAAACCTCTGCCCTTCTTTCTCTTTCCCTAAGGGGACTGGTCTGAGTGCTTTAGCAAGCAAAGTGATTTTCTCAACTTTGACGGAGGGTTCCCCCGTTTTTGTCTTGAACGCTTCCCCTTCCACGGAAATGAAATCGCCAATGTCAAGGAGTTTCTTAACAAAACGATTATATAGAAATTTGTCTTCTGAGGGACACAGCACATCCCGATTAATGTATAGTTGTATTTTACTAGATTCATCTATTAGGTCCATAAATGTTGTTTTGCCCATTATTCGCCTTGCTGCTATGCGACCAGCTAACGTAACCTTTTTCCCTTCCCACTTTTCAAAGTTCTCTTTGATTTGAGCTATGTCTCCTGATTTTTCAATGTTGACAGCCGGATATGGATTTATGCCTGCTTCCTTCAACTCCTTCAAGGCTTCCACTCTGGATAGTATCGGTGCAGGAGTCTCTTCGGGAAACATAAATTTTTTAACTCTCATAACCAATGCAATCTTTTTTACAAACATAGAAAATGGCGAAGAATTAAAGTGATTCAGGGGCTATGTAACTAAGCATTTGACTCAAATCCCGTAAGTTTAAGCTCAAATCAACATTCATGAGAGTTAGCTGTCCACTGTGGGCTAAGCCGTGGCGCTTAGTGGCTCTATTCCTCGCAATCATACTGGGTATTATGCTATACATGAGCAAAGATTATGGTATCAGTGGCGATGAGGCAGACATGGCTTACTATGGCAAATATCTTTTGCACCATTATTTTGGGACCCCTCAACCAGAGAAAAAAGCAGTTAATCCATTGTTTGATGAGGTGGGACGCCTCTATGGCGGATTTTTTGAACTCACTGCAACCGCAATCCATTACTACATTTTCCCTAATAGGGACCTATACCGTGTTAGGCATGGCGTCGGGGCTTTCTTTGGATGGTTGGGCATCCTTGCCGTTGCTCTTATTGGCTATTTAATTGGAGGATGGCGATTAGCCCTCATAGCCACATTGCTACTCTTTTTCTTCCCTCGCTACCTTGGACACGTAATGAACAATTCAAAGGATGGACCTTTTGCTGCACTATACATCCTCTCCATTTGGGCACTCTTACGTATTATGAAAGACAAGTTTCCATCCAAGTGGGGAAAGTGGGTGTTATGGGCAGTAATAACAGGATTGGCTATTAGCGTTCGGGTTGGCGGATTGCTCCTTATTGTGTATATGGCTATGGTCCTGGGAATATATTGGTTTCATTTATTCAAGAAAAAATCCCTGAGCCGAGATGTTGTGATGCCCGTTGCCATTCGCTTCGCTACCGCCTCCCTTATCGCCTATCTATTGCCGTCCCTTTTCTGGCCCTATGCGGCGGAAAACCCAATACTCAATCCCATCAAAGCTCTTCAACAAATGTCTGAATATCCCGTTGGGATGCGTGTCTTGTTTGAAGGACATTTTGTTTGGGCAAGTGCTCTGCCCTGGTACTATCCTTTAAAATGGATTTTAATAACGTCACCATTGGCTGCCCTCATAGGATTCCTAATCTCATTGTGGATTGTAAAAAAGGAGACTGATTGGAAGAGATACGCTTTATCTTTCTTGCTTTTCTCCGCCATCTTTCCTCTTGCTTATGTTATCTTGAAAGGTTCGGTACTATATGATGGTTGGAGGCATCTGCTTTTCGTCGCCGGTCCACTAGTTATGGTCTCGGCAATCAGCTGGAATTCGCTATGGACACGAGTTAAAAAGGCGATGAGATGGTTTGCCTTAGGGGTGTTTCTTCTTTTGTGGATTTCGGCGGTGTGGTGGACTATTAGGTGGCACCCCCATCAAGTGGTCTATTTCAACGAGTTAGTTGGATATTTAAAAGGGGCATACACTAATTATGAAACGGACTATTATTTACAATGCACAACACATGCAGTGTGGGAGCTGGAAAAGACTATTGCCAACACAAAAGACACAATAATCATCATAAGCAACTTTGTTCCTCCGCTTGTCCACTACCTAAAAGACAAATATCCTAACGTTAAAATAAAATTTGACAAGTATTACACTCGCGAACAGAAACCTTGGGACTATGCCATTTGGGAAACACGATTCATTGACCCGGGACTTCTTCGTGGAAAGGCATATCCCCCATTCAAACCAATTTGGATTGAAGAAGTGCAAGGAGTGCCCCTAGTGGCTATTATTAAAAATGAAAACCCAAGTGTCTATCAGGCTTTCCACGCTTTTAAGGAAGAAAAAAATGCAGGCAAGGCACTCCAATTGTTTCGCCGAGCCCTGTCCGTGGATAGTCGGAACGAAAGGATCTATGAGGGTCTTGCCGAGCTATTCGCAAATGTTGGACTTTTAGATAGCGCAATAGCTATTCTCAACCGACTAAACGGACTTTATCCAGAATACTCATCCCCTTATCTCACAAAGGCAGAATTGTATATGAAAATGGGCAAGTTGAGACAAGCCCTCGCTCAACTCCAAAAGGCAGAGCAACTCCAACCATATAGCCCAAACGTGAAATATATGAAAATCATTGTATTACTCAATATGGGCAACATATATTTAGCAAAGCAAATTTTAGAGGAGGCTCTGGAGAAATACCCCAATAACCCTATGTTCCATCAAATCAAGGAATTCATGATAAAACAAGGGCTATACCAATAAAATAAATTTCATGTGTATCTTGTGTTTCATTATGAGATGCAGTGCATAGTAGCACTAAATAAATGGGAAGAATAACTTACGCTATCTTAGTTTATGAATTCAAATAAGCATTTTATTTTGTGCCCGGGGCGGGAGTCGAACCCGCACGCCCGGAAGGGCACTGGTACCTGAAACCAGCGCGTCTGCCAATTCCGCCACCCGGGCTTGGG
>JAADEI010000097.1 GCA_013153515.1 Chlorobiota bacterium | reverse complement strand
CCTTATAGGTAGGCTAAAAATCTTATTCATCTGGCTGGTGTGTATTGTGTTTAGTTGTTTCAATCCCTTATAGGTAGGCTAAAAATCTAAAGTCGCAAGCCCGCACCCCTAAGTCAAACTTCTGTTTCAATCCCTTATAGGTAGGCTAAAAATAAAGGACACTGGGTAGCACCAGTCCCACTATACGAGTTTCAATCCCTTATAGGTAGGCTAAAAATCCATTCAGATTTAGAAACAGTTTGGGGGTGAACAAAGTTCCGTGAATAGGGTTTTAGGCGGGGTATGTCTCTCAAATTTAGTATTAATGGGATGTTTATGTGTCGTCGCAGGTGGGTGTTTGGGGCGCCATTAGACATGGACGACGTCATCAATTACGGATTCAGGTGTGTTTAGATAAAATAATTTTCGCCCCCTTTCTCTTGACCAAGAATTCTTCGTTCCGTATAAGCCTTTCGTCTAAAAAAGTATATGATAATGGAATCATATTCAGGGTCTATAATTGAATTTAGCTCGTCAATTAAACGTTGAAGATTAGCAGGCGTTATTTCACCTTCAAACACGGAGTTTTGGACCCAGTGTAAGTATTTTCTACATGTTTTCAGGACTTTAGCAACTCTTTTTTGATGAACATCATATACTACAATGATAAAATTGCTCATTGCTATGTTATTTTACCATCGTGATACAAAGGGTTGGTATGTCTCTTCACCTAAAAGATGCTTCTCAACCTTGTAGGCTTCCATTCTGATTAATGTTCTGTAAGATACGTTTCTGCCTAATTTTCTGTGATGTATTGTTGTGTTGAGTCTCTCTTCAAGGGCAGATAAAAAAATTCGTTTGCCTTTATCCGTCAACACAAGTCCATTAATGCTTTCCATAAAATGATTTGCTTTCAACATCTTCTTATTAACTAATGAAAATATTATCCTGTCAACAATTATTGGCTTAAAAATTTCAGCAATATCAAGATTCAAAGAGAAACGTCTGAAATTGGTAGTATGTAAGAATCCAATTCGCGGGTCCAAATGCGTCTTGTATATCTCAGATAGACAAATTGTGTATAATAGCGAGTTTCCGAAACTTATTAGAGCGTTTAGTCTGTTTTGAGGGGGGCGACGTGTTCTTTTTTCAAAAGAAAAGTTTGGGTTGTTAATGATGTAATCAAAAGTTTTATAGTATTGTTCGCGGGCGTTTCCTTCCAATGCCATTAGTTCCTCTGGCGAGGAACATGTTTCAATCTTGCTATAATAATCCTCAATTTTAGAGCCTATTTCGTGCAATTGGGCTATAGCCGTTCTGTTTAGGTAGTAATGAATCACCTTAAGCATGTTAGTTAATGCACCTTTGACGAACTGGGACGCCAGAACCAAACGCTTTATATTGTCAATGTAATGTTCTGCCTGTTTGAGGATAACAAATCCGGAGTTAAGAAATTCTCGTGGATAATATGTCCCTATGTAGAAACCATGCCGGTTAAAGAAATGAACGGGAATGTGATTTTGAGTTAAAAATTCAAGGGTTCTTTTGTTGAGTTGTATCTCGCCAAAAATTAAAATGTCATTTATATTATTGACAGGAAGATAATGCTTTTTATCTTCAGTAATTACACACAGTGTGTTGTCTTTTCGTTTCAATGTACCGTTTGAAAACAGGTATAGTGTTCTACTCATGCCCAGCAAAATTCAGCGTATGCACATTTTGAGCAAAACCTGATTCTTTTTGCCGAAGGAGGGGTGCCCTGTTTAATTATATCCCAGATTTCTTTTTCAATTTTGAGCAATTTCTTTTCTATTTCAGGAGTAAGTTTAATTCCTACCCTTTTCTTTTCCTTAGGGAAAAGGAGCACTCCTTCGGCGTTAACACCCTTCCTTTTCAGAGTTAGTAGGTAGTATGCCAATTGCATTTTGGCACTTTCAATATGCTTGGAGGACTTTTTCACCTCGCCTACCATCAAATTCCCCTCTTTTCGGGACAGTATGTCAATAGTGATGTTGTCTATGTTAATTCGTTTGTGTTCTCGCTTATATGTTTGTTGGTCCATCCATCTTCCCAGGGCAACAAACTGGTGTTCTTGATCAGGCTCCAAGCTATGAGCCATTAACCAAACCTGCCTCTTGCATACGTGATAATACCAGATCAGTGTTCCTGCTCGTGGTAGCCGCTTTGTCTCCACAGAACACGTCTTTATTAAGAAACGTATATTATTGTCAATTTGTGTCCCTAAGGGGCTCATAAAATCCATTCTTGGGTTTCTGACTCAGTTAAGATGTAGCCAGTTTCTGAGTCATAGTGACGTTCTAAATCGTCGTGAGAAACATATCCTATGTTGTGAACAATTGCGGGTGGATTGGTCATTTTGTCTGTATTTGGAAGCGAAATAATATATTTATAGAACGCAGGTTTTATGGAGTCGAAAGCTTTTTTTCGTTCTATGGCATTATTTATGTTCATAATAGTGTCAAATTGTTGCCAGATTTCTTTTGCCTCGTCGTCCCATTCGATAAAAACATCCAAGCGAGGAAGGTCATCCTCAATTAGTTGAAAATCAGAGATGTAAGTGCGAGAATCGTCTTCAACATATGGTCTGTAAGCCAGTTCATAGAGTGCCTTTAACAGTGCCCGCTCCTGAGACTTCTTCCTTTTAATTTCTCTGAAATAGTTTTCTATCAGAGAGTTTAATTCACGTTCGGGTATTTCATTTTGAGGAAGAATCTTTTTCGTCGTTTCCAACAAAACAGAATCATAAATGAAGGTAGCGAAAGGGCGAGAACGGTCTCCTTCCTTGCGCAAGTGAACCACGTAAGTTACTCCAGCTCTTAGCCCATGCCTGTTGCATCTGCCAGCAGATTGGATGATTGAATCAATTGGAGCGAGGTCCCTAACCACAACGTCAAAATCTATGTCCACGCCCGCCTCAACTAACTGCGTAGTTACTGCAATCTTATGTTTCCCTGACCTTATGTTTTCTATAATCTGAATCCGATGTTTGGGAATTATGTGTGAAGAAAGAAAAACAGGCTTATCATTAGGAAACTCATCTTTTAATACTTTATATAAATCTTTTGCGGAATTGATAGTATTCAAAATAAATAGAACTGACCTACCTCCATTTATTTCTGGTTTGAAGGTGCTTATTAGTTCATCAAAATTGTTAACATCAGTCTTAGGTCGCAATGAAATCCTGTTCAATTGATTGAAATACTTTGAGGAATCTACTAAAGGATAAGTTTGTGTGGGTTCAAAAATCATAGGTTGCGTGGCAGTAGATAAAATAATGTATGAGTCAAGCTCATTTGCGATAAATGAAAGAGTTTTATTGACCAAATCCCAGTATTTAACAGGGATTGATTGAACCTCATCAAGGATAATGATTGACTTGGCGAGACGATGAAACTTCCGCGTAGTCCTATTCTTATAGGAAATGATGGTATGAAACAATTGCACAAAAGACGTAACAATAATTTCTGAATTCCATCCTTCAATGAGTATCTTCGCTTGGTCAGGTTCAAACTCATTATCATCGCTTGATTTATAAAACACTTCACTAAGATGATGGTGTTTTAAAAGCACGTTGCTCGTAGGATTAACGTCATTGCTCTTAAGGACATCCTCAAAGACTTTATAGTTCTGGTCAATAATGCTCATAAAGGGCAAGGAATAGATAATTCTGTGTTTGTTTCCTAATTTATCTCGCAGGTTCAGGGCAAGTGATAGCGAAAGCAAAGTTTTCCCTAGTCCAGTAGGCAATGTTAAAGATAAAATCCTCTGACCGTCAGGCAATTTACTCAGCGCCTCGTGAGTTTCCTGATATGCTTCTTCTCGCAATTGGTTAATAAGAGTTTTAGGCAATGAACCAAATTTTTTGCTTTTGTAATTATCAACCATATCTTTTGGCAGCTTCACACGTGGCGGAAGATTATCGCCAATAGTAACGTCTGTTTTATCAGCATCAAGCAAAATAGAGTATGCAAGGTTTAAAAGAAAATAACATTTAATATGTTTTCCTTTATGAATTTGATTTTTAATTTTATGAATTTGATTTTTAATAAGCCCTCTCAACTGCGGTTTGTCTTTTCTTATCTGATTTATAGCATTTTTTAAATCTTCCTTGGTCAATAAGATTTTCAAACCAGCCTCATTGAGTTTCTGAGCTAAAATCTGAAATCTGTTTTCGTCTATGTTTTCTATCTGTTTCTCAAACACTTTTTCATCTTCCTCACTAATCATGAATTTTCTTTCATCATCTATGTTTAATAAATCGCCATGATGCCGTCTGATGATTACATACGTGAAAAATGGATTCAACAAATCATCTTCTGGAAAAGACTTCCTTGCCACATAGTACCCGACTATTGCGGACAGATGGCTATGTCTGGTCTCTGGCTTGTTCTTTAGCGATTGCTTTTTCTTTTCATCTGTTTCGTGTAGATATTCTTGGAAGAAGTTTGTTGCTTTAGCAATATCGTGCGTGAGGCTTGCAATAAGAAGTATAGGCTCCAATTTCTTTTGCCACTTCTTAGGTTTTTCAGATAAAAACTGCAGAGCAAGGCTCTTCACACCGATCAAATGGTCCTCTAACAGCCTGTTTGGATGGGAATAGAGTTCAGAAGAAGATGATTTTCTCGCCATTGTCCAGTCGCAATATGTTTTCTGATTTGACTGAAAGAGGCTTGCCATCTGGGTTGAAAACTACAAATTCATATTTTTTTACGACTCGCTCTGGTGTCATGTGAACAGGAATCTTTTCCCTGAAGATTTTTTCTGCTCGTTCTATGTCTACATCGTCAATCTTGGACAGTGGAATTATGGAGGAAATTTCTTCGTAGTCGTTTGCCCTCACTGGCTCGCCCGCAAAAGTGTCCACATATTGAAAATTTGCTAGCAGATAGGCAAGCCCTAAGGACACTGAATAAACAGGGGCGTGATTTTTCAGTTTTTTCTCAAGATTTGTCATTATTTCGTCGTCTTCATGTGAGACATAGAGCCTGTATTTAGGATTTCTAATAAATTCAGTTTTTATTTGGGTTCTAAAGTTGTTGGGGGAGCTTTTAGTGTCAAGCAAATTAATGGATTGTCTTATTTTTTCAATCGGATTTATTATTCTAACTGCAATTTTGCATTTGTCATATCCGAAAACTTCAAGGTATTTGTTAATAAGCAAATGCCCATTTAACTTGGACGTTCCATATATTGCTCCGAGCAATCCAGCCACCGTAGGCGGGGGCGGGAAGGGGAAAGAAAGGGGGGACGTAGTGGTGTAAAATTTTCTAAAATGGGCAAAGTCCCCCCATACATCAAAAACAACAACTCTCATGGTCGTCAGAGGTTAAACTTGGATTAGCTCTGAAACAATACTAATTTCTTTCAGTGCTTCCGGCAAGGTGGTTGGTTCCCCGTTGTATTCCAATTGCAGTCTTTCATCAACCTTAAACCTTATTTTGTCAATTTTGTCGCGATGTTTTTTTATGTCCTCTATCAAGTTAGTAATGTCCAGTGTGAAGTCGGAAACATCACGAATTTCTTCATCTCTCTTATCCGACTTTAGCTCTAATTTCTTGTCTAATTCACCAATATAGAAATTTTCACCTTCTTTATAAACAATTTGCATCAACAGTCGTGGGACATGCCCAAACTTAGACCTCGTAATACTGCTTTCTTTAACCCCTTCCCACATTCCTTCCAATAATTCCTCTACATCATCTTCTGTTAAACCAGTATCCTTGGCAGCATTTTGATTAACAATGCCATAAAAGGCTATGAACGAATAGGGCACAATCCATTCTTCACGGAAAGTCTTTTGTTGACGTCCTTCCTTTGATGCAAATGCCCCGGTTCCTTGAATTAAAACGGGTTCTACTCTATGGAGCGAATGCCCCATTTTAAATTGTACTGGACCAGTGAAAGTGATGCTTGAATCCTTTTTCTTGTCAATAGAAATAGGGATTACTCCTCCGAACAAGCGAATATCAATGCATTCCTCAAGAATTTTATCTGGATCATCATCAAAATCTTTTGCTCGTTTCTTTGCATCGTAGACATTTCCTTTTTCATCTGTTTTTTCTATAACAAAAATTTCATGTCCCTTCACAAGATGCAAGTAGTCTCTAATAAATCGTTTTAGCCGCACATCTGTAACGAGATTTATCCCCGTTTTCTCATCCATTCTGGGTTTATTCTCATCCAACGGGTCACCGTTCGGATTAGCATTAGTAACATCGTAGAGCAAAAGCAATTCCGACTTGTTCTTTATTGTATTCGCCATGAGTTCATGATTTAATGGGTTAAACAATTTGTTCCTGTTGTTCCTCTGCTTTCAAAAAGTTTTTTAGGTCATCGTATAGGTACATTCCAGCAGTGAACAAGAAATTCATCTCGTCAATTGACATGTCCCAGTTGTTTGCTTGAAGCAGATTCTTCGCAATCTCTTCTTTTAGTGTTTGAGTAAACTTGGAGTTCCATCCGTAAGCTGCTAATTTATTCTCTATCTGTGGGAGCAAGCCCAGAAAGTCTTGTTTGTTCATTTTAAAACCCTTAAGCTTCTTTAAAAAGGGTGCACTTCCTCTGTCGTGCTGCTGCCTTAACATCAAGTATTGTGTTAAGGCCCCTAATAAGAAAAGACCTCTCCTAACAGGGTCATTGAACATATCACCATACTTCTGAAAGTATGAATCTAACTTCCCATTCATGATCAAAGGATTTAGTTGGTTTAGTGAAATTAAGCTAAGTTCTTTTAAAAAGAAAATGTTCATTAAGGCAGAGAGAATCAATGATTGAGGTGATGCACTGCTTCCTGTTCCTTTGCTTTTTTCTCTCTTCCACAAACCACCATTTTGCAATATGGCAGAGCGAATCTTTAGCATAAACCTATGTAGTAAAAACTCAAAATCAACTTGTCTTCCCTTAAAAATGGCATCAATTAATTCAAAAAAGGTTTTGTCTTTTGAAACATCATCTCCAAAGAACTTCTTTTGATGCCCTAAGTGATACTCTACATTAAACTTCTCGTTATGAAATACATTTTCAACCTTTTCTTTTGCGTCAAAGAGTTGTTGGATGCGGCGAGGTGGAACATCTTCAATTAGTAAAACAATTTTTTCTGCACTGCTCTCTTTCTTTATAAAAAGCAAATGATAAACTAACTTTTGTTTATCGCCAAGAATGTCAAAGATTTCTTCTTCATTAGAGGTCAAAAGTCGCTTATATTTGTCAGAAAGTTTCTCATTCCTATGCCCTTTAATTTCATTTAAAATTTCTCGTAGTTCCTCCTTGCCGACCTCATCTTTGGACACAATTTCAGGGATTACATAATAAGACACTCCATAAAACTTATATTTCAACAATGGTTCAATGATCTCTTCCTTTGCTTTTTTAAAAACCATATAGCAATCAGCACAAACGGGAAATGTCTTCCACGCTTCTTTTTCAGTAAGTTTGGGCACGAAGCCTAATTTATCAACAGTGTAAAACCTGTAAACACCCGACGCTTTCTCTATTATATTGTCCTTTGTTTCCCCACAAAATGCACAGGTTCCCTTGTGAAGATTTCCTGAAATTCTCTTTCTCGCCAGCTTTTGGAAAACCCTTTTTAATCGGTCGTATTCGCCAACATATTTGCCGTTGATCTTTATGCTTAATTTTAGTTTTGTTTTTTTGTTGGGGGCAATATCAACCGCTTTTTCTGCTATATTTTCTGCCAGCTCATCTTGCTCATCTTCTAGTTTTTTCATTGCTATTTG
The DNA here is from genome assembly GCA_013153515.1 of Chlorobiota bacterium. GTDB lineage: Bacteria > Bacteroidota > Bacteroidia > JAADEI01 > JAADEI01 > JAADEI01. The sequence goes on along the minus strand of JAADEI010000097.1, from coordinate 4,105 downwards.
TACTTCTTGAGGAATCCCTTCTCCCTTAGATAGCCATGATAACACTTTCTTTATGCCTTTAGTCACAGACTGTTTGGTTTCCTCTTGTGTTTTTTCGAAACTCATGGTCGGCATTATATTGGGCTCTTGCCCCTTTCCCATATTCGGGTCATATAAGTATTTTTCCGAAGCTTTATAAATGTCAAAATCTTCAATGTCCACATCCCACTCGGTATGTCCTTCATCAGAGGTTTTGAAATTGATGAACAGCACCTTACTGCCCTTGTCTTTGGCGTACATCTCCTGAGGGGAAGCTTGCACGTCGCTCAACAACCCTAGTTCATATACCGCATTTAACATATAAGTAATGTTTTAGGTATTCATGCTTTGCAACGAAACGAAAACTCAAAATGTTCCCGTATGTAAATGTTTAATGCTTATTCGTTCATGTTAATGATTTCAAAACATCCAAAGCCCTGTGAGTTTTTTGAGCCAATCCCAGTGTAGTAAGCAATTTTAAGTAGTTCCGGGGACCCAGAAAGTTTGTATTTGCCCATCCATCCCTTTATAATTGTAGCTTTATATTTGATCAGTTTTTGGTTTTTAATTGACACGTTGAGCGGTTCAATAGCTATTGTTTGTTCTTGGGGATGTATGCCATAATAAGCTAAAAACTTATGAATTATGTTCTGTGCTATTAATTCTTCAAATTCACGTTCGTATGGGTTGTAAAAATATGTTTTTTTCTTTCCGCCTGGGGAAGAAAGTGTGCTATATACAGTAACGGGGGAAAGCATTCGGATAATTACCTCTTTATTAAATGCTGGTTCTTTTTCAACTTCAATACTTTTTATCTGTACTTTATTAGTCCCAATTTGAATCTCCTCTTGTTTTATTAGATTTGTGGCGAGAGATTTAACAGTTGGCAGGTGAATAGACGAAACAACCAACTTAATGTTTCCTTGAAATGTAAATGTATTCCCTTTTCGTCTTACCTTGCCCATTAATCTGGAAAAAGTAAACAACTTAAATTTCCGTTTTTTATATGCAAATCCTTCATTGTGTAAAAATTCGGCTATGCCTGGATCTAAATGCTGATAGATTAACCCTTGAATGATTTCTTGGTGATTGATAGGCAAGCAGATTGAATCTTTTAAAGGTGAGAAGGTAATAATTATTCGCATAATGCTTGATAGTTTATAAACTAAGATACACAATAAAGGAATTAGGGTGTAACAGTTGTTCTGTCGGGGCGGCCGGATTCGAACCGGCGACCTCTGGCCCCCCAGGCCAGCGCGCTAACCGGGCTACGCTACGCCCCGTCCTGCATAACCTTAAACAATTCAACATTAAAGAGGGTTCCAGGAATTAAGCTTTAATAATGCCGGGAGCAAATGCAATATGTGGCACGTTTTGGGAGGTTTTTTCATGTGCTTGTATGTACTGCGAATCCAAGATAAACATCTCACACAAAAAGAGTTTTTAACTTATTCATTGCCTCTTGAATGTCCTGATATAAAGGAATTTCAAATGACATATGTCTTCCAGTAATGGGGTGTTGAAAAGACAGGAGATATGCGTGGAGGGCTTGGCGTCCCAATGCATTCAAAACTTCTTTTACCTCCCCCTGCTTTCTCAGAGGAACGCTCTTGATTTTAGTCCCTCCATACACTGGATCCCCGAAGATGGGATGTCCAATGTGCCTCATATGAACCCTGATCTGGTGGGTCCTGCCTGTTTCAAGACGGCATTCAACAAGAGACCAATGCTTATTTATTGTTTCAAGCACTTCATAGCGCGTAATGGCTTCTTTCCCAGAGGGGATAACGGTGAATCGTTCTCTGTGTTTGGGGTCCCTGCCAATCGGTGCATTTATTGTGCCTTTAGGAGGGTGTGGGGTTCCCCAAACTAACGCTTTATATCTTCTCTTGACACTTCTTTGAGCAAGTTGAGTAGCCAACCCTATCAAAGACTTTTCGGTTAAAGCAACCACCATTAAACCAGAAGTGTCTTTATCTAATCTATGGACTATGCCAGGACGCTCCGAATCTCCAACTTCTAAATTGCCGTATCTGTGTAGTAAAGCATTCACAAGGGTTCCGGACCAGTTGCCGGGAGCAGGATGGACAACTAACCCAGGTGGTTTGTTTATAACAACCAAATAAGGGTCCTCATAAACCACCTCAATCGGTATGTCTTCGGGAACAAGATCTGGTCTGCTCTCCCTGATTACAGGAATTTCTACTTCCACAATGTCATTAGCTTTCAACTTGTATGACTTCTTAACAGGCTTGTCGTTCACTTTCACTGTTCCGTGCCTAAGAGCCTTTTGTAACTTCTGTCTGGATAGGAACCCCAGAACGTTGGTCAGATACTTATCCAATCGTTGCCCCTCTTCTAACTTGGACACAGAAAACCTTCCCGTTATGATTCCAGAATCACTCATATTGCAAAAATCCCCTTAATCCCCAGAACAGGGATGTCCACTTCATTGTCTTTGAGGAAATGATGAGATGGGAAAGTGAGTCGGCGCTCATAGAGAACCCCTTCTTGCCAATAGGAAATGAAATATTCATTAAGCAGGGATTGAAGTTGGGGCGTTAATATATCCAACGGGGCATATTCCCTGCTTTCCAATAGGTCGATATGGTATCTAAAAATTTGAGTTTTCCGCCGTCCAAATTCATCATAAGCAACTGAAGAAATCAATACGTTCTTTAATGGTTTGTCCCCTTTGTTGTGAATAAAGACTTTCCACCATCTGCCATCGCCCCTTTCTTCAATCTCTACGGCAAACACCTCAACATCCCTTCCAATGGGGAAATCAATATCTTTAAGCATGGTTCAAAGGTTATACTGTCGTCTATTTATAATACGTTATTTATCTAAATTTTGTTCGCTATATGCAAGAAAAAATAATCGTTACAGGCGGCTCTGGATACATAGGCTCACACACCGTCGTTGAATTAGCTAAGTCAGGATACGATATTATTTGTTTAGATAATATGGAGAGAGCAGACCGTGAAATATGGAATAGAGTTCAAGAAATAGTGGGGCGGGAAATTCCCCTTGAAGAGGTTGATTTAAGGGATTGGGAGTCCACCAGACAAGCCATTGAAAAACATTCAGACGCCATTGGAGTGGTGCATTTCGCCGCATATAAATATGTTTCTGAATCAGTCAGGAAACCAATGGATTATTTTTATAATAATGTGATTGGGTTGCTTAATTTGTTGAAAGCAATAGAGAAAACGTCAATTAGATATTTTCTGTTTTCTTCTTCTTGTTCTGTTTATGGCAATGCTAAGTCCTTGCCCGTTACGGAAGAGATGCCTTTTGAGGAGGCTGAATCGCCCTATGCCCGAACGAAACAAATCGCCGAACATATCTTAAAGGACTTGGCTGTTTATGAAGGCAAACTTAAAGTGGTTTCGTTGAGATATTTCAACCCAGTTGGTGCTCATCCCACTTATAAAATAGGAGAGGCTTTGGTTGGCGAACCAGAAAACCTTTTCCCAAGGATTAACCTAGCTGTTGCAGGTAGACTACCTCAAATCACTATCTTCGGCAACGACTACCCCACACGGGACGGCACTCCAATTAGAGACTACATCCACATTATGGATTTGGCAGAGGCACATGTGTTGGCTATGAAATGGCTAATAGAAAATGAACCTGTTTATGAAGTTTTCAACTTGGGAACTGGAGATGGACTAACAGTTCTGGAAATCATTAAAGCATTTGAGGAATACAATGGCATAGCAGTTCCTTACTCCTTTGGTCCACGTCGGAAGGGAGATGTAGCAGCCGTCTATGCCTCCGGAGAAAAAGCAGAACGAGTCCTCGGATGGAAACCCAAGAGAAAAGTGAAAGAAATGGTTGTTGATGCATGGAGGTGGCATCTTGTTATGGAACAAACCCCTTATTTCAGGAAGCGACTGGACGAAAAATTTCCACGGGAGTATTCCGCCACTGCTTCTATTGTGTAAATCGCTATTGCTCAATATAGGAAACTTTTTTAACGGTAGATAGCGTTTTTTAAGAACGCATGCCAGCGTAGCTCAGTGGCAGAGCGCCGCCTTGGTAAGGCGGAGGTCACGGGTTCAATCCCCGTCGCTGGCTCTTA
>JAADEI010000125.1 GCA_013153515.1 Chlorobiota bacterium | reverse complement strand
TCAGGGAAAACAACGTTTATAAGAATAGTAAATAATATCCTTGAACCGACCGATGGACAGGTGTTTTTCTATGATGAACCACTAACAAGAAAACATAATAAACTCATTGGCTATTTGCCCGAAGAAAGAGGTCTGTATCCTAAAATAACTGTAGGCAACCAGATTGTTTACTTTGGAATGCTAAAAGGTCTAAGCAGGACGGAGGCTAAGCGACAGGCAAGACAATGGCTTGAAAAACTCAATGCTTTGGATTGGTGGGACAGGAACGTTGGCGACCTATCAAAGGGAATGCAACAGAAAGTTCAGTTTGTAGTTAGCGTTGTCCATCAACCACGATTGCTAATCCTTGACGAACCGTTCACTGGCTTTGACCCTGTTAACCTTCAACTCATTAAAGGCTTAATTAGGGAAATTAATAGCACTGGAACAACAATCATACTATCCACTCACAGAATGGAACAGGTGGAAGACCTGTGTTCTCATATAATCTTCATTAATAAAGGGAAGGTTTTGCAACAAGGAGAAATCAAAGAAGTGAAAAGGAAATGGGCACGTCCACTTGTCAGATTAAGAGTAGATAGACTGTTTGAAGACCCTGCTATTCAGGTAGTGAAGTCCACATTTGGTGGAGACGGCTTGTGGGAAATAGTTGTTGTATGGAATCATTCGCAAATCCCTGAACTCTTAGAAACACTGATAAATCAAGGGATTAAAATTTATGAAGTTGAACCCGTTGAGCCATCTCTTGAAGACATTTTTGTTAATCTTGTAAAGGCTAAGGATGAGGAAACTGTTGATAGTTCTGGCGTTTGAATACATAAAGGACGTTAAGAAGAAGAGTTTTTGGATAGCCACTTTCGTCCTGCCTTTAATTATCATAGGGATTGGATGGATAAGTACGCAGGTGAAAAGCATAGGCGAAGAGAAAATTGAAGTGTGTGTTGTTGACAGGACTGGAATTAGCCAGTTCATAGAAAACAAAGACAACATAAGTTTCAATAAATGTGATTGTGCAGACACGTCAATAGGCAAATATGTGCTTAGGGTTGACTGGGCAGGCGACAGTCTGATTTTTGCTACCGTTGAAAGCGAAGAGATGCCATCGCCAGAAACCCTATCTGACATTAGAGAAGCACTAACGAAAGCCTCTGAGAAATACACATTTGTAAACCAAGGCGTTCAAATTGATTCCATAATGGCTAAGGTGCCCAAAGTGATTGTTAATGTGTCATCGGGCGATAAACTAACGTATTTCCTCGTGTTTGCCATTGCTTTCGTAGTAACCATAATCACTTATGTGCTTTTGATAATGTATGGCAATGCGGTGATGAATGCTATTGTTGAAGAGAAACAAAGGCGGGTGGTGGAATTACTGCTTTCTTCAATGCCATCATCAATCCTATTAACTGGCAAAATTCTCTCAATTATTCTTGTTGGATTCACTCAGTTAACAGTTTGGGTTCTAACAGGATTGATAATTATCAAGCAGTTCAATGCACTGGGTGGTTTAGTTCCCACGGGTGCTGGCGATAATTTAAGTGGTATAGTCGCAATGCTTGAAACAGTTATTGAAATGCCATTGCCTTTAATGATAGTGCTTATTGTTTTGTATATGCTTGGTGGAATGTTGCTTTATATTACGTTGTTTGCTGGTGTCGGTGCCCTTGTTAATGACACTCGGGAAGCCTCAGTGTTCACTTTCCCTATAATGTTACCCATCATCGGCGGAACAATAGTTGTTATAAATCTTCTCTCTGTTAATCCACAGGCTACGGTAGTTAGCATTTTGTCTTATGTGCCTTTCACCGCTCCTGTCGTGATGCCCGCCAGATTACCGTTTTCGCCTGCCCTCTGGGAAATAGTCCTTTCCCTTGTGTTGTTATATGGCACTGTGGCAATAGCGTTCTGGATAGTGGGTAAACTGTTCAGGATTGGCTTGCTATACACTGGTTCCAGACCAACCCTCAGAACCATCCTCAAATGGTTGAAGGCATAGGCAATACAGATTCTTATGCGTTAAGTCAACAGTGTCGCACAGAGTTCCTTTTTTTTTGAACCACTATGGACACAGAGTATTGAAAAGAACTTAAAGACTTAATAAAAACTCTGTGTAACTCTGTTTTTACTCTGTGAAACACTGTGTTCTAATTATTCTAATTCCAGAAGAGAAACCGTCTCAATGTGTGGTGTATGTGGGAACATGTCCACTGGTTGAACGACTTTCAGTTCATAGTTAGCCATGTCAACAAGCATACGTATGTCTCGGGCTTGCGTAACTGGATTGCAACTAACATACACTATTCGCTTGGGTTTCACAGAAGCAATTGTTTTAACCACGTCTTTGTGCATGCCTGCCCGTGCTGGATTGGTGATTATAACGTCTGGCTTGCCTTCCCGCTCAATGATTTCATTTATTTTCTTCCTGACGTCTCCGACATAGAACACTGCGTTAGATATGTTGTTTAACTCGGCATTTTCTTTTGCTTTTTCTATTGCTTGTTCCACAATCTCTATTCCCACTACTTTCTTTGCTTGTTTGGAAGCCAACAGGCTCAATGTTCCAGTGCCACAATATAAGTCATAGACCAGTTCAGACCCTTGCAAGTTAGCGAATGATAACGCCGTTTTATACAATGTTTCGGTTTGATAAAGGTTTGTTTGGAAAAAGGATTGCGGGCTTATGCGGAACCTGAGTCCAAGCAGTTCTTCCTCAATATATGGTGTTCCGTGGACAAGTTTAAATCCTACGCCATAGGCTAAACTGTCGTTCAACTTCGGATTAATTGCATAATAAAGAGAAGTTATTTCTGGAAATTCTGTCTTGAGAAATTTCATTACTGGTTCAATGGACGGGTGATGTTCCCGTTTGAACACTACAATGACCATTATCTGTCCGATGCGTGTCAATCTAATAATTAGCGAACGAGCCAAACCCTCATGAGTAACAGGATTATATCCCGGAATGCCTTCTCTATTAAGGACTTCCCTTAGTCCATTCCTGATTTTGTCTGATATGTCTGGTTGCAGGTAGCATTGCTGAATGTCAACGACTTCCTCCCAAGACCCTCGTTTGTGGAACCCGATGACCACTTTATCTCTCACTTGTGTAATGCTATATTCCAGTTTGTTCCTGAAATATTTGTCTTTCGGTGAAGGGATTGTTGTTTTGATTGGTGGGTCTTGCCATTTGCCAACGTGCTGATAAGCATCCAGAACCATGGCATATTTCAGTTCCAATTGTTTTTCATAGGGAATGTCTTGCCATAGGCATCCGCCACAGGTCCCGAAGTGTTGACAGAACGCTTGGGTGCGATAGTCTGCTTTCTTTATCCATCTGAAAACTGTCCCTTCAATATAGTCTTTCTTTACCTTTTTGACTTTGACATCAACTATTTCGCCGGGCACTGCCCCACTGACCAATACCGCCTTGCCATTAAGGAACCCTAAGCCTTTGCCTCCATAGACAATCTTCTCAATGGCTATTTCCTTGAGAATGTTTCCTCGCCTCATTTAGAAGACCCCGATTTAGATTTTTCCAGTTCTTGAATCACTTCGTCTGTAATGTCATATCTGCTTTCAACGAAATAGACTGTTGGACCAGTGGCTTTGTCTAACACAATGCCGTATCTGAGTCTGCGTGCTACTGTCCGAACGGCATTATAGACCTTTTCATTAATTGGCTCCATCAGTTCTCGTTGTTTCTTTGCGAATTGCCCATCCGGACCAAAATACTCCCGCTGTTTCCTTCTAACCATCTTTTCAAGTTCAATGATTTCCTGCTCCTTCTGTTTCCTCATTTGTTCTGTGAGCAGGTGTCGTTCGTCCCTGTATTGCCTCCATTTCTGGTCAATGACTCTGTATAGGCTATCTATTTCTTTTCTCCAGACTGTTGCTATGCTATCCAGTTTCTTCTGAACCTCCTTGTATTCAGGCATGCTTTCAAGAATCTTTCTGGAATCAATTACTGCGACTTTTTGAGCGAAAACATCTGTGCTGGTGAAAAAGGCAATCATTCCAATGACAAGCCCCATTAGCCTAATCATCGTTTTTCTCATGACTTTCAGTTTTAACGTGTTAATAAGGTTCAAATCCCAGAACGACGTTTACCCGTGTGTAGGGCGCCTTAAAGTAGTCTCCCCATCGTTCCGGTGGTAACAACCCTTTATCAAAGCCTATGCCAAAATCAAAGCCCATCAAGCCAACCATTGGAAGCAGGAACCGGACGCCTATCCCTGCCGACCGCTTGAAATCAAGCAGGTTTATGTTTGCAGCATCTGTCCAAGCCATGCCGCCGTCCAAGAATGCAAGGACATAAATAGTTGACATTGGACTTAGTGTAACGGGATATCTGAGTTCAAAGGAAACCTTATGAAAGGCGGTTCCGAATAGGACGAATGGGTCATAGCCCCTCAAAGAGACAATTTCTTTTCCGTAATAAGCGAAGTTGGACAGTCCATCTCCCCCCAGTTCAAAACGTTCAAAAGGCATGTCTTTGAATGCGTTGTTATAGAATCCTAAGTATCCAATGCTGTAGCGACTTTTGAGAACAAGTTTTCTGTTTTTGGATACGGGCAGATACCACTCTGCGTCAAATTTGAGTTTGTAGTATTCAAGCCATTTGAATTTGTCTTGGATGGAAGTTGCCAGTGGGTCGTTGAACTGTCCGGGCTGAAACAGAAAAGAGTAGGGTGGTGTGAATCGGGTGGTTAGCGTGAATTGTGAACCTTGTCTGGGATATATGGGCTGGTCAACGGAATTCCTTACTATCTTGAATTCCGTGAAAAGATTATTTGTTGAACCATCTGTGAAGAATCCGAAGAAGTTTGAGTTTGTGAGTTTGATTTTCTGGTATTCAAGAGATGTGAATAAAGAGAAATAGTCATCTGGCCAGTGAAGTCGGAATCCCCAACTGAGGGTGCCCCCCCACGTTAATTGCTCTGAGAACCCTGCTTCGTCTGGTTTCTTCCCGTTAGTTATCTGGTTCACATAGGCAGCGATCGTAAAGGAATGTGGTTTTTTGCCGCCGAACCACGGTTCCGTGAATGAGAAAGTTAGAGATCGGTAATATGTGTAGTTGGATTGTGCCCTGATGGTGAGCCGTTGCCCGTCTCCCGAAGGGATAGGATCCCATCCTTCGCCCCGTAATAGTTCTCGCAGGGAAAAATTATTTAAGATAAACCCTAAGCTGCCAACTACCATTCCGCCTCCAAAGCCGGCACTTAACTCCACTTGGTCACTGGGTCGTTCCGAGACAGTGTAATCAATGTCTACCTTACCCTTTTGTGGGTCGGGCTTCGGGTTTATCTGCATATTTTCAGGGTCAAAGTATCCCAGTGCTGCCAATTGCCGTTGGGACCTGACGACATCGTCTCTTGAAAATATCTCTCCCGGGTCGGTATATAATTCCCTTCTTATTACGTGGTCGTGAGTCTTGGTGTTCCCTGAAATGGTGACTCGGTCAATGTATGCCTTAGGACCTTCGTAGATCCTGATTTCGACATCCACTGAATCGTTTTCTATAGCCACTTCCACTGGTGTGGCACTAAAAAACAGATGCCCGTTGTTCATGTATAGGGAAGCGATATCAAACCCTGCTGGATCTCCATAAAGTTTTTTTTCTAAAAGTTCTCTGTTATACACATCTCCCTTTTTAATTCCGAGTCTCTGGGCTAAAATTGAATCTGGATATAGAGTGTTTCCAACAAAAGTTATGTTGCGGAAATAGTACTTGTTGCCTTCTGAAATCCATATTTTGATTATCACATCCGCATCGTAAGTAAATTCAACAGTGTCTTTAATTATCCTTGCGTTTCGGAAGCCTTTTGAGTGATAGAATTTAAGTAACGCCCACTTATCCCGCTCATAATCTTCTTCATTAAACTGGCTTGATGCGAAAATGTTAGGATTAATACGCCGTCTGAGATACTTATAAGTATTGACTAATAAGGTGGTTGGCTCTAAGCTTAATTCTTCACACTTGTATGGATTCCCACAGAAAAGTTCCTTGAGAGATGGGCGTCTAAATATCCATACACGAAAGTGTTCTTTGGTATGCTTCATTTTTGCTTTGAGTCGGTAGTCTGAAAAATGTTTGTTTCCATAGAATAAAATGCGGTCTATCCTACTTTTCAAACCTTTGTCTATTGATATTTTTAATTTTATTTGGTTGCGAATTGAATCATAAGAGTGCTTAGAAACATTAACCTTCGCTAATAGGAATCCTTTATGTTCAAAGTAGGTGAGTACAGAGGCTCGTATGTTTTCTTTAATTGCTTCCGAGTATGACTTGCCTTTGTATTGGTCTAATATATCAGCTATGTCGTCTGCCTCTGCCTTAGAAACTCCTTTTATTATGAACCCAGATATTAATGGTTGCTTGGTCAGTTTGAAAGTTAACCAAACTTTGTTTCCATGAACACTATCAATAATTACTGATACATCGTGAAAAAGTCCGTGTTCCCACAATCGCTTAATTGCGTTTCTCAGTTCATCCCCGGGAATTTGAATCTCTTCATTTTCTTTTATGCCTATGAGGGCTCTTACTAATTCTGGCGACACGTCCTCTGCTCCTTCCACTTTAATGCCTGCTACGATATATTTCTTAGTGATGCGATAATCAATACTAGTCTGTCCATATAGGATTTGCAGGAAAAGAAAGGAAATTCCAATAATTGCTTTTGTTAATGTTTTAGTCATTTCTTGAAATTTGCTCGCTTATTTTTCCGAATCTGCGTTCTCGTTGTTGCCAGTCAACGATTGCCCTCAGAAACTCATTTTTGTCAAAATCAGGCCAGAGAACAGGTGTGAAATAGAGTTCTGTGTAAGCCAGTTGCCAGAGATAAAAGTTGCTGATTCTAAGTTCTCCACTTGTTCTGATGAGCAGGTCCGGGTCAGGTAGTTTTCCTCCGGGCATGAATTGCCTAAAAATGTCTTCTGTGATTGTGTTCGGATCAAAATCTGGATTTTGTTTGGCATGCTTAGCCAACTGTCGTGCCCCTTCTAAGATGTCCCATCTGCCACTGTAGTTTAGTGCTAAGACCACTGTTAGTCTCTCAAAGTTTTTAGTCCTTTCTTGGACTTTTGCTAATCTGTTTTTCACATGGGCGGGAAGTTTTTGAACATCTCCTAAAACAATCAGTTTTATTTCTTTTTCTATCGCTTCATCAGTGTATTTATCAAGGGACTGAGAAAGCAAATCCATCAAAATGTTCACTTCTTCTTGTGGACGTTGCCAGTTCTCCGTTGAAAAAGCGAAGAAAGACACTAAGGGAATGTTTAAGTCTAAACATGCATCTATTATATCTCGCACTCTACTGGCTCCCTCTCTGTGCCCTTCGGTTCTGGGCAGTCCACGTTGCTTAGCCCATCTGCCATTGCCATCCATAATCAGAGCCACGTGAGTGGGCATCTTTCCTCTCCGTATATCTTCTATCTGAATCATATGCCAAACAAAGTTAGAAAGTTAACGGACATCCAATTCTGTATAGCGTGTAATAGATCCCTATTTGAACCCAATAAAAACGGTCTTTTTCATAAGGAAACCCCCGTTGGCGTTCCCACAAAGTAAATGGATTTATTGTGTCATTATAGCGATAGGACAGAAGCATTGCTGTTTCCGGTTGGGCGGAATATCTGATAAAAACTCCTGGGTCAGGATATTTCCCTGAAACGTCATCCAAGAAGTCTGTCCATGCCCAATGATATTGAAAAGAAATTCTCATTGACCATCTTTGCATAAACCTCCACCATATCCCTCCTCCAAGAACAAAGGCTCCTTGCAAAGGACTGTATGGATAAGGGATTGCCCTGTCAGGGTCATATTGCCCTTCTGTGGCATAGGGACGCAAAGGAACAAGCTCGTTATCAACGATAGTGTGTGGCGATGTGTAAAAAAGACCGATGCCTCCATTGAGGAGCGGTATTATCTCTGGCATTTGGGCAAAATAATCGTATGTTTTAAAGTGAACAACAAGCAGTGTTTTGACGCCGAATTGTCTGTTAAGAAAAGAAATGTTTCTTGCATGTCGCCATTGAGTCCGTCCCCTCAGGTCACTGCCATGAATCTCATTATAAAAAGTGGTTATTGAAAGGGCATAGTATTCATGCCATTGATACATATATTCAAGTCCCAATGCAGGTCGCCAGTTAAACGAAAACCTTTCCAACTCTCCTGAATAATTACCTGCTCCGACCCATATACCCCAAGTGTGATATTGTCCCAGGGCGGGAATTGTAAGCATTAGAAACCATATCCATCGCATATCAATAAAACGAAACATATGCCCCATTGCTTATTTACTTATTTAAAAGTGGGATGTGGGATAAATTCCATGCCTTCTTTGAGCATCTTCCGATAGGTAATATGTGTTCTTGTGTGCTGGGCATCAAAGAATTTAACCACTCTGTGCATTACGGGATGGAACGACCCAATCCAATACATCTCCAATTCATCATAGTCCCCAGAAGGGACAATTACCTGAGCGGCGGCATACACTAAGGCATACAGTAGTCCAGTGGCTTTAAACTCTGGGATGACTCCATAGAGAATGGCGAGCATTCTCCTCGGCGGGTTGAATTTTAAATGCCACCAGAACCTCAATTTGTTGATAAAATTTAGTTTTCCATTGAGTTTCTGGACGATTGGCGTTATGTCCCTAAACATTATGAAGAATGCGGCGGGCTCGTTTTTATAGAATGCGAACCATAGCAATCTTTCGTCAATCAAGAATTTGTAGTGAGTGAGTTCTGCTTTCACCTCTTCGTAGGTTAATTTTCTGGCATCCGGTCTGGAACCCCATGCTTTTGTGTAAATGTGTATCAGGGCGTTTATGTATCTATCAAGGTTTTTCCATGAAAAGTGTTCAAAAGAGAAGTTTGGGTCTGAATGGAACTTTTCTGCGGCGGCAAGGACCCGCGGATGAAACTTGTCGTGGACAGGTCTAACATAAGTGAATTGCTTGTAGAGTTCTTGATAGCCCGCACTTTCCCACAGTTTTTGGTAATATGGCTTATTATAAGCCATTCCATAAGTGGGAAGGTAAAATCCATCTACCAGAAGCCCCCACCACCTGTTCCTTTCCCCGAAATTGATTGGTCCATCAACGGCAATTTGATTATTATCCCGTAGCCAATCTTCCGCAACTTCAAAAAGTCGGCTTGCTATCTCTTGGTCATTGGGCGATTCAAAAAAACCTATTCCTCCAACATCAATCTTGTAAGTCTTTTGATATGACGGATTAATGAATGCTGCTATTCGGGCTATGGGCTGTCCATCAGACTCTATGTACCATCTTTTGGCTTTCGCCCCTTGTTTGAATAATGGGTTTTTCTGTGGATGAAATAGTGATTTCATTTCAACGTCAAGAGGCGGATACCAGTTTGGGTCATCTCTGTATATGTGTCTGGCTACTTCCCAGAATTTCTGGTCGTCCCTTCCTGTTTTCACTTCAACTAACTTCATACTCTCAAGGTCTCTTCACTGTAAAGATAGGGTTTGTCTATGATTCCATATATTTTTTCTGCCACTTCATGTGGGTCTCTTAATTGTCCGGATTGCTTGTATTCAACAAATTCTTGTTTTCTTGAAAAATGTGTTTCAGGCACGCTCCTTATCTTTCTCTGCATTTCCGTGTCAACTATTCCCGGAAGAACCGAAAACACGTGAAAATTTTTCTGTTCCGTTACTCGCAGATCTTCATTAACAACGTGTGTAGCCATTTCAAGACCTGCTTTGGAAGAGCAATACAGAAGCCAACCGTCCACTGGGTGGAAAGCCGCTCCAGTGCTTATGTTGATAATAACTTTCTCTGCTTTATTACTACGATAAGTCCCTACAAACTTGTTAATTAGTATAAGTGGCGAAGTGAGATTTACATTGATGGTTGCGGGAATGCTATTGTTTTCAATATCTCCTGTGTGAGCCACGTGTCCGAGAGTTGCGGCATTGTTCACAAGAACTAATTTCTCCACGCTCTCATAGGTCGGAAAGGAAAATTCCAATACTGCACTAACATCGGATAAATCAAGAGCTATGTGTGAATAGGAGGGGTGGTTTATTGTTTGGTGCCTTGCTATGCCTATGACAAAAAAGCCATTATTAAGTAAAATTTCTGCAAGGCTTTTGCCTATTCCCTTTGATGAACCTGTTATGAAAGCCACTTTTTTATGCGAATCTGCCATGGCAATGTTTGTATTTTTTCCCTGATCCGCACGGGCATGGGTCATTCCTGCCTATCTTTTTGCCTTTTCGGATTGGTTCCACTGGTTGTGGTGGCATGTTTGGGTGTTGAGGCATGGTTCTTCTCGGTCGGCGTTGTTGCCGTGCCACTTGTGGATTCACAGACACTGGTTGAGGTGTTGGTGGCGTTGGCATAGCGGGTTCAGGCATAGAGCCCCGCCCTGTTTTTATATTGATGGGTTGAGGTTTAGGTGCTTGCTGTTGTTGAGGCGGTCGTTCAGTCATAACATCCCCTCTCATTAAAAATGCCGTGATGTCTTTGTTCATTTTGTATAGCATGTCTTTTAGCAGTTCAAAAGCTTCAAACTTATATACCAATAATGGGTCTTTCTGTTCATAGGCTGCTGTCTGAACGGCTTGTTTTAGATGATCCATCTCCCTCAGGTGAGTTTTCCAATAGTCATCAATTAGTGCTAAGGTTATAGCTCTTTCAAAGGCATTAGCTATTTCTTCTCCTTGTGTGTCATAGGCTTTCTTGAGATCCACAATTCCTTCAACAACCCTTATTCCATCGGTGAAAGGAACGATAACTCTTTTAACTCTGTCTCCCTGTGCTAAGTAGAGTTCCCTGATGGCTGGATAAAGTTTCTCTGCCATTTGTTTTTTCTTGCGTTGATAGGTGGAATAGGCTTCTTGAAATAGTTTTTCTGCCAGTGACTCAACCTTCTGGTTTCTGAATTCTTCTTCAGAGAAAGGTGGGTTGATAGAGAAAGTTCTCAGAACTTCTTGTTTGAGCCCTTCGTAGTCGTTCAAATCTTTGTAGCGTTCAATAATTGAATAAGCCACATCTTTAAATGTGTTGTAAATGTCCACTGTGAGCCGGTCTCCATACAGGGCATGTTTACGGCGTGTATATATGGCTTCCCGCTGAGCGTTCATCACGTTATCATATTCCAGAAGTCTTTTTCTTATGCCGAAGTTGTTTTCCTCAACTTTTTTCTGTGCCCGTTCAATAGATCGTGTTATCATAGGGTGTTGAAGCGGCTCCCCTTCTTTGTAGCCGAGCCTGTCTAAGAGTTTGGCAATTCTTTCCGATCCGAAGAGTCGCATCAGGTCATCCTCCAGGCTGACGAAGAATTGGCTTGAGCCTGGGTCTCCTTGTCTACCTGCCCGTCCCCTTAACTGCCTATCTATCCGTCGTGCGTCGTGGTGCTCAGTGCCTATAACCGCTAAGCCTCCCAGTTCGGCAACTCCCGGTCCCAGTTTAATATCTGTACCACGACCTGCCATATTAGTGGCTATGGTCACTGCCCCTTTCTGTCCTGCCTGAGCAATGATTTCCGCTTCCCTTTGATGATGCTTAGCGTTCAATACGTTGTGTGGAATGCCTTTCCTTTTGAGCATTCGGCTGAGCAACTCGGAAACCTCCACACTGGTTGTACCCACTAAGACGGGTCTCCCTTCTTTGTGTAGGCGTTCAATCTCCTCTATGATGGCATTGTATTTCTCCCGTTTTGTTTTGAAGACAAGGTCTTCTTTGTCTTCCCTGATAACTGGCTTATGTGTAGGGATGACGACCACGTCCAGATTGTATATTTCCCAGAATTCTGCTGCTTCTGTTTCGGCGGTGCCCGTCATTCCCGCCAACTTGTGATACATTCGGAAGTAGTTCTGCAGTGTGATGGTAGCATAGGTCTGCGTGTCCCCTTCAACCTTAACATTTTCTTTTGCTTCAATGGCTTGGTGAAGCCCTTCGGAATATCTCCTGCCTTCAAGTATCCGACCTGTGTTCTCGTCAACTATTTTTACCT
>JAADEI010000069.1 GCA_013153515.1 Chlorobiota bacterium | reverse complement strand
ACCTCCCACCATTTTTAGGTTCATGTCTCCTAAAGTTAGTACAGTCATCATTAAATGCAACATACGAGTCCCACAGAGTTTTTATTAAATTCGTTGCTCTTCAATACTCTGTGTACACTGTGCCGAACTCTGTGTACATTGTGGTTTTTAAAAAACTACAAGGACACTGTGTGTAGAGGATAGTTGGGAATAAGATTTATTAAGGAACAATGAGGAAGAAACGAAGGCAAAACCTACTATGAAAAAATTATATACACAATGGCTAACGGCACAATATAAAAACTGTGATGATTTGTTTTATTTTTTGCCCCTTCGGGATTTGCTTTTAATTTTAATATGCTTGAATTCCTTACGTTTTTTGATTGCCTTACGCATTTTTTCAAGGGCATATCGCATTCTACCAAGGGTTGTGTTTATATTGACTCCTGTTTTTTCGGCTATTTCCCTGAAAGTGAGCCCTTCATAGATTTTCATTTCAACCACTTTCCGTTGGTCTTCGGGCAGTTGACTGAGCAATTCCCGTATGAGTTCTTTGGTTTCCTTTTCTTCAATGTAGAAGTCTGCCCGCCCTTCGTCCGTGGCGAAGAACGTGTCTCTGGTGTCTTCCTCTGTCCAAGCGGGCATTGGACCCACTCCCCTGACCTTCTTTCTGCGATAGTGGTCTATATACATATTTCTGCCGACCTGACATAACCATTGGAAGAACCTGCCTCTTTCCTGATACTGTCCTTTCATTATTTTGTTTTGTGCTTTGATGAAAGTGTCTTGGGTCATGTCTTCGGCGAGCATCTCATCATTGATGAAAGACTTCATGTAAGACAGTAAAGGTTCGTAGTAATGTTGGTAGAGTGTTGCGAATGCTTCGTTGTCTCCTTGGGCAACACGTTGTACGAGAGCCATCACTTCCTCCTTGCTTAACCTGTCCTTCCTCATTGTTCCAAAATTTCAGGCGTGATGGCTCTCCCTTATAGGCACTTGATTTTCAAAGTTAAAGTTACAAATTCTGTTCCAAAGTGGCAAATGCCACGCATTATGATTTAACGACAAAATTCCAATAAGAGTTTCACAATTTCTTGAAAAGCACGAATTTAGTTGATTTCCAAGCGATGAGCGGGAAAGATAATTTGACAGGTTCGCCATCTATGTGTCCAAACTCACTGCCCGCAGTTAGAACAAGCCTATTCGTCTTAACTGCTTGCCATAACTGGGACTTTTGATGGTGTTTTGCAAGCAACAAGAAGAAATGATAAGGGATAGCGAAAAGGGAAGGTTTCCTGAGCGATACGGCAAAAGCATCATCCGAGCAACCATTGGCTTCAGGATGGATAACCACTGAATTGCCCCATTCCCTGCCCCTGACGAAACTGACGTCCCAAGCCCGTTCCACAACGCCGTTTACCTCATATTCATGTTCAGGGAACGTAATTGTTTTGAAGAATGCTTTGACGTATCCACTTAATCCACGGTGTGTGGTAGCGAACTTATGGGCAACGAACCCAGTGAACCCACTTCCCAAAATGTTAAACCCTTTTATGTCTTGATTTGTCTCAATAAGGTGCCATTTGCATAGGCTTCCCTCTTTCACTGCCCTGATGGAATCTTCAAGGGTTCTGATTCCCAATTGATGGGCAATGCCGTTTCCACTGCCCACTGGGACTGGAACAACTGGGCAGGTGAGCAATTCAGTGTGATAAGCAAGGGAATTGATTGTTCCATCTCCGCCAACTATCATAATAAGAGTTGGACTAAGGGAAGATATTTCTTCAAGGATGGGCTGTATGGCTTCTCTATGCGTGCTTTTCCAGAATTGGGCATCTGGAAACTGTCGCTTTAGTTTTTCAACTATTTTATAAGCCCTTCCCTTACCTGCATGTGGATTCCAGATTACGTGTAGCATCAATGGGATTTTCAAGATATTTTTTCAAGAAGTGCAAAGTGGCTTTAAATCGGCAAATTTCTTGCTCTGGACATGGCACTTCTTTGCCAATCGTTAAGGTCTCTAAGGAAATTTTATTGCACACAAACTTTTTGTTATCATAGGAAATCAAGATTGAGTCGGCTATCCACTGCCATAACGGTTCATAATAGGTTATAGCGAATCTGGGACGAACAGTATCAAAAAGGGAAATTCCGATTGAAAACACTGTGTCTGGGACTCCCACAAGGTCAAGAACAGTCGGGAACAAGTCTATCTGTTGAACTATCCGTGATGAATCAACTCCTTTAAGAGGCGTATTGACGAGGATTAGGTTTCCTGCGAAGACGCCCAACCTATTGGCAAATTGTTCGCTGTAGGGCGGTACTGGATGGTCGCAAGTGATTATTATTATTGAACTGTTAAGGATTCCAAGCCGATTCAGTTCTCTAAAAAACTGCTTCACGGAATAATCCGCATATTTGAAAGACCGTAAAATTTCATCTGGTTCGTTGAGTTTGCTAACCAATGAATCTGGAATTTTATAAGGGTGATGTGATGAGATAGTCAAAATTGTAGTAAAGAATGGTTTGGGCAATGTGTCCAAGACTTGTGCTACCCATTTGAGATAAAGGTGGTCGTAGATTCCCCATGTGCCGTCAAAATGTGATTGGTCGGGATAGTCTTCCATGGAATAGTATCTATCAAATCCGACGAGGGTTGAGTATTGATATATTCCCATTGTTCCGAGGAAACTGCCAAGGAAGAAGTATGTCTTATAGCCATATTTTTCAAGGATTTGAGGCAGTGCGATGTGGTAAGGCGACACATAATTAGAATAGATGTATGTTCCCCGCATGAGGGCAGGTATTCCAGAGACTATTGCGACGACGCCATCCATTGTCCTGCGTGCATTAGCAAAATAGTTAACGAAAGAGGCGTTATGTAGGGCGAGCGAGTCAAGGAATGGTGTCATGGACGGTCTGTTGGCAATGTGGCTTCCCATAATAGAGAATTCACGGGAATAGCCTTCAATGATGAGAATAATAATGTTCGGATGTTTTGTTCTTGGACTATCAACTAAATGAGGTGTTCTGAACGGCTTGAAGCAGTGGCAAGCCTGTGAATCGGTTATGTCAACATACCATTCGGCGGGCGTCCCTTCAAAAGACTTAACAAAGGAAAAAACTCCATTGATGGCTAAAGGTGCACAGGTGGGCTTGACGAACTCCCCTGCGTCAGTAATGTGAATGGGTTTCAATTGAAATCCTCCCCGAATGCCTATGATAACAAGCGGTGTGACGAGAACCATTACAATAAAGCGATAGGTAAGTTTCAAATCCGTCGTAAACAATTTTAATTTGTTGAGTGTCCAACAGGTTCCGACCCACAGGGACAGACCGAAAAATAGCCAGTGCCAGTAGGTCTTAATGTAGTGAATCAGTTGCAGTTCAAAGCCTTCCCCTTGCATCAGAATAACTTCATAGCCCAGATGTCGTTGCTGGAAAGGGAAATATAGCCAGTCGGCTATCATAGTGGCGATATATACAAAAAAAAGTAGGCACACTGCCCATTTGAATATCTTTCTAAGCGGCAGAACCCACAGGATAGTGATGGGAACCAAGAACATAGATGCTGTTGAAACGTCAAAAATTATTCCGCCGAGCAGGTCTTCAACCCCGCAATCCCTGAATTCAGTTCTATAAACAAAGAGAAAAATGGTTCTAATTATTAGGCTTATGGCAAGTGCTGTGAGCCAGAATGCAAATAGGGTTCGGAATCCAATAAAGGCTTTCCTTATCATTTATTTGCCACGAATCTCTTTGAGGCGAATTGCTTTTTGCCTGACCAGTTCCTTCAATTCCTGTTGATAGGCAATCATTTCATCAAGCAATTCGGGATATTTGACGGCAAGAATTCTCACTGCGAGCAGTCCCGCATTTGCCGCATTGTTTATTGCCACTGTTGCCACGGGCACTCCCTTGGGCATCTGGACTATTGAAAAGAGGGCATCTAAGCCCTGCAATGGTGTAATGTTAACGGGCACTCCGATTACTGGCAACGGCGTTATGGATGCTACCATTCCGGGCAGGTGGGCTGCTCCCCCCGCCCCCGCAATAATCACTTCAATCCCCTGAGTGTGTGCTGTGCGGGCAAATTCAAACATTTTGTCGGGTGTTCTGTGTGCCGAAACAATGTCCACAATCACTTCAATCCCAAATTGTTCAAGGACTTCTTCTGCTCCTTTCATCACTGGATAGTCCGAATCGCTACCCATAATTATTGCTACACGTCCTGCCATTGCTCACTTTTTACAGTTATCCTTATCATTTTGTCTACTTTGAGAGCCATGTCCCACGCCTCTTCAAGGGAATCTCTGATGACTGTAACGTGTCCCACTTTCCTGAAAGGTTTCGCTTGCCACTTGCCGTAAAGGTGAACGTGAACTTCTGGCAGTCTCAAGGCTTTTTCAAGCCCTTCAAAGGATAGCAAGCCTTCTCCTTTCGGTGGACATAAAAGATTTATCATCACTGCTGGTTTCCGCAATGTTGGATAGCCCAAAGGCAACCCTGTGATTGCCCTAATGTGGTTCTCAAACTGAGAAGTTGAACAGGCTTCTATGGAATAGTGTCCGAGGTTGTGAGGGCGTGGTGCCACTTCATTAAGCAGAATGCGTCCTTTGGTGTCAAAGAATAGTTCAATTCCATAGATTCCCGGGCTTTCCAGAACCCGTGCTATCTCATAAGACACTTCCCTGACCTGTTTGAGTGTGTTGACATCCAATTGGGCTGGTGCTTTGAGAAATTTCAATATGTGCCGTCTGTGTTCAAAAATCATTTCAACAATTGGATAGATAACTATCTCTCCCCAATAGTCCCGGGCAATCATAACTCCGAGTTCCTTATGGATATCAACTTTTTCTTCAAAGTAGATTGGTATATCGGGCAATATCTTAAGTTCTTCTGGTGAGTTGACCATCCAGACTCCCTGCCCATCGTATCCGCCCCGTCGTGCCTTGGCAACAACAGGAAAATTCTTTATCTCAGAACTATCGGTGTATATTTCAGGAACGGGTATTCCCCTCTTATAGAAAAATTGTTTTTGAACGAGTTTGTCTTGGATAATAGCGAGGATTTGCGGTGAAGGGAAGATTTGCAAACCCTGTTGTTCGGCTTCAACAAGCCAAGATGTTTCAATTTTTTCAATGTCATAGGTTATAACGTCTGCCCAATTGGCAAGCCTTTTTTGGGCTTCAATATCATCAAAAGAGGCTTTAATAAAGAGTTGGGCGAGGTGTCGTGCCGGTGCGTTCTCAGAAGGGTCTATCACTCCGAAATCAAATCCAAGTGGGTATCCTGCCAAGATGCTCATCCGTGCCAACTGCCCGCCCCCAATTATCCCCACTTTTTTAACCTGCCGATTCATAGGGTCAAAACTAAATACAAAAATGGAACTCTAAGGGCTTTGAATTTCGTTTTCCCAAGAAGAAAAAGCAGTTCAATGGGAAAGGGTGATAGGAAGACAAGAAGAGGAAAGATTTTCGCTGGGTCTTACGGGAAATATAGACCCCGTAGGCATCAAAACATTAAGGGTCTTCAGAACTACTATGAACGGATTCGTAAGGAAGGTGAGCAACTCTTTGAGGGTCTGACGGAAGAGCAGAAGGAACTTTTGGCAAGACAATAAGCAGATTCCCTCTTTTTTCGCCTTCTTCGTTTGATTGGCATTTGGGACAGTCTTTCATACGGTTTGATATTCTTATTTTCGTTTTATCATAGGCTATGAAGAAAGGCAAGGGAACAATTCGCAAGTGGGTTCGTCGTTTCGCTTATCTGGCTTTGTTTATCCTGTTGATTATCTTCATAGCCACTGTTTCGTTCTGGATAGTGGGATATAAAGACCAGAGTGCTATACTGGAAGACCCATCGGGATACCTGTTTAGCGACCAGAAAGCACATAATCACTTGGGCAGGTTAGGTGCCTACATAGCACACATTCTGGTGGAAAGAGGCTTTGGCATTGCTGCCCCACTCTTGCCCATTCTCCTTGGGCTGTTCATATCCCGCAGAATCTCTTTGATAAAACAAGACAGATGGAAAATTGAACCACATTTGTTATTCTGGCTGTGGGTGTTACCGTTGATTGGTGTATGGATAGAGCGAAGTGGCTTGACTGATTTGCCTTTCGCTGGATTCATAGGTAGAACTCTATATAACTGGCTGGAAGGATTCATCGGTGTGGTTGGCGTACCTATATTAATTCTTGCTGCTCTGGGAACTTATGGATACATCACAGGTGCCCATAAAGCAATAGCAAACATCGTAAATAAAGTGAAGAGAGGGAAAAAGAAAGGCGAAGAGGCTTCAGAATCAGAGGAACAGTCTGAACAGTTTGAACGAGAGAAAACTGACGAACATACTGCCAAGGCAGAAGAAGACCATCAATCCAATAACTTAACAAAAACTTCAGAACAGGACTCAGAAGACTTCACAATAGTTGTTAACAAACCCGAGAAAAGCGACGAGTCAGGCAACGGTTCCCCGCCAGAAGACCTTGAGATAAAAACCCACAAGGAAGAAGTCAAGACAACAGGGACGCTGCAACCAGTCCATCATCCCAGAACACTGCTACCAAACTACAAATTCCCGCCCCTTGAACTGCTAAAGGAACGTCCTGACAACGTAGCCATAGACAGAGATGAACTGGAACAGAACAAGCAACGAATCGTTGAGGTCCTCCGATCTTTTAAAATTGAGATAAGTAAGATTCAGGCTACTGTTGGACCCACTGTAACCCTGTATGAAATCGTTCCGGCTCCGGGAATAAGGATTTCCAAGATAAAGCAACTGGAAGAGGACCTTGCTCTGAGCCTTGAGGCGTTGGGCGTCCGCATCATTGCCCCCATGCCGGGCAGAGGAACCATTGGAATAGAAGTTCCGAACAAGCATCGTCGGATAGTGGGAATGCGGGAAGTCCTTGGTTCCAAAACATTCAGGAACTTCAAGGGTGACCTGCCTATTATATTGGGCAAAACCATTGCCAACGAAGTGTTCATAGCAGACCTTGCCAAGATGCCGCACTTGCTCATTGCCGGTGCTACCGGGCAAGGTAAGTCCGTAATGATAAATGCTATTTTGGTTTCACTACTATATAGGCTCCATCCCGCTGATTTAAAACTGGTGCTTGTGGACCCCAAAAAAGTTGAACTATCGCTATATGAAGGTTTGCAGAATCATTTTCTGGCAATGATTCCCGACCAAGAGGAACCCATCATCACAGAAACAGACAAAGTTATTTATACGCTCAATGCCCTTTGCATTGAAATGGACCAGAGATATGACCTGTTGAAAGATGCCCATGTGAGAAACGTTAAAGAATACAACCAGAAATACCTCAAAGGCGAGTTGGACCCATCTAAACACAGGTATCTGCCGTTTATCGTGCTGGTCATTGATGAATATGCTGATTTCATAATGACTGCCGGTAAAGAAGTTGAACATCCGATATTGAGGCTTGCCCAGAAAGCCCGTGCAGTGGGAATTCATTTGATTATAGCGACGCAGCGACCTGCCGCAAACATTATCACAGGAAACATAAAAGCCAATTTCCCGGCACGAATAGCATTCAAAGTCCCGCAACAAATAGACTCCCGGACTATTCTTGACATGAAGGGTGCTGAGAGGCTTGTAGGGCGAGGCGACCTGCTCTTTGCTCAGGGTAGCGACATCATCCGGTTGCAGGCTCCTTTGATTGAGACCGATGAGGTGGAACGAGTGGTGTCGTTCATTGAGGAACAAGAAGGATTTCCACAACCATACTTATTGCCTGAATATGAAGAACCATCTGCTCAGAAGGAAACTAAGATAAAAAAACTGGACCCGCTGTTGAAGGACGTAGCCCTCTGGCTCATTGACCAAGAGTATGCTTCCGCCACATCTATACAACGGGCATTTTCCATTGGCTTCCCACGAGCAGCAAAGATAATAGACCAATTGGAAGCGGCTGGGATAGTTGGGAAAGCCCGAGGAAGCAAACCCCGTGAGATTCTTGTTCGCAATCCAGATGAGGTGGCACAACTTTTGCATCAACTCCAAACAACGGAAACTTAAATATCTTTGTCATGAAAGTGATTAAAATGGTTAAAGGATTAGCACTGATTTTAGGTTTGGCAATCACTGGTTGGGCTATCGCACAGCAAAATCCGCAGGGAACCCAGCAACCAAAGCAACAGACTCAACAGACCCAACAAAGCCAACAACCTACTAATCCCGGTCCTCATCCAGTTAGGCTAACTAAAGAGATGGCACAACAGGTGTCCGACCCGGAAGCCAAGAAAATCCTTGAAAAGACAAGCAAGAAATTTAGCAAATTAAAAAGTTTTCAGGTCAAGTTCAGGCTCAAACTGGACATGCCAGAAACAGATGATGATGAAATAAAAGAAGGAACCTTGTATGTGAACGGTGAGAAGTATAGGCTTGACTTTGGCGACCAACTGGTGGTTTCAGATGGGAAAACAGTATGGACGTACATAAAAGAGACAAATGAAGTTCAAATCACAGAAGAAGACCCTGAAAACCAAATGTTTCAACCAAGAGATTTATTCTCAGATTTTGGTGATGAATACATTTATACCCTTTTGGGAACAAAAAAATTAAAAGATTATACCACATATGTCATTGACCTGACCCCCATTGACAAAAACAAGTCGTTTTTCAAAATAAGGCTCTACATAGACACGAAGACTTACGAAATAAGGCGGGCTATTGTTTTTGAGAAATCAGGGATTCGCTATGCTCTGGACATAATCTCATTCATTCCTAATGCCCCCATTCCAAACGTTCTGTTCACTTTTGACACTACGGCATATCCGGGCATTCAGGTAACCGACCTGCGATAATTTCCCGTATTATTGACAGTATGAAATGGGTCTTTTTAGCAATTTTATGGCTTGGCACGCATATTTATGCAACGGGACAACAATCTTGGCTTATATGGACTAAAAAGCCACTATCAGACACTGATATAAAGCATTTTCAGACGTTTTTTCCTGAACCTGCTGAGATTGAACGCATCGGACAAACTTTTACCATCTACAGGCTTACTGCTCCACAATCATCTCTTAGCAAATTGGAAATACTAAGTCTCTTAAGGCAAAACGAGTTAATCTTTGCCTTTTCCCCAGACATTAAAGTTGCCCTGCGAACTAATGGCACAAACGACCCCGAACTAAGCAATCAATGGCACTTGCAAAACTTTCAATATGCCATCAGGGCTATTTCGGCTTGGGACACTATGCGAACGATTATGCGACCAGACACTTTTGTGATTGCCATTATTGACGCTGGCTTTGATACTTCTCATCAGGACATCCTGTTTGCTTTTAATTGGGCTGATACGGTTGACGGCATTGACAATGACGGAAATGGCTTTGTTGACGATTTCCGTGGCTGGAATTTTGAACTGAACTCTCCGGGAATAAGTTCACACTGGCATGGGACTCTGGTTGCCGGCATAGCGGGTGCTAAAACAGACAATGGCATTGGTGTGGCTGCCCCTCCGCTTAACATAGCAAGGATTTTACCTGTTGTCGTAGGAAACCCATATAACGACTCCGTTCTGCTTAGCCGTGTCGTGCAGGCTTACGACTATGTTTACACACTGCGGCTAATGTGGGACACATCTGGCGGGACGGTTGGCTTGCCAATAGTGGCAACGAATATATCTATGGGCATTGATGGTGCCAATCCCAATGATTATCCCCTATGGTGCCAAATGTATGATTCTCTTGGGAAACTGGGCATATTAAGTGTCGCTGCCACGAGTAATAATATAGTTAATGTGGACTTGGTTGGTGATATGCCCACTACCTGCCCATCCCAATGGCTAATCAGTGTTACTGGCACTGACCAAAACGGAAATCTAATAGGTGCCTATGGCGAAACACATATAGACATAGCGGCTCCGGGAACAGGGATTTATAGCACGTGGCTTGGAAACACATATAGTAGCAGTAGCGGAACATCTTTTGCCGCTCCTCAGGTGGCGGCTATGATTCCAGTGGCTCTGTCTCTTGTGCCAGATAGCATCTATAACGCATATTGGACAGACCCGGAAATATATTCTCTGTTACTTAAACGATTTATCCTAAAAACCATAACCAGATATGCTGATTCAAAGCCCACTCAGACAAATGGTATAGTTAACATGGACTGGCTTGTGAAGGTGTCGGCACGGGCAGATACGACAATAGTGGGTCTGCAACTCCCTGAATTTACTTATCGCAACGTTCCGCAGGTCTCTTTCACTATTGATGGCAAAATGCTGTCTTCCTATGATAAATATCATATTTCAAAGCCTGTCATAATAATTGAAAATAGGGAAAAAAGGCTAATAATGCCACAACGAACCCACTAAACTCCCGTAATTACACGTGTTCTGCCTGTGCTAATTCCTGAATCACTTCATCTGAGGTCTTAAACTCTGCTCCTGCCTGCTTCATCTCTTCAATAGCCCGCTGGACATCTCCCGGATTAACATCCACTCCCCGGACGGCATCAGACACGACAGTTACCTTAAATCCTTTTTTGAGAGCATCAAGGGTTGTTGCCCTCACGCAATAGTCTGTTGCCAAGCCGGTAACATAAAGATGGTCTATTCCGTGCTGTTTGAGATATTCTTCCAGATTAATGTTTGTTGCTTCAAAAGCAGAATATCCGTCGTCTTCGGTGCCTGTCCCCTTGAGAAAAACTTGCGTTATTTTCTCTGCATTTAGCCCGTCACAGAATTCTGCCCCTTCTGTTCCTTGAATGCAGTGTGGCGGCCACTTCTCAAAGTGCTTTGTTTTAGGTGGGTGCCAGTCCTTGGACGCCAAGACATATTCAAAATGTTCCATCAACTTATTGATTACTGGGACAACCTTATCTCCTTCTGGCACAGGTAATGCCCCTCCCGGACAGAAATCTTTTTGCACATCAACTATGAACAACGCTTTTTTGCCCATACTCACAAGATTTTCTAAGGTAGATAACGGTTAAGATAGTTGTTTTAGTTTCTCAAATTCAGACACTATCTCAGGGTCAAAAAACACTTTATAATAAGTTTGAGTCTTAAGTTTTTTAAGTTCATCGGGCAGTCGTTCTATTTGTTCTTGTGCCCGTTGCCTTTTGACTTCAGTGGGTTCTTGGTAAATACGGTTTCCCCCTTCCATTGCTACAATAAACATTTTTTTGTATTCATATTGTGTTCTGTCAATCTTCACAGACTTTAAATCACTGTGATAGAACGGCACTGCCTCTTTGGGCAGTTCTGATTCATCGACTGGAACCACTATATCATAAGCAAATTTGCCCGTTGCTTTGCTTCGTGCCCTATACACTGACTTAGCCAGAGGCAGAACAACTTTCTCCGAGTCATTGGAAATTTTTATCCTTGGCTTGCCATTTATTTCCACAAGTTTATACACTCCGTCTAAGGCAGGTTGGTCATAGGCAGTAACAAGGCGTGTCCCAACGCCATATCCATCAACCGGTGCGTTAGCCTTCCTGAGCGATTCTATCAAATACTCATCAACATTGTTTGATACAATAATTTTCATATACGTCAAGCCTGCTTCATCAAGCATCTGACGTGCTTTCCTGCTTAGTTCAATGAAATCTCCGCTGTCAAGCCTTATGCCCCTTGCCTTAATGCCCTTCTCCTCCAGCCTCTTAGCCACTTTAATAGCGTTTGGAATGCCTGAATTCAGTGTGTCATAAGTGTCAACAAGGAAAACAGTTTTTTCTCTATAGATCTCTGCAAATTTTTCAAATGCTTCTTCTTCGCTATCAAAACTCTGAATCCACGAGTGAGCCATTGTTCCAATAATGGGAATTCCATACATTTTTCCAGCCAGCACGTTACTTGTGGCATTAAATCCGCCTATATAACTGGCATAAGCAGCAAATAGGGAAGCCAGTCCGTGAGCCCTCCTCATGCCGAAATCGGCAAGCACTGCTTCGGGACCCGCTACAAGACGCATCCGAGCAGCCTTGGTGGCTATCAACGAAGAATAGTTAAGAATATTAAGCACAACACTTTCAATTATTTGCAACTGAGCCAGTGGACCCTCAACCCTCAAAAT
>JAADEI010000068.1 GCA_013153515.1 Chlorobiota bacterium | reverse complement strand
TAAAGTGTCTCAATCCGAGGTTGAACATTGAAGATTTTTCCATTACGGCAGCCCCGAGCGACCCACTCTGCGACAGGAAAGAAACATTCCCGGGAACTGGGTTCCGGGCGAGGAATGTTGCGTGGAATCGGATTTCCTCATCTGTGTTGTCTATGCCCATGCAATTGGGACCGATGAGCCTCATCCCATATTGTTTGCAAATCTCAACTAATTCTTGTTGGTGCTTAACGCCTTCTCCACCCACCTCAGCAAATCCCGCTGTTATAACCGCCAACGCTTTAACACCTTTCTCCCCACATTGCTTAGCCACAGCAGGAACTATCCTTGCCGGAACAGTGATGATAGCCAAATCTATTTCCGCCGGGACGTCCAAAATGGATGGATAAGACTTGATTCCCTGAACATACTCAGCCTTTGGGTTAACTGGGAAGACCCCGCCTTTGAAGCCATAATTGATTATATTATAAAATATTCTGCCCGAAATAGTGTCTCTCTCTCTGGATGCCCCGATGACAGCCACCGTCCGTGGATAGAACAAAGTGTTTATCGTGTCAAGGATCTTTTCCGTTTCTTCTTCATACATCTTGCTTTCGTATGTATATATAACATCGCTTATAGGAAATTCGTCATATCCCACACGGATTTTCTTAAAGCCGAATCTAAGTCCTGCTTTGCAAAGAACCCACTTTAAATAATTAGGAATATTCTCTTCCACAATTATTGTTTTGTCTTCAACATCCCCTTCCAACACCACTTCGCCAGAAGAGTTCTTTACTGTTAGTTTTCCGTTCTTATTCCAACTGACAAAAAACAATCTATAAGCCCCATTGACAAAGGCTTCAAGCGAGTATTCAAACATTCTTTTTAGGCTAAAATTATGTAATAATCAGGAATTTTCTTCAATATATTTTAAAGCCCTCTTCACGTTATTATAAAGATTTTTGAACTGAGGGGAGTCAACTTTATCATATACGGCACTTAACAGACTGTCTGCTTTTAATAAATATGGTTTGGCTATTTCCGGCATATTTTGTTGCAAGTATGCGAGTCCTAAATAAGCCAATGCACCAGCATAAATTAACTTCATTTGATGGAAATCTTTGTTTGTTTCATAGGTCTCAACTACTTCAGAGAGGATCTTAATTGCAAGGTCATATTCCTGCTCATAGTACTTGTAAATACCATAATTGAACTTGAATTGGAAAAGATAAATGGGATTTAACAGTTCGGCATTGCTAAACACAACGTTATAAAGGCTATCTGCTAATTGATTAAGGTTTGCCGTTGCAGCGGTCTGAGCCAGATTCGCCATAGCTAACAAATTAAATGGATGGTTAGAAGGTAGGATTTTTTGACCTATTTCCAACGATTTCTTCCTTGTCTCTAATTTCTTTTCAATATCCGTGTATGCATTAGATATGTTGTTGTAGAGAACCGCTGCAGGAAAAGATTCTTCTCCCGTTATTGAGATTATTCTATCAATAGCATTTTGGAGGGCGACTATCGCACTGTCGTAGTACGAACTTTCGTAAATTGCTTTGTCTGTATATAGCATTCCAAGAAGGTTGTAATATCTGGACGTATAAATAGAGGTGTCTCCAAAAACTTTTTTGCTTAACGCAAGTCCCCTCTTTGCTTTCACAATAGCAGTATCTAAATTTTTATAGGTTTGTAGCACGCTTGCATAATTAAAGTAGGCACTTATGTATAAGGGGTGTTCCCGTCCAAAGTGCTTTTCATATATTTCCATTGATTTTCGGGCTGATTGAAGAGCTTTTTGTAATTCGCCCTTGCTTTCATACACTTGCGATAATATATTTAACACATCTGCCTCATCAATAGCATTCTTAGAAATTTTGTTTTCCAATTCTTTAAGAGCAATGTTTATCACAGAATCTGCTAACGTGGTTTTTCCCGCTCTTAAAAATGCATCTGCCGAGCGCAAAAGAAAAGTAACGTATTTCTTGGAGTTATCATATGATAGATATTCACCATAGGAAGAAAGAAGAGAACCATACAAAGAATCTGCTACAGGATAATTAAATGTCTTAAGATAATAAAAGGCAAATCCCTCTTTAAGTTCATAAAAAGCGAGTGAATCTCTTGCTTCCTCCTTGTGCGATAATGATAAGTTTTCCCATAGGTTTTGAGCGTCGGAGAGCACTTGATGAGCCTCTGAGAACTTGCCCAGTTCAGTGAATGCCTCTGCCACTTCAACTAGCCTGATTATTGCCTCCTGAGTGTCCTTAATGGGAAGTTTTTCTAAAAGGTCAACATATCTTTTATAATGGATGTAAGCATCATCCAGATAGCCAAGTTGGTAATATGTGTTAGCTAGCCGATACTCCACAGAAAGTTTTTTGTCTGGTTCCAGAGAAGGCAAAAGTTCCTCAATTGATTGAAGGTTTCGGCGGGCATCGTAAATTTTCCCTTGCTTGTAGAGTTTAATCGCTTCTTTGAATTTACTGTCAATAACTCTTTGTTCCCTTGAACATCCATTTATAACAAGTCCAAATAATACAGACAAAATAAGAACCCCCAGTTTTAATCTCATAAAGCCTTCATGTTTTGAGCAATACTACTTATACGACAAAGCGAATATACAGAGTTTCAAGCAGGAGACCGAGCATAAAAAGAATTCCGAATTTCCTGTTGTGGACGAAGGCGTGGGCAACGAACCATAGGGGCCACGCACTCTCAGGATAATCTTCTGGCTTAGTCTCTGGTTTAGGGTTAAGGAAGACCTTGATTGTCTTGATGAAATCTTTGATAGCCAAGAACACAATTAGCATAATTGGAGTGAAAAATCCAATTATCACAAGATAAACAACGGTAACATACTGCATTGAAATCAAGAGAATGGCTATCCATCTGGCTGCCTTCTCACCAACAAGAACAGGGAATGTCCTCACGCCCTTCGCCCTGTCGGCATCTATCTTATCTATGTGTTTTCCGAAGAGAACCGAAGTTACGCCAAGGGCATACGGGAAACTAGCAATCACAACTTCCCATTTCCATTGACCAGTTATCACATAATAAGTCCCTCCAATCATCAACGGTCCCCAAACCAATAAAACAGCTAGTTCACCAAGCCCAAAATACTTGAGAGGATATGTGTAGAAAAGCAAGAAGAACAATCCTGCGAGGAATAGCCACAAAACACCTTCCCCACGAACATGAATCAGATAAATTCCTATAAGCACACCAATTAAAAGTGTTACTATGAAATACGCAATTAATTGTTTCAGAGACAGGAATCCATGTTCCAGAGGATGAGGTCCATATTGAGCCCTGAAATAGTTGTTTTTATCAACGCCTTTGAAATAGTCAGTTATGTCATTGAGTATGTTATTACTGGCGTGAGCCATGATGAGCCCAATAGTAGTCAGGAGCCAGAGAAGCCAATCAACCTGACCGTCCCGCCACGCCAAAATGCCCCCTATTGCCGAGGAAAGAAACGTCATAATGAACACTGCTGAGCGAGTGACCACTAACCATCGGGAGATGAGGTCCAACCCTTTCCAGTCTTCTTTTGTCAATCGTGGAATCACTCTCAACGCCTGAATCCAAAGTTTTACGTTCATCTTACTGGATTTAATGGTATGTTGGAGGGTTAAAGATAAAGTCAAGGCTATAGATGTCCCAACTGAGAGGCAATGCCGTCAAAAGGAAATAGATAATTAATCTGACAAAGAAATGCTTTGGGTCCCAATAGGGGGTAATAGAGCTTCTGCCCACTGCTTGCAAAATGAAGTATGGACTAAGGATAAACAGAGCGAAGGGCTTCGCCAAGCCAATGATTAGCAAGATGCCCGAAAGCAGTTCAATAATATATCCAATGATGAAACCAATTCTGAGTAGAGATTCCTTAACAAAGGAGGGATATAAAGGTCTGTAGAAAGAAGCCATTTTCTTTGAGCCTATCCTGAAATGCCTTAGCCCTTCGGCAACAAGCCAAATGCCCAAAACAACTCTTAAAGTGAGGTACCCAATGGCGTGAAGTTCATACATCATTGCGAAGTTAGGCTATGTGGCTTTTCCAACACACAGTAATTCGTCAACAATGTTTCCCGTGCATAAATCGTTTAATTTTGTAAAAAACAAAAGGAATATGAGATTGAGGATACTTACACTATTAACGACTGTTGCAATAAACCTATATGCTCAGGACCATATCCCGCGGGAACTGTTAGATGACACACTTGGCAAAGTGGGAAATGAAGTGATTCTTGTTAAGGACTTTGTGTCCATATATGACAAGAGTTCCTTTAATGACCCGAATAAATATACCTATCAGTCTTTGCGTGAGTATTGGGACTTATATGTCAATTTCCGCAGGAAGGTTCAGGAAGCAAAAGCTCTGAGGCTGGACACAGTCCCCGGAGTTAAAAGCGAGTATGAAATGTATGTTAACCAACTGGCAAATATGTACATAAACAACAAACTAATTAACGATTCGTTGGCAAGAATTGCTTATGAACGAATGTTGAAAAACGTTCATTTGAGCTACATCCTGCTTGTGGGAAAGAATCAGGATTCGCTGAGGGAAGTGGCTACGAAAATCCTTCAGGAGGCGAGGGCTAGGAAGCCGTGGAGAGAACTGGTAAAAAAGTATTCCGCAGATACAATTCGGAAGGATGGACGCCTTGGCTGGTATAGTGCCTTCCAGTTAATCCCTGCTATTGAAGATGCTGTCTATCACGCCAAGAAAGGAGATGTTCTTGGACCATTTGCAATTGGACAAAACATGATTATTGTTAGGGTTGACTCTTTCAGGAAGAATCCGGGACAGGTCCTAACT
Organism: Chlorobiota bacterium; assembly: GCA_013153515.1. GTDB lineage: Bacteria > Bacteroidota > Bacteroidia > JAADEI01 > JAADEI01 > JAADEI01. The sequence continues at coordinate 7,236 of JAADEI010000068.1, read as the reverse complement.
GCTCACATCTTTATTCCACATACAAAAATCGGGGAAGCATCGGCTAAGAAACTAATTGAAGAAATCTATGCCAGACTTGAGAAAGGAGAATCTTTTGAAGACCTTGCACGACAATTCTCCTACGACAGAACCACATCGCAACGAGGAGGGCAATACAAATGGTTCTATCCCGGCGAGACAATGCCTGAATACGAAGCAGTGGCATTTAGCCTCAACCCCGGTGAGATAACCAAGGAACCTGTTAAGACCCCCAAAGGATACTACATTATCAAAGTTCTGGACAGGCGAGATGTCCCGCCTTTTGAAGAAATAGCCCCCATGCTCAAAGAACAAGTCAGGAGGGAGAGAATCAGATTCAGAACAGATGAGAAATTGCTGATGGATAAGTATCGCGAGAAACTGGGCTTTAAGGAATATCCCAAACGACTAAAAAAACTGGTTAAAATCCTTGATGATAGCATCCTGTATAGGAAACCAACTTCACTGCCCTGCAATAAGTTTTCCCTTCGCAGGAAACTATTTGTTCTTGCAGGAGAGAAATATAGGCTTTCTGACCTGTGCCAATTCATTATGGTCAAATGGAGACCAATGAGAAACAAAACCCTTGAGGAAACAGTGCAGACATATTACAGAATGTTTGTTGATTTGAAGACGAGGGAGGCTTTGAAAGAAAAGCTGTCTGAATGGTTCCCTGAATATCAAGCCCTGTTAAGGGAATACTATGATGGCATATTGCTTTTTGAGGTGATGGACAGGATGGTTTGGAAAAAAGCCCTTCAAGACTCAATCGGACTACAAAAGTTCTTTGAAGAGAACAGGGAGAGGTTTGGATGGACAAAGAAGGCAAAGGTCATTTATTGGTATGGCGACACAAGTGTTTTGAGAGATGTTCAAAAGTACTTGTCTGAACCGAAGTATGCTACATTAGACCCCGATAGCATAAAAAAACTGGTTCTTGCCAAACATGAGGGGAAAACTCTAACCTTTGTTCGTTCCACGTTGCTTCCAGATATGGACGACCTGCCTTTTGACATTAACCAAGTGAAAGCAGGCTTTATGGTTCTGGAGGTCAAACAGGGAGTTTCCCCAAGGCTTATATACGTTGAAGAGGTGAAGCCTGTTGAGTTGGCTGATGTGAAAGGCAAAGTTCTTTCGCAATATCAACAATATCTGGAAAACCAATGGCTATCTAAATTAGCACAAAAATATCCTGCTACGCTAAATGAGGAAGTTCTTCGCTCTCTGGCTATTGATAATAATAGGTAATTCGTGCAACCAAGGAGATAGGGTTCCTGTTAGCTCAGCAGAAGAAGAGTCTTGCACTGTTATTGCTGAATTTGAAGACAGACTATTATGTGCTGAAGATGTCCTGCCAGTGCCCCCAAACACTGATTCGTTGGAGTGGCTTCGTGTTCAGGCGAGGCAATGGCTCAACAGGGTGGCTCTCGTCTATTGGGCACAACAAACAAACAGTGTTGACTGGCGAAGCATCAGGAGGCGTTTAGAGGACTTGGAGGCGTCCCTTGTAGTGGCAAGCCTGATGGATAACATAGAACCAGACCCGCCGACGGAAGCCGAATTGAGAAACCTATACGAGACCCTTGGCAAAGATTGGATATTAGACATAGACCTGTTTAGAATAAACATTGCGAAAGGTAAGAACACACGGGCAATTCGTGATTCGCTAAGGCGAAATATATGTTTGCCTGACTTCAAGAACCTATGCAACAGTCCCCTTATCTCTTGCATAGTTGCTGATTCATTCGTTACAGAGGAGCAAATGAGGAGGTTGTGGGACGGAGAGATAGTAATGAGGGTTGGCTATCCGTTGTTTAGAAGAAACAGGGACACTATAATGGCTTTTTGCATTGTGGAGATAAGGCGTGCTGGCGAAAACCCGCCATTTTCATACGTTAGAGACAGGCTTTACAAAGTGGCTCTCGTGCATAAAAAACAGGAAAAATTGAAGAAGTTGTATGAGAAGGCGATGGAATATGCCCGTGAACAGGCTGAATTTGAAATATATGTGCAATGAGTAGGCGGCTGATTATCTGGTTGTTTCTTTTCGGGATAGTTAATGCCCAAACGGTTGTTGATAAAATTGTTGCCACTGTTGGCGACGAACCAATCCTATATTCTGACGTGGAATCTGCCTATTGGCAACTGGTTTCCACGATGGATAGCATTCCCAGAGACCGTGAAGTGCAATATCAATTACGATGCATGGTGCTCTATCAACTCATTCAACAACAAATGCTTGTTTCCGCTGCTTTGGAGGATAGCATTGAGATTTCGCCACAGGAACTGGAGGGAGAACTAAACAGAAGAATGGAGTATTTCATCCAGATGCTTGGTTCCAAGGAGAAACTGGAAGAGTTTTATGGCAAGAGCATTGAACAAATCAAGGATGAACTGCGAGATGATTTAAGAAAGCAATTACTGGCACAACGCAAACAACAACGATTAATTGGCGAGGTAACCATTTCCCCTGCCGAGGTGGAAGCCTTCTTCCATGAACTAAGTAAGGATTCCCTGCCTCTTATTGAAGCACAGTATTCAGTGGGCATCATTGTTAAGAAGGTTAAGCCGTTGCCGTGGCAATGGGAACATGCCCGTCAGAAAGCGGAGGAACTGCTTGAGAAGATCAAGAGTGGGCAGTCCTTTGAAAGCGTCGCAATGATCTATTCCGACGACAAGGAAACCGCTTTTAACGGAGGCTATCTGGGAACATTCACTTGGGAGACCCTCCCAAATTGGCTGAAAACCGCATTGGCAAACGCCGATTCAGGAGACATCATTGGACCGATTCAATCTGACGAGGGTTGGCATATAGTCCTTGTAGAAAACAAAACTGATTTTTCATTTACGATAAGGCACATTTTAGTCAAGCCCCCCATCACTTCGGAGAACGTCCTGAGAACTCAACAATTGCTGGATAGTATCAGAACAGAGATAATGCAAGGGAACATAACTTTTCAGGAGGCGGCAAGACTCTTCTCTGACGACGAGGAGACCAAGCACACAGGTGGAATGATGCTCAATCCATCCAATGCCCGACCATACATCCCCGCTTCACTACTCCCCGCTCAGATATCCGCCATCTTAACAACCCTTGAGAAAGGAGAGATTTCAAAGCCACAACCCATAAGAACCGAAGATGGAACTCAGGCTTTCATTATAGTTTGGTTCAGAGACGAAATTCCCCCACATAGGCTATCTCTTAAATATGACTACGAGCAGATTCAACAGATGGCATTGGCTGCCAGAAAACAGGAAATAATAGAGCAGTGGACTAAGAGGAGGGCTCGACGCACATACATAAATGTTGATGACTATTTTCGTAATTGTGAATTTTGGTTAGAATGGTTTGCCGATGAGAGATCAAAATGATATTAGGATTGTTGAGAAAGCACAGGAGGATATAAAAAAACTGAGGCAGGAAATCCAGAAGGTAATTGTTGGTCAGGATGAAGTGATTGACCAATTGTTGATGACCCTTTTGTGCGACAGTCACGCTTTGTTAGAAGGAGTTCCCGGATTGGCTAAAACCCTTCTGGTAAGGACGATAGCCCAAGCAATTGACTTGAATTTCAAACGGATACAGTTCACGCCCGACCTGATGCCTTCAGACATAGTGGGTGCGGAAGTCCTTACGGAACGAAATGAGTTCGTTGTTCGTAAAGGTCCCATATTCGCAAACATCATCCTTGCTGACGAGATAAACAGAGCCCCGCCAAAGACTCAGTCAGCACTCTTGGAAGCAATGCAGGAAAGACAGGTTACTATTGGTGGACAGACATTCAAACTGAACAGACCGTTTTTCGTCCTTGCAACACAAAACCCCATTGAGCAGGAGGGAACATATCCGTTGCCGGAAGCCCAACTGGACAGGTTCATGATGTATATCCTCATTGATTACCTACCCTATGAACAGGAGGTTGAAATGGTTAAACGAACAGTTCTTTCCGAGCCACAACGGGTTTTGCAAGTGATTAATGAAGCAGATATACTCAATGCCCAGAGGGCGGTGCGGACAATTCCTGTTACGGACCACGTCGTTGAATATGCTGTTAGATTGACCCATCGTACCAGACCTCAATCCAACGATGCTCCTGAGATGGTAAAGGAATATGTTGAATTTGGTGCTGGACCCCGGGCTTCACAGTTCCTTGTCCTTGCTGGAATGGCTCACGCCTTCCTGAACGGTAAACTATCCCCCGATGAAGAGGACATAAAGGCTGTGGCGAAGCCAGTGCTCAGACACAGAATAGTCAGGAACTACAGGGCAGAGGCAGATGGAATTTCGGCAGATGAGATTATTGCTGACCTTATTAAGTAGTACTCTTAGCATTGTTACTGCCATCGGGCAACCATATATAGTCAACATTCAGGCTAATTCAGGTGTATCCAGTTCCGGATTCAGTGATACGCTGTTTTGCGGACCTGTTGATGACACTTTCTTGACGGTGCAACTGCCTTTTGACTTGCCTTTACCCGGAAACAGGAACGTTTCCGAATTGGTGGTGATTGATGGCATAATGCTTATGGATAGCCTGTGGCGTTGGCACATTAGCCCCGCTGGCTTCTTCAATGCTGGATTGGATGTTATTTATCCTGATTCCACGGCTTGCTTATTGAAAAGTGAGAGTTCGGACTCATTATGTCTTCTGTGGACCAACGTTACGGAATATAGTCCTGATTCCCTGCCCCACTGGAAATTGTCTTTTTCTGCTTGCCTTTATGACGACGGCTCATGGAAAGCACAGTTTGATACTATCCAAAACATTGATTCGGTTCCGAAGGATTTGTTTTTATTGATTGGTAGTGGATTTTTTTCTCACAACTATATGATTCCCCTTGAAGGAATTTATGTTTCCAAAGACACATCTGGTTTCTTCGCTTCCTCAAACCCTTTACTATTCCCCTCCTTTCCCTTCTATACAACATTTGTCTTTTTTCCGTCGCCAACGTGGACTGCAAGTCAATCGCCTGATGGCGAAACAATTGAATGCTTCAAAATGATTGGCAACATACTACATAACACATGCCCCACTAACATTAGCATTTATGACGTTTCAGGTCGCAAAGCCTTTGAACTGAAAGGGTATGAAAGCGTTTCTCTGGATATAGGACTATGGATAATAAAGGATTCCCGAGGTCAAATAAAGAAAATAACCGTTTTTCATTAAATATGTAAGAATTTGTTTTTGTTATGGAATTGCTCAGAGTAAGGAGAGCATGGCTCTTAAATGCTATTAAAGAAAAAGTTTGTGCAACTTTCCTTTTAATTATGACATAATTTAATGGCTTGCTTCATACTGCAATCTCTTTATATCTATTGCTTTTCCATAGTGAATTCTGTTTCCTTCCAGACATAATCTATATCTCCATCTTGAAGGAGGTCAACCTGACAATCCTTAGTGCACGGACAGGTAATAACCATTTTCTTTCGCTTAATTTTCACGATAGTGCATTCCGCTTGAGTGTTAGAATTTGAAGGTTTAAGGACAATTTTATCTTTCCCAAGCAACGTCCATGTTCCACTTGCTGTGTCTGTTTGTGTCAATGGAATGCTATAAGACCCACAATTATCGGTTGTTCTGCTCACAGTTGCTGAATATGTTGTTTTAAATGTATATGTGCCATTCTCATTGAATGTGATTGTACCACTTGTTATTTTAAATTTCACCGATGCATTCATTTGTCCACAGGTGGAATCCTGAGCTTCGTCGCTAACGCTCACTTCTTCCTGCCCATCTATCTTTGCTTGCGTGACTGTCCATGTCCCAGGAATAACTCTTTCCGGATTAACACAGGAAGATAACATTACAATGTTTATCCATAGAACACTCAACAGAATCTTCATTTCTTTCATTGTATTAGCCATTTACAACAAAAGTATATATTTTCTATTTAAAGTGGTAATTTAAGTTGAACCTTAAAATTCCTCCTATGGTAAGGGCTTCTGCCATGCCTCACCACTGTTAATTTATGCGAGGGCGTTGGGTATCCTTTGTTGTCTTTCCAACCATATATGGGAAACTCGTTATGCAACTGCTTCATAAGACGGTCCCTAAAAACCTTTGCTACGATGGAAGCAGCAGAGATAACGGGTTCTTTACTATCTCCCCCTACAATGCACTTAAATTCAATGTTTTCATAGGGCTTAAACCTATTTCCATCAATGAGGATCAAAGTTGGTTTAGGCTTTAGTTTCTCAATAGCCCTATGCATCGCCATAAAAGTGGCATTCAAGATGTTATGTTTATTAATCTCCTCCACTGTGGCAACTCCAATCCCTACTGAAATAGCATTTTGATTAATCCACTCAAACATCTCTTCCCGTTGAGCAGGACTCAATTTTTTACTATCTCTCAATAAAAATGGAATACTTACCAACTCTGGCAATATAACTGCTGCGGCGACCACTGGACCAGCAATGGCTCCCCGCCCCGCTTCATCAACTCCTGCAATTAAATCCATATTGCTATTATGCATAAAATTATGCCAGATTTTGAAAGTAAGGTGCCATACCTTTGTGAATATGAATACACAAACTGCATATAGGACCCACACCTGTGGAGAATTAAGGCTAAAAGACGTTGGGAAACAAGTCAGGCTTGTTGGATGGGCCCGTCGGGTCAGGGTCCTGGGAGGCGTCGTGTTCGTTGACCTCTGGGACAGATATGGAATCACGCAAGTGGTCTTCAACCAACAATGGGACAAAGACCTATACGAACAAGCCAAAGAAATTGACAGAGAATTTGTTATTCAAGTGGAAGGAGAAGTCAGGGAACGAGAAAACAAAAATCCAAATATCCCAACGGGAGACATAGAAATAAAAGCATCCAGTTTCAAAATCCTGAGCAGAAGCAAAGTTCCACCCTTCACTATTGAAGAACACACTGATGGAGGAGAGGACATAAGGGCTAAATACAGATATTTAGACCTGCGACGACCCCCAATGCAAAGAAATCTTATTTTCAGACACCACCTGCTTCAATTCACAAGAAACTGGCTATCAAAAAAAGGCTTTCTTGAACTGGAAACTCCATTCCTGATTAAGTCAACACCTGAGGGAGCCAGAGACTTCGTAGTGCCTTCAAGACTCTATCCCGGACACTTCTTTGCACTGCCTCAATCACCACAACTGTTTAAGCAACTCTTTATGATCAGTGGCTTTGACAAGTATTTCCAAATTGTTAGATGCTTTCGGGACGAAGACCTCAGGGCAGA
>JAADEI010000130.1 GCA_013153515.1 Chlorobiota bacterium | reverse complement strand
TTTGCCCTCGGTGAAGAAATCCTATGGCGTGGACTAATCCCCACATTGCTCGGATTGAGATATAAATTTTTCTATGCCACATTTTTGTCTTGGCTATTCTGGTTTTTATGGCACTTGCCCCTCACTGCCCTGTTGCAGTATAAATATCCCCATGACGCCCCTTTGCCATTGGTAATACTCGCCTCGGCTCTCGTAACTCTCGGTATGACCCTAACCATGATGCCCCTTCGCTATGCTACCAATTCCATTATCCCAACCGCTCTCTTGCACGGAATGACAATGTCCATGGGACTCGTCGCAGACTACTTCATTAGCGATACTCTCTGGACTGGTGCCTCTGGAATTATCACTGGCATTGTGTGGACACTGGCAGGCTTAGTAAGTTATCTCTTGTTCGTTGGAAAATCAAAAAAGCAACAAATTAGATAGGGTGTCATAATGTGTGATGGCATAAAGGAATAGGTTTTCCGTTATGTATCTCGGAACTTGAATCCAATGCTACGCAGTGATTAAAAAAGGTCTTCTTATGTTATTGTATTTATCTCAAGCGGTTTGCATACATTTCAGCAGGAACGTGTTATGAGGGAAAATGGCTAAAACTGCTATATTTCAACCTGCCTGCGAATTTGTATGCCCAATTGAGCAAGTTCCTTCCATTTTCTTGAATCCTTCTTGATACTAATTCCCTTTCTTCTGGGTGGAACCCAGTAATAATCCCAATTTTGGCAGTTGTGTTTTTTCCTGCACTTTTCTGTCCTGTGAAATTTTTGTTTTATGGTTGTAACTTCGGAAGTGTCGGCAGGATGGATTTCTAAAGCAATGCATTGGGTGTTTTGACGGTCATAACATATTATCAAATAATCAAAAGTTCCAGAAGTGCAGAAGCCCCCGTCAAGTTGAATACTACAATACTTTTTGCATTTGGAAGTTTTAATACATGCTTTGTGGCTTTTAGGAAGTGCTTGTAGACCATCTTTAACATAATTAAGCATATTAGGGCTTATTGCTTCACAACAAATAGCAAGACACTTTTTGCTCATCTTGCCTCACTTTAACTTCCTTGATATAGTGCTAACCACTTCTGATGCCTTGTCGGCAATGCTCAGTAATCCGCCCCAATTTTGAATGGATTCTTCTTCAAAATTTTCCAGTTCAGAAATGTCTTGGATGATTGTTTGATAGTTGTTATTTGTCTTGAAATAAAATACCTTCATATCCTTATTCCTTAATGATTTAATGAGTTTATATACCCAAGGATGCTTCTTCTTCAAGCCGAAAAATTGCATAAACAATTTTGTCTGGGTAGTAGTGTCTTGCAAGCGGAACAGATTTCTAAGAACCCAAATGACATCTAAAATTGCGGGCGAATGCGAACTGATAAGGATTTTGTATCCTCGCTCTAACAGAGTTAGCAAGATTAAGATAACATCCAGATAGGCGTGAGGGTGAAGCCCCATCTCTGGCTCTTCAATGACCACATAATCAAAATTTCTCTTACTCTTTTTAGCAGATGGACTCAACCAATAAAGCCCCAATAATAACGGAACAAATTCACGTTGTCCAGTTGACCAACTGAAAAAGGATAAAGACACGTTTTGTTGTGAAGGGTCTGTTAAAACAAGATGTTTCCTAAATCCTTCTGCTTTATACATTAACTTCCAACCTTTGAAGACAGTCTGTTGCAGTTTGTCTTTTAGTTCTGAGATTAATCTCTTGGGATGCGGGAACAGGATTGGTTCTTGTCGTTGTGCCCTAATTAACTGCTCTGTTACAATACGCATTGTTTCACTAAAGTGCCTTACAACAAAGGGCGTTTCTAAACTGAAGGCGTTGAAATCTTTGAACCATCCATCAGCAAGGGTTAAAATCCTTTGTGCAGGAATGTAAAACACAGATTCTTTTTCCCTTAAATTCTTGCTTCCTCTTCCTTTAAGGTTGCGTAAGTTTATTGCCCTTCCGTTAAGTCTTATCTCTGAGCCTTCTTTGACGGGAATTAATTCCTTGGAACATCCGAAATAAAGCGAAAATAAATCTTCTATTGAGTCAATGGTGAATCCTTTTTCCTGAAAGACTTTCTTAATGAAATGCCTATCGTGGATAAACTTGAACAGTTCAAGAAATAATGTTTTACCACTGGCTTGTTCTCCCACTAATACAGTTAAGTCGCCGATTTGGACCTGCCCTTCCTTTATCTGCCCAAAATCTTTTAATTCAATCCTTAATTTCTTGTTCATTAGGCTTTTTAGTTTGATTGGTTTAGACCAATAACAGTGTAAATATAAAGTTTTTATTGCTTTTCTTCCCGAACGCAAACCAGTCGCTTAGCAATTTGGTCTATGAACTGTTTGCTCAAAGGCTTTAGTGTTTCAGTCCAGAATTTTATTGGTGTTGAAGCGGAACGAATAGGGATTTCAGGCAGTCCTTTCAGGTTGGCAGTGGCGTTTTCCTCTATGTATCCAGAAAGATTTTTATGCATGATAATGTTTCGCAGAGAGTCGTTAATGAACAGAGCGGTTAGCCTGTCGCCTTCGGTGTAGTTAACACTGGTTATTTCGCCTTTGTCGTTGGTGTTGTAAAACACTGTTTTGACAGGGCAACAGGCAAGGATAGTTATTGAATCGTTTTCAAAAAAGCGAATGATTATCTTGGGTGAAGTGAGTTGGTTGGTGCGGATGGAATCAATGGGTTTGAGCATCCAAGCGTTCCCATAAACAACCACAGAATCAAATTGTTTGTTATCTGGTGAATCTGTCTTGTGGATAATTATTTCATTGCCAGTGATGAACCACTCATTAAGAGATATCCAGCCATTGCGTCGCAATACAATCACTGAATCAATCATGTGAATGGAATCCGCCCACATAGACGATTCCCCTTGCTTAATAATCCCTTTGAACAGGAAGCCATTTTGTTGAGAAGAATCCAAGTTGAGCCGTTTGCCTGAGATGAGAATAGAAGCGTCGTTGGAACGGCAAATCAATAATGAGAAGGTGTCTGTGATGTCCAGTTGGTTGTTGTAAAAATGTATCTGTTTTCCAGCCAGCAATAGGGAATCCCGCTTTATCAATGCATTTTTTAAGGTCTGTCTGTTTGCTTCTATGATTACAGTGTCGGCAATCCAGATAAGGGAATCAGCGTGGATGCCTAAACCAATGTATATTTCCTGTTTGTCGGGAAGGGCTACTACCCGTCGGGCTTTGATTGAATCGCCATCTTGAATAATGAGAACATTTCCAGAAAAAACATATTTGTTTGTTTTTTCATTAACAACAAGCGTATCACTAAGGGAATATGTCCCATTTCGTCGTGCTTTCACTGAATCGGTGAATATGAATGTGTTTCCAGAGATGAATAGGTGCTTAGCCGAAATCTGTCCAGACTGCGTTGTCCAAGTGATGTTTATTGCCGAAGCCCTTTGGGAACGCAGGTCATAGGTGAAATAGGAAGTTATTATTGTGCTTTGCTTTGATGACACAGTAATGTTTCCTGTTGCAATCAGAAGGTTTCTATTGTATGTGAGCCTATTTGCCCCTGAACCGAATATCGTATCGCCAACGGAAAACCTAACGTTTCCAATTGCTATGGCACTGTCTTTTCCAAACAGAACTATTGAGTCAGCCCAAAGATGTGTTTGTTTGTGTCTGATATGAACATTTCCCTTAAGGATTTTAGTAGGTTCTGGGTCGTCTAAGATAATTACCTGCTCAGCGTTCTCTATGGTTATGGTATGTTGAGCGAAAGAAAAATAAGGCAAGGTAATTACCAGCCCAATAAGTAATATGGTTTTGATTGCCAGCCTGAACGCCTTTGAAAATTCTATTCTTTCAAAACGCTTCTTGATATTACTATTTTTTGAATTTCTGATGTTCCTTCGTATATCTCAGTAATTTTAGCGTCTCTCATCATTCTTTCAACGTGGTATTCCCTGACGTAGCCATATCCCCCGTGGATCTGGACTGCTTCCCGTGTTACGAACATAGCGGTGTCGGCAGCGAATAGTTTAGCCATTGCGGATTCCTTGGCGTAGGGCAGGTGTTGGTCTTTTAGCCAAGCGGCACGCCATGTTAGCAGTCTTGCGGCTTCAATCCGAGTAGCCATATCCGCCAGTTTGAACCTGATGGCTTGATGCTCAGCGATGGGCACTCCAAAGGCAATCCTTTCGGTAGCATATTGCCGAGCCCGCTCATAAGCCCCTTGTGCTATCCCAACTGCCTGAGCAGCAATCCCAATCCGTCCGCCATTCAAAACGTTCATAGCAAATTTGAACCCGAAGCCTTCGGGTCCAATGCGGTTTTCCTCTGGAACAATAACGTCTTCAAAGATGACGGAATGAGTGTCGGAAGACCTGATGCCCATCTTGTTCTCCTTGGGACCAATGGTTATTCCCTTCCAGTCCCTTTCAACGATGAATGCGTTGATGCCTTTGTAGCCCTTTGAAGGGTCGCTTTGAGCAATGACGACGAAGAGAGATGCCTTTCCAGCACTGGAAATCCAGTTTTTAATACCATTGAGAACATAGTGGTCTCCTTTCTTTATGGCGGTTGTTCTCTGGTGGGTGGCGTCGGAACCCGCCTCAGGTTCAGAAAGACAGAATGCTCCTATCCATTCTCCAGAAGCCAACAAGGGCAAATACTTTTTCTTCTGTTCTTCGGTGCCATACTCCTGAATTCCCCAGTTGACAAGCGAATTCTGAACAGTTACATATACCGACACGCCAGCATCCACACGGGCTATCTCCTCCATCACAATGGCATAGGCAATGTTATCCAGTCCAGAACCCCCATATTCAGGCTTAACCATTAGCCCCATTAAGCCCTGTTGACCAAGGGCATCAAGGATTTCCTTCGGTGTTTCTGCTTTCTCATCCCGTTCTATCACTCCCGGTGCCAAGACCTGTTCGGCAAACTCCCGGGTGGCTTCCCTTATCAATTGGTGTTCTTCGCTTAAATCAAAATCCATTAGCAGTTCTTGTGTCATATCCTTTTGATTTTTTCAATTATTTGAGAAGTGCTCAGCCCCTCCACAAGCGGTATCCTAACCACTTCCCCGCCGTATGACTTGACAAATTCAGCCCCCACTATCTCTGATTCTTTGTAATCAGCCCCTTTCACGAGAACGTCGGGCTTGACTTTTTTTATTAAGTTCTCTGGTGTGTCTTCATCAAAGACGACCACTGCATCAACGAACAGTAGGCTTGCCAGCATTAAAGCCCTGTCTTCAATCCCGTTGATCGGTCTATCTTCTCCTTTTAACCTCTTCACTGATTCATCACTGTTGATGCCCACAATGAGCACGTCGCCCAAATCCCGAGCCTTGGCAAGCAGAGATATGTGTCCAGCATGCAAAATATCAAAACAACCGTTGGTAAACACAATCTTTTTCTTGAAGAATTTCCATATAGCCAGATGTCTGGACAGAGAAACATCATCTAAAATCTTTCCCTTGGCTATGTCCAGCCATGGCTTCCGTTCTAACTTTCCTGCCCCAGTTGGTGTTTTATCCCCTCTCATTTTTTCCTTATTGCAAAGTAAAGAAAAGCGAGAAAACCGACGATGATAACCATTAAGGTCTGTGAAGTGTGGATTAGCGTAGCCAGTTGAAGCCCAGTGGTTGCATCATAGCCATATAGCATAAGAGTTTGTTGGACAAGCCAATGATACGTTCCAATGCCTCCCTGCACAGGTGCCACGATGCCCAACGACCCCATCACAAACATTCCCATCAATTCAGCGAAAGACATGTTTTGGGTGGTGGGCATAGCCAGAGCGGGAAGCCACGTCATAACGATGTAGAGAACCCAAATCAGAAGTGTGTAAGTCCAGAAATATACCTGCACACGAACAGGCAATTTAAATACTGTTTTCAAACCGTTGATTAGGTTCCTGACCATTGCCCTGATGCGAACTGCTAACCTTTTTTGCGAGAACGGTGCGTTCCTGACCCACATAACAAACCCAAAGTATAGGAACAATATGGCAAGAAGAACAGCCAGAACAACGATAATGGCTATGATAGTAATGGTCTTTGAATCTGGAAGTCCAGAAAGCAAGTGTTCCCTGATGAAATCTCCCAAGACATTAATCTGCAAAGGAATAACCATAGCAAGCAGGATAATAAGAATGAGCAGGTCAATAATCCGTTCCAGAACGACCGTTCCGAACAGGAAAGACACGGGAATGCCAGTGTATTTACCCACTATGGTGCATCGGATTACCTCCCCCATTCTGGGCAGGGCAAGGTTAGATAGGTAGCCAACCATCACTCCTGAGAAAGCGTCCATTCTGGAAAGGTTGTAGTTTCCCTGAGAACGGATGAGCAGTCGCCATCTCAAGCCCCTGAACCAATGGCTAATCACTGCCACTATCATAGAAAGGACGACGGGCGTCCAGTTGACCTCCCGAAACCCACTTATGAACTCCTGTAGGTCAACGTTTCGGAATGCAAGCCATAAGAAAAATAACCCAATAGCCAGAAATATCAGATATTTCACATACTTCAACGTAGCCTAAATTTTAAGTAAACCCACGTTTTGCAAAGTTATGAACTTAATTATTCATAAACGTAGACCCTTGGGATTCGTTGCGACACTTTGCTTATGAGCGTGTAGGGTGATTCGCCGACGTTCTGCGAGACCTCCTCAAGCCTGATCTCTTCGCCATAAAAGACCACTTCATCGCCCACTACAACATCCACTTCGCTAACGTCAATAATGCATAAGTCCATAAATGGTTTTGTAAGGACAGGGACAATTCGTCCATTAACGAAGGCGTATAAGTTATTGCTATATGGCAGTCCATCGGCATATCCAATGCTCACTATGGCTATCTTGGTTGGTTTAGTTGCTATGAATTGTCTGTTGTAGCCCACGCTTTCGCCTTCCCGTAGGGTCTTGACTTGGATGACCGATGCTTTAAGGGTGTGGACTGGCTCTAATCCCGTGAATATTCCCGTTGGGTCAATGCCATAGAGCCCGATGCCCAGCCTGACAAAGTCATATTGATATTCTGGGAATCGGATTGTTCCAGCGGTGTTCAAAATGTGCCTTTTTATGTCTGGGAAACTCTTACTGAACCGACGGGCTATGTTTTCAAAAAGGTTCAATTGTTGGAAAGTGAAGGTGTCTTGCGAAGGGTCATCGGCACTGGCAAGGTGGGAAAAAACGCTTACTGGTCGCACAGAGCGGGACTCCTTCAAGGCTTTCATTAATTCTTCAAGTTCATCTTGTTTGAATCCCAGCCTGCCCAGTCCAGTGTCCATCTCCACATGAACAGGAATGCTTATTCCCCATTGGTTCCAGAGCCATAGTTGATGGAAGGAATGCAGGACTGGTTCCAGTGCGTAATCTTTTATGTCTTCTGGTGTGATGCCATACGGGTTCATGATGATTATGGGTGTTGAGATTCCGCCTTCCCGAAGCCTCCTGCCCTCTTCTGGATAGGCAACTGCCAGATATTGGATACCCATTCGTTGTAGCGTGTTGGCTATCTGTATGTCCCCACTGCCATAAGCAAGGGCTTTAACCATTGCAATGATGCCTGTCGTAGGGTTAATTATCTGTCTGAACCTGTTGACGTTACTGATTAGAGCGTGCAGATTTATTTCCATTTTTGCGGGATGAAGCGAAGTGTGAAACCAGTATTTCAGTCTTTCCAGCCTGTGCCTCCGTGACCCCTTGATTAATATGGCAAAGTTTTCCCAATTAAGCGTTCCTACGAAATTGATTAAATCATCAACGTTTTCAAAGGCATATACTTCATTTGCTTGGAACCTGTTTGATAAGCCTGCAAGCCTCTCCCCAAGAAGGATTATCCTGTGGAACTGGTTTGAATTAATAAGGGATATTAATTCTGTTATGATGGTGTCGGTCATAACTTCCATATCTGAAATGATAAGTGCTTTTTTGCGAAGTCCAGATTGCATGTTGAGATATTCAATAGCCGTTTCAAGGGAAGATATATCTGCCGAATAGGTGTCCTCCACAACGATAGACCTGTTGCGGGTGTTGTATAGTTGAAGTCTTAATGACAGCGGTCTGAACTGGCTTATTTTGGAAACGATTTCTGAAGGTTCATACCCTAATTTTCGCAGGACAGTAATAACCGTGATTATGTTATTTATATTCGCTCTGTCAACGAAAGGCACTGTTATTTCCCAGCGTTCAAGTCCTTCCTCAATTCTGAGAGTTGATGTTCCGTTGTTCCCTCTGTTGATGTCAGTAACTTTAATAAATGCGTTTTCTTCGTTCGGTTCGGTAGTCCATAGGAACAGTTCTATGTTTGGGTTTTGGGTTTTCAACCAAGCGATTCCCTCTTTGGAAATGGCGTTTAATGGTGCTACGAGCCACTTGCTTCCAACAAAAAGCCTCAGTTTTTCAAAGAGTTTCTCTTGAAGGGATGCAAAATTTTGTTGGTGCGGGATGCCGAATGCCGTAAAAATGCCCCCTTCGGGCTTAATCATATCTTCCAATGGTGTCATCTCATCAGGTGCCGAAATCCCCGCTTCAATAAGAGCAAAATCATTGTTCGGTGGCATGTTAATTAGCGACAGGCTAACGCCAAGAAAGGTATTATAACTCCGAGGGCTCCTATAAACAGCGTATTTTTCGGATAAGATTTCAAACAGCCACTCCTTAACGGTGGTCTTCCCCCAACTCCCTGTTATCCCGATTACACTCCCTTGGAAATGCTTTCTGTTTGCCTTTGCCCAGTTTCGCAGTGCCTCCCAAGTGTCTGGAACGACGATTACGCCAACATGCTCTGGAATACTTACGTTTTGTGGCAATTTGCTTACAAGCAGAGCGGAAATGCCTTTGTTAATAGCATCCTGAATGAACTGGTGTCCGTCATTTGCTCTGGTGCGTAAGGCAATGAACAATCCTCCTTCTCCATGCAGTATTCGTCGGGTGTCGTAATAGAGTTTGTAAATAAAAAAAGAGGGATCGCCCTTATGGACGACCCCCCCACAATACTCGGCAATCTCTTTTAATGACCACTTCACAGATGCCAAACCTCTCCAACCTTACCAACGAGTTCGGCTCCCGGCTTCAGCGTTTCCTTGCCGGGTTCCCATTCAGCAGGACAAACCTCTTCTGGGTGTTGGTCAACATAGATGAATGCAGCCAGTTTCCTGACTAACTCCTTGGCAGACCTACCAATGTTGTTTTGGATCACTTCAACCCCTCTAACAGTCCCTTCTGGGTCAATGATAATAGTTGACCTATATGCCACTTCCTCTTCCTCAGAGAAAATCCCGAGGTCTCTGGATATTCGGCAACTGGCATCACTGCCCATCAGGAAATTAAAGTCCTTCAAGAGAGGCTCTGTTTGCCTCCAAGCCCTGTGGACATAAGGTGTGTCCGTACTGAAAGAAATCACTTCTGTGTTGTATTTGTCAAACTCCTCTGCGAAGGCAGCGAGGTCAGCCAGTTCAGTAGGGCAAACGAAGGTGAAGTCAGCGGGATACCAGAACATAATTACCCACTTGCCTTCTTTCAAAATGTCGTAGAGCCTCATTCTGCCCCATTGGTCTGTCTTAGGGTCGTAATACTGAAATTCAAAATCCTGAATTGGTTTACCTACTTGTAGCATCGCTCTTGATTTTTCCATTAGCAAAGTTATGGAGTTTTGAACATAACAAACAATCAATTGAAGTGAACAAAAAAGGAAATACGGACGACAGTTTGAATTGGAATGGATCACAAAGGGAAATAGAGCCTTTGCTTCTTAATTCGGCGAGGCATTGCAATGGCTAATTATGTTCAGAAGTGGGCAGAGTCAGAGTTGTATTGTTCTGTTATTTATTAAAATGGCAGAAAAGAGAAAAGAAAAATTCATTACACGGAGAATTTTGAAAAATAACGATCCCGAGCTTTTGTAGACCAGTATGCTCGCTCTAATAACGAAAACTTAACTTTATGGCAATGTACATTTGCATTATCCATACGAAGATAGGCTATTTTATTGACTTTATTCATATATTCGCTTTCTTTTTGTTGCTATCTTCAAAATATAAAAATGTTTTGTCATGCGGAAGCGTGCCTTATTAAAAGGTTCTTCGCCAATTCTAATGCTATTACAAATTGCTGTAGGGCAAGTGAATCCATATTTAGATTCCATTGTTAGTTATCAGGGTAGCACAGATGGGTCTCTATGGGAATTTTCTTATAAAACAGTATATGTCCGTAAAGTCTTTGATTCGCTTCCTGCCGAGACATACTATTATTCATATTCGGGCTTGTGGGAGTTGAGTGCTCGTACATTGCAATCTTATAACAACGAAGGCAAGATAACCGAACACTTACAGGAGACTTGGGATAAATCTGCAAATATGTGGAATCCTTCTTATAGGATTCACTATCGCTATTCCTCTACAACAGGGAGAATTATTGAACGAATTCGCCAAGATTGGAACACAACCACGCAACAATGGGAGAATGTCTATAGATACCAGTGGACATATACAGGCAATTCACAAGAAATGATATATCAGGTATGGAACATAACCACAGGAACTTGGGAAAACTTTACTAAACATATTTATTATTATAACACATTGCATCGCATGACAGAGTATGTCTACCAAACATGGGACGCCACAACATCCACATGGAAGAATGTTAGTAGAATACTCTACACTTATGCTAATGATACTCTGCTTGTAGAAAATGTTAGGCAAACTTGGAATTCGGTTGTTTCGGCATGGATAAACAGCAAACGAACTTTATATTCATACACAATTACTGGAAAACAACGGGCACAGATTGAACAAACGTGGAACACATCCACTTCCACTTGGGATTTCTATTCCAGAATCCTTTATGAATATGACAGCGAAGACCTCTTAATTCGACGTTATGAAGAATTGTGGGAAACATCATCAAACACATGGAAAACATATTATAAGTATTTTTACAACTACGACCCTAACGGCAACAATATCTATTACCTGTCGCAAAGATGGAACCCAACCTCTGGACAATGGCAAAACAACACATTGAAATTAACACAATACAATTCTGCAAACAATCCAATCTATGAAATTTCAATGCAGTGGGAAACATCTACGAACCAATGGGAAAACCAAAGACGCACAATCATTGAATACATCGGCGACACACTCATCTCAGATTACCAAGAGTTCACTTGGTCAACAACAGAATATAAATGGAAGAAAAATGCCCGAAATCAATTGTTTTACTCTCTGCCTCAGCCCAATCATTCCTATCTACCCGACCCGACAGAAACAGTGAACGTCCTCATTTCACAAGACTTTATTTCAGTAGTCGCCAATGACCAACTGACCGAACCAATGTGCATTTCCATCCATTCCACGACAGGACAACAACTAATTACTGAATGCCAGAACCAACCAATGGTTCAACTCAACATATCCAACCTGCCTTCAGGAATGTATGTCCTTACCATCAACACACTGACCAGTTCAAAACCGTTGCTGGTCAAGAGGTTTGTGAGATAAGAAAACTCAACAAGTGTATTATTACTATAAGCAAACCGAACAGAAGTAATGTCCCGCCAATGAATCCGAAGATTATTTTTAGTGCCAAGGCGTTGGAAATCCAGAACAAGTAAGCAAAGAGGCTTCCAAGAAGTAGCATAATCAAGCCTATCACAAAGATTAATTGGATCATTCCGCAACGGTAGTCGCTAAAAATTTCAGTTTGTTGGGAAGTTTCATTTTGTGCTTTGTAAAGCGTGTCTTGATGAGCGTTTTGTGTGGGAGGAGTGTCAACTGGGCTTGTGAATTTTTGGGTTTCGGCAATGAGCGAGTTGCTTTCGGTAGTTCGCATGTTAGGAATATAACGGGAAGATTCATGTTGGAGGGATGCTTTTGCAGATGCTGTTGTGGGATAGTTGTTTCTTGTCGGAAATCCGCCATATCCGAAACTCGCACTGGCACTGCCTGATGCCAGATTATTATGGAGGCTTGAAGCCACAGGCTTGTCGGCTTTTCCTGTGGAAACATAATGCTTTGTTTTGCAACTTAGAAGGAAGACCAACAGGAGTGCTACCGCCCGCATAATATTAGCGTTCTTTCCTAAGCACGCCCACATATTTGCCTTTGTATTCAAACACGAGAGGCTCAACACCTGTCTGTTGGGCAAACTCTTTAAAGGCGATGTTGTCCTGAATGTCGTCGCTGATGAGTATTCCGTCGTTGCGGAGGGCTTTCCACAACCGAGGGTATGTGAACATGCGTCCAGTGTAGGACTTGTCGCTGTCATAATGGGCGAAATCTATCGTCCCGCCAAAGTGTTTTATTGCCTTTGGAACTGCCAGAATATCTGGTTTTCGGATGAGGATCCATCGTTCACGCAGGTCTTCAGGGATAACATAACCCACGTATGGCTCATTACCCATCTTAGGATAGGGCATATCCGTGCTAATCACACGTGCCGACTCTCTCTCTAAGGTTCCCAGAAGCATGGCGAGGGTTGACCACCCGTAAGCAACACCCGTTTCCACCAATCGTGTGGGCTTGAACGCCCGAGTTGCCGTGAATATAAACTCTACTGCACCTGCACCACCCATCACTACAGGCACCTGTTTAGCACGCCGTTCCGCTTCACGCCAGTAGTCAGGATACACTTCCCATGGGTATTCAATTTTATCTATTCCCAACTTGCGTAAGACTTCTTCCATTGGAATTGCCACCTGTTGGCACCACTGCGTCGCTTCAAACCGTGTCCGCTCTTTTTCCCTGTTTAAAAATCGTCTGAACAATTGAATTAACTGCACTGAATAATGTGGGCGGGACAGATACCACCACAGAGTGTTTGCTTTATCAATAATAGCCGACATATTTCAAAATTTTTATGGATGTAAATATACTTGATGTGCACTTATTATAATAGTAGCCTTATCTATTTGAATCCAAACTAATGAGTCAGAGTTAATATCAATTTTTTGCTTTATATCAAAAATTCTGTATCTTTACATTATCAAAAAACCAAAGGTTAGAGAAACGTTGGTTTGTCATATACGATATAATCAACGTTTGTTTAGCCTTATAAAATAAAGGAAAGATGAATGGCTTGAAGAGTTTAATGGGAACGTTGCTTGCAATTTGTAGTATTGTTGCCACTGCACAAACTGTGTCCACTCAACTGGATTCAGTGATTTCATACACTGTTAATAGCACATTGAACCAATGGGAGTATTATTCAAAATTGAGAGATTACTCTTATGATAGCGATGGAAACATTACTGGATACACTGTTCAAATGTGGAATGGCACCACTTGGAATAATCAAAGGAAAATTCAATACACTTATTCCAACGGCGAATTAATTGAATACTTTGAACAAGTTTGGGTTGGCGGGTCGTGGCAAAACTCTTGGCGAACAATTAGGACGTATAACACACAGGGATTGCTAACAGAAACTAAATCAGAGCGATGGACTCAACAACGTTGGGTTCCTGTAACCAGAAGAACTTATGCCTACAATTCAGTTGATAGCCTAACTGAGGAAGTATATCAGGTTTGGGACACGCTCACAAGCCAGTGGGTTAATTCATCCAGAAAAATCATGACGTATATTGCATCTGCACTGAGGGATGCAACTGAGTTCTTCTTGTGGGACATGATGACGTCCAGTTGGCGTCCTGACAGAAAAGAACTATATTCCTATGACCCTGATGGGAATATGATTGAAAGGATAGACAAACGATGGAACACAACTCTTTCTGCCTATGAGAACATTAGGCGAGAAACCTATTCCTTTAATGCCAATGGAGTTTTAATAGAGCAAATTAAATATCAATGGGATGGAGGAAGTTGGAGACCAAGCCAGAGGTATTCAGTAACGCTTAATCCCAATAATACTGTTGACACTAAACTGTGGGAAACTTGGAATGTGGGAACTTCCCAATGGGAAAACAATTTACGGGAATTGTATTCCTACACGTCTGGAAACCTCTCTTCTCTGCTTAGTCAGATTTGGGACGCAACATCTTCCACTTGGCAAAACACAAGCAGGGTTCTATATGGCTTCACTAACTCTGGGAAACCGCTCTATGAACACAGGTTCTCTTGGGACAACGTCCAAAGCAAATGGAAAGACGTTGAATTGAAAGAATTCACTTACGATTCTTATGACAGAGAAGTCCGATTCCACATACTCAATTGGGACGATGCCTCTGGAGAATGGAGGAAAAACTACCGACGAGACCAATTCTATGCAAGCGTTACGGGAATTGAAGGGTCATTGACAAGTCGGTTCAAAGTGTCCATAGTGCATCATGTTATGGTTATTGAAGGAGACCACGAGGCTGTTTCCATCACTGACAGTAAGGGGAGAACCTTCGTTCCCGTCCAGTTGGGCAATGGAATGTATGACCTGTTGAGCCTGCCTGCAGGAGTTTATGTTGTAACGATAACAGGAAGAGAAGAATCAATAAACATAAAAATCGCTATCACTAAGTGAGCACTGAAGTGTTTAAGACGACATACACAACACATTAGGCTAAATTATAATTATTGGAAC
This sequence comes from Chlorobiota bacterium, assembly GCA_013153515.1. Taxonomy (GTDB): domain Bacteria; phylum Bacteroidota; class Bacteroidia; order JAADEI01; family JAADEI01; genus JAADEI01. The sequence goes on along the minus strand of JAADEI010000130.1, from coordinate 24,374 downwards.
CAAACTGTATCGTAGTATTTGTTTGTATTCACAAAAAGGCAATGCAAGGTTTAAAGAGAATCGGGTTCGTTTCTGCCATGATAATAATGACTTTGGGCTCTGGTCACGCACAAGAAAATTCTATTAAAGAAGGAGTTTGGGGCAGAGGGATTCACTTTAATATAGGCATTACGCAGTTTAAGACAAAACAAATAAATCAAGCGTTATCTTCTGTTGGCGTATCCAATCGCCTGCCGTTTATACACATGTCTGCTGGCACGGAAATAGTCGGATATTTAGGCAAGTTCTACATACTTGTTGGTTCCTACGGCGTTTGGGCACCTGTCAACACGGAAAGCAAAGTTAATGCTCAGGGGGTTCTCTGGGCTTTCGGAGGCGGATATTTCTTTATTATTAAAGAGAAATTTGGAATGGCTATTGATGGTCAGTGGCAATTTTATAATGTAGTGGTAAATATCCACAATCCACCCGCAACTGTGCCTAACACCTTCACTTCAACCCTTCTCACAACTAACAACTTCGCAAGTTTTAATTTAACAAATCAGGCAATCTTCTTAGGTCTAAATCTTGGCTTGTGGGGTTCTGACCAATCAATGTGGGGATTTAAAGCGGGGGCTACGGTTACATATCATACAAAATGGCGGTATAGCGGGCAAACCATTACCAATCCACCTTCCTATGTGCCATTGGGATTTGTCGGGGCTGTTTACTTCATGCTCTAATCGTTTGATTCGGTCGTGTCCTGAGTCAAAGGAATTATTTCTTCCCAAGAGTCAAAATGCTTAATGAATCGGATACCCATCCCTGTCCTAACCTTGTTCCGTTCCGCACCAAAGTCCTGATATGCTTGACTATAGACCCGCCAACGCCACCTGCCATCCTTCGTTAAAAGATATTCTATTTGCATGCTTCCAGAGAGGGGACCACCACTGCGGGTATCGTCCTGTCCAACAAGAACATTCCCAGTCACGTCCACTATGAGCCGTTTGTTCATAAATGCTTTGTTTATCGCCACTTGAAATTCCTTAGCAGTGGTTCCTTCCAACCCTGTCCCACTTTGATAGCCAAGATGGAGTTGGAGGTCTTGGGCACCAAGCATTTCCTGTGCAAGACTGGTTAGTTGTTGCGATATGAATTCACTGACCGTATGATAGAGGGCACCGCCACTAACAGTCCCACCACCACCCTGCCGAGGCGGAGCAAACTGGTTGGTTGCCAACAGGCTGAAGGCTTGATAGTCCCGTTCCAAAGGGTCGGCATTTATTAACCTAATAATTGTCCTTATTTCGGGGATGTTATCCGCTTCCAATACGTCTATTTTGAAAGTGAGTTCGGGCTTTGATAGGGTTCCTTTCATAAACATGTGAACCTGAGCAGTTACATACTTAATTGCCAAGGAGGAATCGGCAGTCCCGACAGTATAGAGCAGGAGGTTGGTAGCGGGGGTTCTGACAGTGTAAATAGCATGGATGTCCAGAACACCGTCATAGGGACTTCCAAGCCACCGAATAGACCCTTCTGAAATGTTAAAGCGTCTTATTAGCAGGTTTTTGAAATTAAAAGTGTATGACCCGCCCGTCAAAACATATTCGCCCATCATCGTGAATTCACCTGTTGGGGTATAGTGCAATTGGATAGGACCTTCGCCAACCACCTCAAGAATGTCGCCAACTGGCGGGTCAAAGGGAATGACCACCGTGAGCCCATCGTTCATATTCAATTTGCTATAAAATTCTAAAGCGAAGTCCGATTCAGAGGATTTCTCAATTCTCTCTTCCTCATCGTCAGATTCGCCTTGTTCACTTAGCATTTCGTCCCTGTCAACAAAAACTATGAAGTCCGATTCGTCGTCAACATATGGACCAGAATAAATTGGCATATAGAATTCAGAAGGTCGGATTGGTTCGGCTTCCTTAATAAGGATTCTAAAAATTGTTGCATCGCCCTGAAGGGTCACCTTGCCCTTGATGGTTACGTTCCCATAGTAATCAGGATTATGTTCAGGACCAGTATTAATCGCCTTGAGTTTGTTTGTGGTTATGTTCAGGTTGTATGGAGGATTATCAATTGGATTGAGTAGCACAAACCCTTTCATTGTGCCCAAGCCATCTTCCCTGTCGTTCAACACAAGAGTTAGGTCAACACTGTCGTCAAAGCAATTCAATGTTCCCACGGTTTTGTAACTCACGCCAGTGAAATCAACATGCAGGTTGCCATCCCTAAGCAAAATAGCACCTTTGAGCGATGGATAACCTTTCCACGCAAACACAAGCGGATTCTCTGTTTTTAGGTAGCCATCCAGAGAATCTATTATTCCTACCGTGAAGGGTTGCACGAGGGAAAGGGGCAAATGATGGATGTTCAAACTCATTGTCTTATTCACATTTCCAGAAACAGAGGCAGTCTTTTCACCGTTAATCTTCCACGTCGTGGAGATAATGTCTTTCTTCATACTGCCTGTGAACTGCCACGTGCCAAGGGCAAAGGAATCAAGATATATGTCTTCCAGTTCAAGCGGGTTAAAATCAAATTCATAGGTTTCTTGATTAAAGCGGACGTCGGCGTTAAGCGTAGCATCTAACTCATATCCAGAATAGGCTTGGGCAACTAAAAGAATCGGTCTCAGTGGGAAATTATGTGCTTGGACAGACCACCACTGGGCTTGATTGTTTATCTCTATATACCGCTTCCCATCCTCTGATTTGAGTTTTATCGGCGGAACACAAAAGTTGGAATTCTCTGGATTATTAACGCAGTAGGAAGGAGTGGCGAACCACCATGAATCGGCATACCAGAAACTGAACGAATCAATTCCCAAGCCATAAAAATCTTTATTCCGTTTTACGGAACCCGCAAAATAGACCTGTGGATATCCCGATGGTTTGACCACTGAAATCAGTTTGCCCATTCCCTTCAACGCCTTCCATTTGGTCTGAATATAGGTCAGGTCAAGAATGTTCTGATAAGTTATGTGTCCCGTGTATAATTGCCAAACGATTTGAGTGTCCTGATTACCAGTAACAAACAGGTCTTGTATTGTTATGTCTGCGTCTTTTACCTTAATTGTCTGAACATCCAAAAAGGCACTATATGAACGTTGGTCTGTTCTGAGTTTAAAAAGTAGTCCCTTGGGCAGGTCAATCCCCAATAAATCCTGTCCAACCACAGGCAGGGAATCAACCTGAACAAGCAGGAAGGATTCAGGAAGGAGCAGTGTTCCGCCAAGAAGGAGGGAGTCAATTAGCGTCGGAGAAATTTCATACTCTGGCTCAGTGAATTCGGCATTAAGGCTCATCCAAGGAGCATCGCCCAGAACAGAATGCTTGTTCCCTTCGCCGTGATAAGCAAGGAAAAACTCAGAGAACGTGGATGTTGACCGACCATAGGACAGAGAGAAGTTTGAGAAGGTTGCCGTGGCATGTGAATGTTCTTCCTTTTGAAACAAAGAACCTTCAAAGTTGAGGTCGGTCAAAAGAAAGAGAGTATCCATAAGGAACCAATACGCCAAGTCTACCCTCGGAACCAATCCGTTGGCATACACTCTGGTTTCCCTTCCAGAAGACGCAAGAATAGTAAAATTCTTTATCTGCAAGTGAGAATCATCGGAATTAACCTCTATCGACGCCTTCGTCTCATCGCCGTGGAAATGCACAAACAAATCTTTCAATTCATAAGGCTCATATTTAACATAGGGAATGTTTATTTCGGCATCCAAGAAAGGCTTGTCTGTTAAAAGTCTGTTCACTTCTGCCAGAATGTCCCATTGCACAAAGGTTGCCGTGTCCGTCCAATGCGTTAAGTCTGCAAAGCCTTCCGAAACAATCATAGTGGATAGCGAGTCTGTAGCGAACCCACGAAGTCGGGTCGTCGTGGTAACAGGGAAACCCGTTATGTTGAGATTTACAAATATAGTGTCTTGAATATAGCCACGCCCTTCAATGTCCGCTATTATATATGAAGAATCGGGCAATAGAGTGTCCGTGCCATAGAAAATTTCCATATATTTGTTTAAGTCTTGCAGGGCAATTTGTCCCGAGAGATGTTTGATTCTCAAAGTTCGTTCCCATTGGTCATCAAAAGATAGTTCGGCATGCAGTTTGGCTCTGTCGGAAGCCATAGACTTAGCATTCAGAAAGAGAGTCCAGTTGTTGTCGTAGTGCAAGGCATGGAATACGCCTTGGGACCTGGGTTCCCGACTGGAAAATGTTGCAAACAGTTCGCCCTCTGGAAGAGTTGAATTGGTCAAATATGCAGGAACAGGAATTGTGCCATATACAGAACCCGAAACGTCGGAATGCTCAAAATTCAAACCGTTAATTCGCAGGACAGTGTCCCAAAGGGACAAAGACAATGTTACCGACAAAGGCTCTGGGTCGCTTAATTTCCCTAATAATACCAGTGATTTGAACGAGTCTGTGTAGTGAACGGTAGCAAGATTAAGGTTTTCAATCAGGATTGTGTCTGTGGTTTTGAATGTGTCTGATATGGAGTTTTGCAAAATGGCTATTGAATTCCCAGAAAACTTGCCAACGTATATATCCAATGGGATTTCAAGCATTTCCCGAGAGAACAGAGTGTCCGAAGGGACTGTGTCAACTTCAAGAGTGGAAATCAGAATTTCAGTATTGTTAAGCAAAATGTCTTCAATGCTTATGTTGTCATCAATCGCTTCAACGTCTTCTATTTCCAACTCTTCAAGCCCTATGGAAACCTTCTGCGAAGAGGTTAAGTAATCAAACCGAACGTTTTCAAGGCTTATGAGCGATATCCTGAACTTTGGCAGGCTAAGGGCTTGCGTTGACGTGTCCGAACCGAGAGATGAATCGGTCGTGTCTTCCTGAACAGTAGTCGTGTCAACATATTTAACATAAGCGTTTTTAAGCCAGATGCCATAGAGTTTCGGATTCCCTATTACGATGCTTCTTAGCGACCACGAAATGCCCGCCTCTTCCACAAATGCAAGTGTGTCAGTCCCTTCTTCGTCGGTCGTAATCAAAACATTATGGAGAACAATTGTTCTGGGAGGATACCACGAGACGCCAGAATGACTGAATCCATAGCCCGCTTCACTCATCTGAGTTTCCAGAAACGAAAGGGTATAGTTGATGAGTGGCTTCATCCCAAACCAATACAAAGGCAAAAGAGACAAAAGGAGGACAACAACAGTAATAGCCAAGCCTATAAGCAATTTTTTCCATAAAGGCTTTTTAACCCGTCCCTCTTGCCCTTCTACCTGTCCCTTATCCATAATTCCTTGACTATAACGTTTAATTTTACTACCAAATTACGGAAGGAGAAAGGCATGCCAATACACAAAACTCAAATCTCTGGAGCAATTATAACTTTTAATTCGGGACGCCATCTATCCAAAGTCCTTAACGCTATTAAAAATTATGTTGACGAAATAGTTATCGTGGACAGTGGCAGTCAAGACAACACGCTAAACATAGCACGACAATTCAACGCCAGAATAATCAATATCCAATGGCAGGGCTACGGACACGCCCGAAACATAGCATTCTCAGAGGCAAAACATAAATACGTTCTGTTCCCAGACGCCGATGAAGTGTTCACTGACAACGCCCTAAACACACTGTTGGAAATCTGGGATGATTCATACGCATCCGCTTCGTTCAAACTGGTCAACTACTACCGTGGCAGAAGACTTAGATTTGGGGTATGGAAACCAATACATAAAGTTAGATTTTGCAACAAGGAACTATGCACGTGGGACAACAGACCAGTCCACGAACAACTAACCATAAACGGAAAAACATTACAAATTAACCAAGGAGAAATAAGGCACTACACAGTGGATAGCATTTATGACCATCTTGAAAAAATAAGGAGATATGCCATTGCGGGAAGTCAAACTAAAAACAAACCGTCTAAACTCAAAGTGATTGGGTCTGCTACATGGACTTTCCTAAAAGGCTATGTGTTCAATCTGGGATTTTTAGATGGCTATGACGGACTGTGCGTCCATCTTATGCAATCAATGGAAACATTTTTGAAATATGAACTGGCGAGGGAAAGCAATGCTGATTAGTTGGTTGATATGCCACTGGACAGTAGCACAACAAGTAACTATCCCGCCAGAAAACAGGATTATTACAGACCAATCGCTACAAAGGAGATTGCCCGACGGATGGATATTCGCCCAACCAACCATCGTGGAACCAGACCGAATGGAACAAAAACTAACAGGGGAATGCAAAACTTGGGAATGCCTAAGAAAACAATTGGTTGCATATCTTGAGTCGTGGGGGAATAGTGGCTATGTGCACGCTAAACTAAAACTGGATTCCATTTATATCACGCCAACTGCAAAAGACACTCTTATCAACACTATTTGGACTGTTGACACGGGAAACCTGTTTATCTACGACACTATCAGGCACTACAGACCACTGCCCGTCAACAGAAAGGTTCTGGAACGTTATCTGGGAATTAAATATGGCAAGCCAGTTCGGTATAGAGATTTGCAGGCTATTAATAGGCGACTGCAAGCCCTTCCACAAGTGAGGGTTGATTCGCTCAGTGGAGAAACCTATCAATGGGGTCGTGCTAATTGGTTCGCCGTCAGAATGACGCTTTCTGAAAACACTACGACTAATGTGCAAGGGGCTCTCTCTTTCTCTCAACAACCGAACGGCAGAATCATCCTGACAGGATTCGCTATGCTGGACTTCAAAAACCTGTTCAAACGATTGATAGAAGTGCATGTGCGATGGAACGGGATGGCTAACGGGCAACAAAATCTGGAGTTCAAAAGCGACGTGCCATTCATTGTGAGTAATCTTGGCAGTGCTGGATTCTTAACTATATACAGGCAAGACACTTCCTTCGTCAAAGTGAGATATAGATTTGGTTTGTTGTGGTCAAGCGACATAACCGTTAATCCATTCATAGAAAGATATTATGTATTGCCTGCTTTTGACACTACCATACAGGCTGTCTCTACACTCATGGGCGGAATCAGAATACGGCTCTATCGCAGTGATAATCCATATTTCCCTTTTCGGGGCTATCACGGGGAATTAGTATATGGCGGGGGAAACAGAGAGACCGAATTAGGTACGGGATTCTTGCATTCCACGGAAGGCGAAATGTCCATCGCTATTCCAGTTCGCAAAACAACTGCTTTGTTCCTTAAATTGCGTGGTCAGGCATTGTTCGGGGATAATCTAACGAACGAGGAGGCGTATCCAGTGGGCGGAACCAGTTCAATCTTAGGGATGCCAGATGGCGAGGTTAGGGCTGTCCACTGGGTCTCATCTTTCGTTTCCTTCCGTAAATACTGGCAAGATTTAGTTGCGGGAATTTTTGTGCAACCTACTTATCTGTCTGGAGAACAAACAATCAAAGGAGTAATTAGCGGAGGCTTGGAAACTCATTTCTTGCTTGAAAAATCATACATTTCGCTCATCTGGACAATATCATCATATCCCGCACAGGCAACTTTATTGCGTAGAATTTATGTTCATATAAGTTACGGGCTATGGAACAGGTAGGGCTAATAACTGGATGGATAGGCGTTGGATTAATTGCTTTTGGGATATATAATGCTGAACGGGGAGTGTGGCGATGGCTTCGCCGTGGAATCCGAGAAATAATTGAAATCCCTTATGCTGAATTGGGCACTGTGTTGCCCTTGGTCATTGGGTCTCTGCTTGTAATAATGTCCATGTTTATGCATTTGTTTCCTAATAGTCCAGAGGTTTCCCTCGCTGTCCCAATGGTTTTTGCCTATCGCCTCGTCTCTCATCTCTATTCCAGATGGCTGAGCGATAGTCGGGAACCACTTAAATACTTATCTGAGGAGTGGCAAGCGATCATATGGCTTGGTTTCGCTGGAATGTTTCCGAGCCTTGTGCCAACGGATAGCCTGCTGGGTTCCATCAGGGAAGGGCTTATATATGTGGCATTTGGCATCGGGGCATTAAGATGGTTAAATGGATTGTTTAAGTCAGTGCCCTATCTGATTAAATATCATTTGTATTATCTTATCTATCTTTGCAATGTGGAAGTTTATCCGTTGTTGGGAATATGGAGTCTGAGCATTGTTACTGACCTTTTCGCTTTTAATGTTTAGAAATCCAAGGAGCCTTATGGGAAGAAGCAAGAAGAAAACAGGGACTACAAGGGCAAAAACCAAAAAGCAGGTAAAAAAAGAGAACACTATCCCACAAGGTAAAGATAAGGAATCAGAGATTAAAGATGTTGAGTTGTGGACAGGCATTAAGCCAGAAGACCGAAAAAAGCCTATCAAAAAAATTCTACTGCCATTGAGCGATGAGCGGGCATCGGCGTATAAAAGCCTTGAAAAGAAGTATGATGTGGAAATCATATTCCAACCATATCTCAATATAGAACCCTTTTCTCTTAAAGAATTTCGCAGACAGAAAATTAAACTGAACGAATATCCAACAATCATATTCACTAACCGAACTGCCGTTGACCTTTTCTTTCAATTTAGCGAGAAGTTGAATCAACCGATGCCTGCCGAAACAAAATATCTATGTCTGACCGAGCAGATAGCCTATTATTTGCAGAAGTATATTCCTTTTAGGAAACGACGGATTGGATGGGGCACGGGAGACGTGGAATCAATGGCTGAAGTGGGCAAGGAACGGTTCGCTGAACATCAACCAATGCTTTATCCCTGTTCCGACAAACCCAATGAGGCATTAATAGAAGCCTTTAAGAAACGAGGAATTGAGGTTGTGCCCGCATCAATGTATAGAACAATCTATTGCGAGTTGCCTGTTAAACCGCAAGATGTGGACATAATAGCCTTTTTCACGCCCAAAGATGTTCAAGCAATAGCAACTAATTATCCTGAGTTTATCCAGAATCAAGGCGACATTCTGGTTGCCACTTTCGGAAAGAGAACTGAGGAAGAGGCAAAGAATTTGGGATTGAGAGTTGATATTAAAGTGCCCATTGGAAAGTTCACTTCAATGGCAATGATTCTGGATGAATATCTCAAGCAGTGGCATAAAGCACATGGCGAAGAATAGAGTTTTTTTGTTACTGTTGGGAATTATCCTATTAGGTTCCCATTGTTTTACGGAGAAACCAAGCGAGGGTAAGATGACAAATGATTCACAAGATAGGCAATTGAACAGGCTGGCAAACGCTAAAAGCCTATATCTGCGTGAGCACGCCGATAACCCAGTGGATTGGTATCCGTGGGGGGAAGAAGCCTTTGAGAAGGCAAAGCGGGAAAACAAACCGATTCTTATTAGCATAGGATACTCTTCCTGCCATTGGTGCCACGTGATGGAAGAGGAATCCTTTATGGACACTACCGTAGCACGGTTTATGAACGAAAATTTTGTATGCATAAAAGTTGACAGGGAGGAACATCCAGAAGTGGATGCATACTACATGAAGGCTGTTCAAATGCTTAGCGGACGGGGAGGCTGGCCACTAAACGTGTTCTGCACGCCAGAAGGAGACCCATTCTATGGCGGAACATATTTCCCGCCAGAGCCACGGTTCGGAATGCCTTCTTGGTTGAATGTTTTGCAGGCAATTAGCAACGCTTGGAAGACCAAAGAGTCTGAACTAAGAGAACAGGCACGGAAACTAAAAGAGGCGATCCTGCGGGAAGAAGAATTCATAGCACAGGACATAATTCTCAAACCATCGGGAGAAGACATAAAGCCTTTGCTTGAACAGGCAACAGAAGGCATCTTGAAACAATATGATTCCAAACATGGCGGATTCGGGTCTCAACCTAAATTCCCTGTGTTCCCAGTCCTTGATTTCCTGCTTAGATATGGCACTTTGACAGGAAACGATGAATTGATTTTGGTATCTTTGAATTCCCTTGATAAGATGTTGCAAGGGGGGATTTATGACCATCTGGAGGGGGGACTGGCAAGATATAGCACTGACAGGCACTGGCATATACCACACTTTGAGAAAATGCTATATGACAATGCACAGTTGATAGGCGTCCTTGCCGATGCATATAAGATAACAGGAGATTCTATTTATTTGAGATATTTGCTTCATACACTTGATTTCCTTAGGAATTGGATGCTGGATAGACAAACAGGAGGGTTCTATTCGGCTATTGACGCTGACTCAGAAGGCGAGGAAGGAAAGTATTACGTCTGGACTTGGCAGGAATGGGAACAAGTTCTTGGGGAGGATGCACAGTTGCTTGCCGACTACTTTGGCGTAACAAAAGGGGGCAACTGGGAAAATGGCAAAAATGTCCTTTATATAAAATCAACAGTTGAGGAGTTAAGCAAGAAATATGGTCTTCCAGAACCGATAGTTAAAAAGAAAATACAGGAAGGCATAAGGAAACTAACCATTTATCGCAGAAAAAGGGCGAAACCAAGGATTGATACTAAAATCCTGCTGGCTTGGAATAGCCTTCTGCTAAGCAATTTAGCCAAGACAAGCCCTATTATAGAAATCCCTGAAATGCACAGATTGTATGAGTTCCTAACAAATGAGTTTATTGACCGAGAGAAAGGCACATTCAAGATTTTTAAGGTTTATTACCCAACTGGCGTGGAGGGAGATGCAACTTCATCAGATATAGCACTGCTCATTAACGCACTCATTTCTTATTACATTGCCACAGGAAAGGAAGATGCTTTGTTACTTGCCGATTCATTAACTCACTTCGCTATTGATGAGTTTTATAACCAATCCCGAAGACTATTTACTGTCGGAAGGAAGGGTTCTGACAAGCCCTATCACAAACAGGTTGAACTGTATGACCATCCCTTCCCATCGCCAAACAGTATGATGGCATATAATCTCAGGATAATGCATAGTTACATGCTGGAACCACAATATGCCACTGTGTATGAACAGGTAATAGGCAGAATGATTAAAGCCGCTTCACAATATCCCATTGACTACACATTTTGGCTCACGGCATCCATACCATTAGCATTCCCACTTAAAGAGATTGTTCTGACTGTCAAAGAACCATTTTTGAGACAAATAAATAGCCATTATTTGCCCAATGCAATTGTTGGAGTGGCATATCCAGACACGCAAATTCCTTTATGCAAAGACAAACATTCGGAAGAATTAAAAATTTATGTTTGTGAAAGTGGAGTGTGCCACAACCCTGTCGCTTCTGTTGAAGAGGCGTTGGAACAATTGAACAGTTCAAAATAAGAAACTAATGGCAGAGTTCACTATTCGTGAAGGAACAGAGAAAGATTTCCCTGCCGTCCTTGAAATGATTAAGGAATTGGCTGAGTTTGAGAAATCGCCCGAAAAGGTTACTAACACGATTGAGAGAATGAAACAAGACAAAGACTTTTTCCATCTTCTTATTGCCGAGGACGGTTCAGGCAAGGCAGTCGGCTTCGCTTTGTTCTTCCCTGCTTATTTCACTTGGACAGGCAGGGCTGTCTATCTGGACGATGTTTATGTCAAGCCTGCCTACAGAGGCAAAGGAATTGGAACTGCATTGATAAAACGTGTTATTGAAAAAGCGAAAGAATGGGGGGCAACACGAGTGAGATGGCACGTCCTTAACTGGAACACAAACGCTATTGAACTATACAAGAAACTTGGGGCGGAGATAAGCGATGAATGGTTGATGTGCGAAGTGTGGCTGTAAGACTTCAGAAGTAAAAAAGGGGGGGCATTGCCCCCCCCGTCGCAATTATTTGCTCTTAAGTGTGCATGTTGCGTTTGGATCCATTTGTTGGTATTTGCTTTCAATATCCTTGCATCCTGCAGTTGCAGTCTTCTTTGTACTATTTAGGATTTCTGCCTGAATTGTTGAACCCATGGCATCGCACTCACAAATCCAGTCTTTCTTACAACCAACCAATGCCATTGTTCCCAAAACCGCAATTACAATTAGTGCCTTCTTCATTGTATTTTTATTTTGATAATACAAAGTTACGAAACTGCATTTAAATAGTTTATGACTATTACTGTGAACCAATTAAACAATCACTGGAATTGGCTTGGTCTCAACAAAAATCCTGCCTGCTTTATCCATAAACAACTTGATTGCATTCATAGGAACCCGCTTGTCTTTTAATTCTTTGAGCAGTGCGACCACTTCTGGGTCATCGTGCGATGGCTTGAACACTTTTGCGAGGGGATGGGCAGTTACAAACAAAATAGCGAATTTGTCTGGATTTTCAAGCATTATCTTGAATTGTCTGTGAGCCCGTGTTGTTATAGTATCTGGATATCTGGCACTGCCATCTTCGGGAAAATAGTATACTGCACTTTTGAGTTCAACAATTCGTTCCTTGCCAGTGGAATCTTTCACAAGGAAGTCGTATATAGTGTTTCCAATGGCAGGATTTGTCTTGACCAAAGTCCAGTCTTCCCAACCGGGCAAATTCCCAGATTCAAAAAGAATTTTGGCTATTCTTTCCTGAGTCAATGTGTCTATGACGGAAAACAGGTTTCCTGCTTGGGAACCAATGATTCTGACTTTTGTTTTGGGAGCCTTGATGGGCATGCACAGAAGACTTATACACGGTTGCAAGATGTCAAGCAATTTGCCTGTGTTGGTCAAATGGGCTTTCACCTGATTGCCTTCTATTTCTACCGTTGCAGAGACCCTGCTGTCCCGACGGATGAATTTGGCAATGACGGGGTTATTGATTTTGTAAACTTGCATGTTTGAAGTGTCCATTGGAGAAGAATTTATGCATAGCCATTGCCCACGTGAGAAGAACTATGTATCCCAGAATCCCATGTTGGGTTCCAAGGGGAACGTCAATAAGCATGCGTATCAAATAGGCAAGATGAACCGATGCAGTGAACACATTCCATGTGGAGTTTATAAACAGGAATAGTCCTAACGTGAAGAGAACAAGACCCACAAAGCCCGCACGAACAACCATCCATAAAAACTCATTATGAGGAACAATTAGATGTTCTCTGGAAAACCCGAAATTTTCCATAAGAAACTTGTTAACTTTTGATTTTGCACTATGATGCCCGTTTCCCAAAAGATAGTTTCCTTCCAACGCATTTAGTCCCGCTATCCACGAGGCAATCCGTTTGGAATCGGAAAAATCAACAACATTGCGATTGTTCATTATTTGCCCTATGTCATAAAACGCATAGCGAACTCTCATCTGGAAAGTCGGGATTGTGTAATACATTGCCAGTCCACTGAACCATATCGCTATTAATATCCAAGCCTTAGTGAAAAAACCTTTGTTCTTAATGAATTGCCATAGGAAGATTGCGATTGCGAGCCATATCCCAACAATTCCTATTCGGCTACCTATGGCGTGGACATACACAATGCCCAAAAGTCCAATTAATCCATCAAAGAGGTTCCGTCGTCGGTAGCCTGTCCACAGGAGCCACACCGAGGGAAGCCCAATAAGAAGAGACCAAGTTCCATGATGAATGGGGGTTTGCAATACATTGCCTTGGCGATAGAACTCAATTACCTGAGAAGGCAAGTGGGTAATAGCCAGAAAAATGCCATAGGTTGTTAAGCCCAGAAGGACGATTCGCCACAAGCGAGGCTCTCTCAGATAGGGGCTTATGAGAAGCCAAGGAGTGATAGTGAGAATTAGCGAAGCGGGAGACAAAGCGGTTAGGTCAAGCCTGTAGGCAACCAAATAGGCAATGAACATTAGCACTGTGCCTATGAAGGGAGTGATGAGTCTTTTGTATGCCGTAGGGGAGATAAACAATGCTATCACAGAACCCAAAACAGTTATTATGGCGGAGACAGTGTGCCAATTGAGGACAAGAGAAACGATTAATGACGGGAAAAAGACAAGAGCAATTAAGAGTTTTGCTTCATATTCTTTGACTTTTGAACCAATTCCCACAATCGCCATTTCAATTCATCTATCCCTTCACCTGTAACGCTTGAAATGAACAAGATATTTTTTTCATCCTTTAACTTTTGTGCTATTTCCCTTCTTTCTTCGGGGGAAAGGATGTCTGCTTTGCTTATGGCTATTAAGTAAGGTCTTTCAAGTAGCGAAGGGTCGTATTGCTTTAATTCGTTTCTAAGGGTTTTCCACTGATATTCAATGTCGCCGAGGTCGGGAGCAAGCAAAAACAATAAGGAACCAGAACGTTCTATGTGCCTTAAAAACTTGTGTCCTAACCCTTTGCCTTTGTGGGCACCTTCTATTATCCCGGGAATGTCTGTGATTATGAAAGATTTAGCGTGGTCAAGCCTTACAACGCCCGGATGAGGTTCTAACGTAGTGAATGGGTAATCCGCCACTTTGGGCTTAGCCGCCGAAATCCTTGAGATAAGAGTTGATTTGCCGGCATTGGGGAAGCCGACTATTCCCACGTCCGCCATCGTCTTTAACTCAAATATGAACCATTTGCCGACGCCCGGCTCACCGGGTTCCGCTATCCGGGGGGCTTGGTTTGTTGGGCTTCTGAATTCATAATTGCCTCTGCCACCCTTCCCGCCTTTCAACAAGACGACTTCCTGTCCATCTTCCAGAATTTCCGCTACCACTTCGCCTGTTTCGGCATCCTTAATCACTGTTCCGGGCGGAACCTTTATGATTACGTCCTTTCCCGCAGCACCAGTCCTGTTGTTCACACCACCCTTTTGACCGGGCTCTGCTTTGAAATGCTTATTGTATTTCAAATGGATGAGGCTGTTTAGACCCGCATCGCCTTTCACTATCACATTGCCGCCTCTGCCGCCTGAACCACCATCCGGTCCACCCTTCGGTCTAAACTTTTCCCGTCTGAAGTGGACTAAGCCATCACCACCCTTCCCAGACTCACACCAAACCTTTGCGTAATCAACAAAGTAACTCATATCCATCCCAGAGAACCTAAATTGAAGGCAATGTGTTCCAGTTATTAAGAAGTTGCAATTATGTCGGACGGACAACCTAAACGGGCTTTTTTGTTGGATGCTATGAGCCTGCTGTTCCGTGGATATTATGCCTTTATTAGGAATCCGCTACGGACGAAAAAAGGGCTTGACACTTCCGCTATATATGGATTTGTTAACATTCTGGTTGAGTTAATTCGCCGGGAGAATCCTGATTTGATAATTGCTGTGTTTGAGAGCGAAGCACCAACATTCAGACACAAAATGGTCAGGGACTACAAAGCCACACGTCCCGAAGCACCGGAAGCAATCAAAGTGGCTATTCCCTACGTTTTGCAGATTCTCAAAGCAATGAATATCCCAGTTGTTCAAGTGGAGGGCTATGAAGCAGATGACGTGATTGCTACGCTGGCTAAAAAACTATCCAAACAGGGCTATTTAGTATATGTTGTTACTTCCGATAAGGATTTAGCCCAGATTGTTAATGATAAAGTAAAACTTTACAGACCGTCTAACAGGGGAGGATATGAAGTTTGGGACAGACAGAAAGTCAAGGAGGAATGGGGAGTTGAGCCAGATTTAATTCCTGATGTGCTTGCACTGATGGGAGACAAAGTGGATAATATCCCGGGGGTTCCGGGAATAGGCAAAAAAACCGCTGTTCAATTGGTTTCCCAATATGGCACCATTGAAGACATTTATGAAAATTTGGATGGGATTCCCGAAAAATGGCGAAAGAAACTGGAAGGACATAAGGAACAGGCACTGCTTTCAAAAAAACTTATTCTGCTAAATGATGAGGTTGAGATAGACTCAATACCATTGTCGTGGGGTCCAATCCACAAGGACGAAATAGCACGCTTGTTTGATGAACTGGAGTTCCGACGCCTTAAAGAACGACTGATAGGGGAATCCGCCACGCCTTCCCTGTTTAGCAAACTGCAAGAATCATCCGAGCAGTCCACGGAAAAAAAAAGTGATACTACTTCTTTTAAATCAAGGACACTTTTTGACCCTTCTCTTTTCACGGCAAAGAGAACAATAAAGACCGAAAATGTTGAATACTTTCTGGTTAAGGATGCGAGCCATCTTCAAGAAGTGATTAATGAATTAATGGAATATCCTGTTTTTGCTATAGACACCGAGACTTCCGCTATTAATCCGCATGAGGCAAGGCTTCTGGGCATTTCGCTATGTGCCCGGAAAGGCAGGGCTTGGTATGTGGCTTATCCAGACAATTCAAGGGACAGAGAGGAGTTCAACAAGATTTTAGAGCCATTATTGCAGAGCGATAAAGAAAAAGTGGGTCAAAACATAAAATATGACCTTGTTGTATTGCACAGGCACGGCTTTCCAGTAAAAGGTCCTTTTTTTGATACAATGATAGCACACTGGCTCATTGACCCTGAGGGCAAACACAATATGGATGCCTTAGCACGACACTACCTTAATTATGACCCTATTTCCATTACTGCATTAATAGGGCGAAAAGGGTCAAGGCAAAAGTCAATGGCTGAACTAACACCAGAACAAATCAAGGATTATGCTGCCGAAGATGCAGACATAACACTGCAATTGCGTCAACCACTAATCTATGAATTGCAAACAAAGAAACTGGATAGGCTGTTCTATGAAGTTGAGATGCCATTGCTGGAAGTGCTTACAATGATGGAACTGACGGGTATTGCTATTGATACGAAATGGCTTTTAGAGTTGGATGACAAATGGGGCAAGGAACTCTTTGACTTGCAGGAAAAAATTTATTCCGTCGCAAAAACGAGATTTAATATCAATTCACCTAAGCAACTGGGAGAAATTCTTTTCAAACACTTGAAACTGCCTTATCCGGGCAAGCCGACAAGCACAGGGGCTTATTCCACTTCAGAAAAGATTCTCAACAAATTGCGGGGAAAGCATGAGATAATTGACCTGATATTTGAATATCGGGAATTGTCCAAGTTGAAAAGCACCTATGTTGCAGGACTCTTGAAGCATGTTCGCAATGGCAGAGTGCACACAAATTTTAATCAAGCGGGGACGGTAACTGGAAGGCTGAGCAGTTCAAATCCTAATGTCCAAAACATTCCTGTCAGAACAGAACGAGGGAGGGAAATTAGAAGGGCTTTCATCGCTTCAGAAGGCTATCACATTCTCTCTATGGATTATTCACAGATAGAACTAAGGATTATAGCCAGTTTGAGCGAAGATGAAAATCTCATTCAGGCTTTCCTTGATGAAAGAGACATTCACTCTGAGACCGCCATGAAAATGTTCAATGTTAAACCAGATGAGATAACGCCTGAGTTGAGGAGGAGGGCTAAGGCGATCAATTTCGGAATCATCTATGGCATTAGTGCCCACGGCTTGGCTGAACAACTCAAAATCTCACGGACAGAAGCAAATGAAATAATCAGAAAATACTTTGAGGCATATCCGAAAGTGAAACAATATATTGAAGAAGTTATTGCCTTTGCGAGGGAACACGGCTACGTGGAAACCATTATGGGACGTCGTAGATACCTGCCTGATATATGGTCAAGGAATCCAACAGTGAGGGGGCATGCCGAACGAAATGCTATAAACACACCTATCCAAGGGTCCGCAGCAGACATTATCAAAACCGCAATGAACAGGATTCACAAGTTCTTGAAAGAAGGAGGCTATAAAACGAAACTGTTGTTGCAGGTTCACGATGAGTTGATTTTTGATTTACACAAAGACGAAGAAGACATTGTGCCCAAACTCAAGGAGTTAATGGAGACTGCTGTCCAATTACGAGTTCCGCTGAAAGTGGATGTTGGCATCGGCGACTCATGGGCAGAGGCTCATTGAGGTTACTCTATGCTCTAATTAGAAATGAGAAAAAAGAAGGGGGACCGGCCCAAGCCAAGCCCCCGTTTCCAATAGTTCACATTAACTTGAATCTGTTAATTAATCTTTACTTTGTATGTTTCTTGATGCCCATCCTTAGTGGTTATCATCAATAGGTATATTCCTGCGGGTAGGTTAGAGACCCCAATAGTTACGTTGCCAGAGCCTTTTGTATTGAACACCACTTGCCCGCTCAGGTTATAAAGAGAAACATCCGCCATTGTTGAGTTAGAAAGCAAAACGTGGATATTTTTAGAGGCTGGATTGGGGAACACCTTAACCGTCAATTGCTCAGATGTTTCAAGCCCTAATGGTCCCTTTGGCTCTCTAATTATGCTGATAACTTCGTTGGTCCTGACAGGGGGATTGTAATCAAAATATATGTCGGCAAAATTGGTAATTTCTGTTCCTGGTGTCAAATCCGGCTTTTGGTCAATAGTAAAGAATATAAACCCTTGACTGGCTGCTTCGTCGGAGTCTTTGGGCGCAAGCCAGATGTTATCAAAGATAAAGTGTACAATAGAATTATCTTGTATTATCCTGACTGGATGGGAGGAACTCACCAAGTTTAAGGATTGCCAGTTGAGATGAGGGGACAAGGTATCAATTATTATTACTCTTTTAGCATAATAACTTCCCATGTTTTGGAATCGGATTAGATATTCCATGGTTTTATTGGGTTCTACAAATCCATTGGCATTAACACCTTCTATTGCAACTTGCTTGTCGTTCGGGTCATAAGAAGTTACCACAACACCACATGTTACATCTGTGTTATTAGTTGTGTCGGCATCACCTGCAGTAGGTTCAACAGTTCCTGTTACACATAGTGTGTCCCCAAGAGATGTAGATAATGAGTCTGCCTGAACCATTATGCAACCATGTAAGCTACTGAACGGGTCCATATTAACATTATTAAATACAATGTTATTACCGGAGACAGTGAAGGGAATTGATGTGTTATTGTAATGAGTATATATGGTTCCAGTAAAATTAAGCTCAGGAGGCAAAGATAAAGTTATATCTGCTGTTATTGGAGAACAAGCATTATTTCCTACTGTGAAATACAAACAACGGGGAGCAACTTGAGCGAATAGGGATGTAAATATATTAATAGTCAGGTCATAAGAGTTATTACAAGTGAAAGGGAATACTAAAGTGTCCCTTGTTGTTGCTTGAACACCATTTGGATAACCGCATGACGGAACAAGCCCCATGTTTGCGATAGCGTTAGAATCAATGAAAACAGTATAAGTGTCCGTGGCAGAAACAAATAATTCAAAAAATCCACTTTGCGAAACGAAAGCATGTGTTATGTAGTTGCTATTGCTCAAAGCTAAGGCTTGTAATCCATGCAAGGGAATGTCCAGACTGTCAAAGGAACAATTACCATTCACGTCTATATAAGCAAATCCCAAAATAGATCCGCAACTATCAGGAATATATACATTGGTTGATGTATCACATACCATAGTGATGGAGTCTGGAAGGATTACGCAGTTAATTGACATCGGGTATATCGTATCGCCACAAGGATGTACTACAACGAAAGGAAAATAAAGCCCCCCGGATTGGTATGTATGAGAATATAAGCCCGATGAAGGCATTGTATCTATCACACCATCCCCCCAATTAACTGTAAAGCTAAATCCAGGTGAAAGACCATTTAGGTCTAAAAACACAGTTTGATTGCAGGAGTCCGGACCTTGAATGACCGCATCCGCACTACATTGTCCATTCGCCCATTGAGGAATAAATAGGGAAATGATAGAAAAACAAACCGCTATGATTATGTTATTATTATTCATGTTAATTAAATTTTGATTTCCTGTATTAGATGCATTTTGATTCGTAAAGGTTGCATATTAGGAAATTGAAGTTGTAATGTGTGCTACATTTAAACATTATATCTATGCCATATCTTTGTAAGTGCTATGAGAATACTGGTCATTGGAAGTGGAGGAAGGGAGCATGCCTTGGCTTGGTCGATAAAGCATAACCATCCTGAGGTTGAACTGTATGTAGCACCGGGGAATGCGGGAACCGCTTCAATTGGGACCAATTTGAGCATTGACCCACTTGATTTTGAAGGGATTGCCAAGGCAGTGGAGGAACTTGGCATTGAGGGCATTGTTGTTGGTCCCGAGGCACCATTAGTCGCTGGACTGAGGAATTTTATAAAAGAAAGATTTGGAGATAAAATCTGGTTTGTTGGTCCGGACAAGGAAGGAAGCCAGTTAGAGGGTAGCAAGGTATGGGCAAAACGATTTATGAAAGAAATGGGAATTCCGACGGCAGAGTTCTATGTGGCTGATGAAGGCAATTTGAATGAAGTTGTGGAACGGGTTGCCCACGAGTGGGACCCACCCTATGTCTTGAAAGCAGACGGCTTAGCGGCAGGAAAAGGAGTTATTATAGTTGACAATAAGAATGAACTGTTTGATATCGCCACCGATATGGTCCTAAATCGTCGGTTTGGAGAGGCTTCCGCATCAATAGTTATTGAAAGATTCCTTCCGGGAATGGAGGCTTCTGTTTTCTTGTGGGTAGATGGAGATAGTTATGTTTTGCTGCCCACTGCTAAGGACTACAAGAAGGCTTATGATGGAGACAAAGGTCCCAACACTGGCGGGATGGGGTCAGTGAGTCCCGGCTGGCTAACAGGCTATCACATCGCAAAAGTGAAATCCCGAATTATTGAGCCCACAATAGATGGGTTATTGCAGAAAAACATTCACTACACTGGGTTTTTGTATATAGGCTTAATGTTCGTTAATGATGACCCTTATGTTCTGGAATACAATGTCAGGCTTGGAGACCCGGAGACTCAGGCAATAATGCCAAGGTTGGAAGTTGACTGGTTGGGAATGTGGCGTGACGGCACCTTTCCTATGCGAGAAAAACCAGATTATGCTGTTACAGTGATACTGGCATCGGAAGGGTATCCCGAAAAGTATGAAAAAGGCTTTGTGATTACGGGTCTTGAAGATGTGGGGCGGGAAAAAGACATTTTTGTTTTCCACGCAGGAACTAAACTCAATGAGAAAGGAGAAGTTGTTACTAATGGAGGCAGGGTTCTGGCAGTTACCGCCCTTGGTCCACGACTGTCAATAGCGAGGGACAGGGCATACGAAGCAGTGGAGAAAATTAATTTTGAAAACAAGTTCTACAGGACAGACATTGGAGTTGACCTTATGGAAAAAGTGAATGCATAGTGGTAGAAGGAATTTTCTTTCATATTGGACGGTTCTTCATCATGCTAAAGAAGGCTATCGCACGCCCTGAAAAATTCTCTGTTTATTGGCGTGAGTTTGTGCGAAACTTGGAATGGATGGGCATTGGCTCGCTATTGTTAGTTGTTGTTATTGCGATTTTTGTGGGGGCAGTTACTACTGTCCAATCTGCTTATCAATTGGTCAGTTCGCTAATCCCTGTTTCAGTCATCGGGTCCATAGTTGCTGACTCAACCCTTCTGGAACTGGCACCCACCATAACAAGTGTTGTGCTGGCTGGTAGAATAGGGTCCCGGCTTGCCAGTGAACTGGCGACTATGCGGGTTACAGAACAGATAGATGCCCTTGAAGTAATGGGGATTCATGTGGAAGCCTTTTTAGTGATGCCGAGGATAGTGGCTGCAATAATCGTTATTCCCATACTTATTATTCTGGCTGCGATAATAGGAATAGTTGGAGGCATGCTTATCGGACATTTCACGGACATAGTCCCAATACACGACTTCATTCAAGGGGCTCAGGAAACATTCAGACCAATGAACGTCATCATTTGCTTGACAAAGGCTTACGTGTTCTCTTTCATCATAGGCAGTGTGTCGTCTTACGTGGGGTTTTATACTGAGGGGGGAGCCCTTGACGTGGGTAGGGCAAGCACTACCGCCGTCGTCGCTTCAAGCCTTATTATACTTGTGTTTGACTACGTTATCGCTGAAGTTTTGCTGACATGATAGAAGTGAAGAACTTAAGTCATTGGTTTGGAGACAAACAGGTTCTGTTTGATATTAACGTAGTCTTTGAGTCTGGAAAAACAAATCTGGTCATAGGTTCCAGTGGACACGGGAAAACTGTATTAATGAAAAGTATGGTTGGGCTAATAAAGCCCACTAAGGGCGAAGTTTATTATGATGGGAGACCATTCCTTAGCATTTCCGCTAAGGAGAGGAAACTCATTCGCAGGGAGATAGGGATGCTTTTTCAGGGAACCGCCCTGTTTGACTATATGACAGTGGGAGAAAATGTCCGCTTCCCACTTGACATGTTAACCAATATGAGCGAGAAAGAGAAGGAGGAGCGAGTGGCTTATGTCCTTGAAAGGGTTCATCTGCCCGGAATCCAACACATGTATCCTTCCGAACTAAGTGGAGGGATGAGGAAAAGGGTTGGGTTAGCCCGGGCTATCGTCCACAACCCTAAATATCTCTTTTGCGATGAACCTAATTCAGGGCTTGACCCACGGACCGCCGCCGCCATAGACGACCTCATTTATGAATTAACCAAGGAGTTCGGCACCACAACGGTTATTAACACGCACGACCTCAACTCAATAATGGCAATTGGCGAAAAAATAGTGTTCATTTACAAAGGACACAAATGGTGGGAAGGAGATAGTTCAACCATTTTACATGCAGATGTCAAGGAATTACAAGAGTTCTTGGAGTCATCGGTAATTATCCGTCAGTTGAAAGGGAAATAAGTTTCGTCTAATTTTGTTATAACTGTAAAGCAAACAAAATAAGTATGTCTGAACTTGCCGAATTTACAATTCCTGAATCCATAAAGGACAGAATTCCGCCAATAGCCAGAAAGCCAATAGAGTTTGACGTATATGCCGACTTGGTTGACGATAAGATGAAAATTCAACTGTATCGTGATTTGCTGGTGCCCAGACTCATTGAGGAAAGAATGCTTTTGGCACTACGGAAAGGTCAAATAAGTAAGTGGTTTTCCGCTTGGGGGCAGGAAGCCATCTCAGTGGGTGCCACAAGGGCAATGCTACCAGATGAGTGGCTCTTAACTATGCATAGAAATATAGGTGTGTTTACTACCCGAGGAGTCCCTATCTACTTAATATTCGCTCAATTAATGGGGAAAGACACTGGATTTACGAGGGGCAGGGAACGGTCCTTCCACTTTGGACTTAAGCAATTCCACATAGTTGGTATGATTAGCCATGTTGCCGCCAACCTACCCGTTGCCGACGGAATAGCCCTTGCCAATCAATTACGGAAAGCAGGGAAGGCAACCCTTGCATTCACAGGCGAAGGGGCAACCAGTGAAGGGGATTTCCATGAGGCTTTGAACATAGCCGCATCTTGGGAATTGCCAGTAATTATTTTTATAGAAAACAATGGGTGGGCTATTTCCACGCCTTCAAACCTGCAATATAAAGGCTATTACTTTGCAGAGCGAGCCAAGGCATACCACGTCCCGGGAATAACTATTGACGGCAATAACGTATTAGCGGTCTATTCAACAGTCAAGGAATGGGCTAAGAAACTTAGGGAAACCAACAAGGGACCAGTTGTTATTGAAGGGGTAACCTTTCGGGTGAGGGGTCACGAGGAGGCTTCCGGAACTAAATATGTCCCTAAGGAACTGATTGAATACTGGCAGAGACGGGACCCTGTGATAACTTATGAAAAGTGGCTGCTGGAAAAAGGCTATCTATCTGAAACACAGGCTCAGGACATAAAGAAACAATTAAAAGAAGAGATAGAAGCCGCATTAAACAAAGCATTGAAGGATTCAACGCCCGAAGCCAAAACACAAAAACTATTTGAAGTTTATGCACCCGCACCTGAATCGGTAACAAAGGGGATTCCACCGGATCCACACGCTCAAAAACGAGAGATAAGGTATGTTGACGCTATCAAAGAAGGACTATATATCGCAATGAAAAGGCACAACAACTTGATTTTAATGGGTCAGGACATCGGGGAATATGGAGGGGTTTTCAAGATTACCGAAGGGTTTATCAAGGAATTCGGCAAGGAGCGAGTTCGCAACACGCCACTTTGCGAATCGGGGATAGTAGGGGCTGCCCTTGGACTGTCCATCGCAGGGTGCAAAGCAATGGTTGAAATGCAATTTTCCGACTTTGTTACTTATGCGTTTACCCAAATAGCAAATAATCTGGCTAAGATATACTGGCGATGGGGACAAAATGCCGATGTGGTAATCAGAATGCCTACTGGAGCAGGGGTCGGTGCCGGACCATTTCATTCTCAATCCACGGAAGGATGGTTAGCTCATATTCCCGGGCTTAAAATAGTCTATCCTTCAACGCCCTATGACGCCAAAGGATTGCTGCTGGCTTCCTTTGAAGACCCTAATCCAGTTATGTTTTATGAGCACAAATTCCTGTATAGGAGCCTGAAAGGGGAGGTTCCAGAGGGATATTATACTGTTCCGATAGGGAAAGCCAGAATTGTGAGGGAAGGGGATGACCTGACTATTATAACCTATGGCTGGGGCGTCCACAAAGCCCTTGAAACAGTTGACAAATTGAATATAGACGCAGAAATCATAGACCTGAGAAGCCTGTTGCCCTATGATAAAGAAGCCATAGCACAAAGTGTGAAGAAAACAGGCAAGGTGCTGATTCTCTATGAAGACACTCTTTCCTATGGAGTGGGTGCTGAATGGTCCGCATTCATTAGCGAAAATCTCTTTGAATATCTTGATGCACCTATTGT
>JAADEI010000043.1 GCA_013153515.1 Chlorobiota bacterium | reverse complement strand
TGGGATTTGAACAAATAAAGACCATTCTTGTTCTTGGAGGAGCCCCATTGCTCGCCTTCTATTTCAAAACCCTTGCTATGGCTATAACCGTTCATGGAGGAGGCTCGGGAGGGCTCGTAACTCCTTTGTTCTTCATTGGAGCGGCTGCGGGCAGTGCCTTCGCTCAACTATTGGGTCTGGACCAAGCAACCTTCGCAGCAATCGGAATGATTAGTGTTTTGGCGGGGGCGACTAACACGCCCATAGCGTCCAGCGTCCTCGGAGTGGAATTGTTCGGTATGGAACTGGGAACCTATGCCACGGTATCTGCACTAATTGCCTTCCTGCTCACAGGACACAGAAGCCTGTTCCCCTCACAAAAAATGATGATAATTAAAGCCAAAGGAATAAAGATTCAGAGGGGAGAAACCATCGGCAAGACCTATGTCAAAGGAACTGTTTTGCACAGGGAGGAACTCTTGATTTCAAGGCTCTATAGACAAGTAAAAAAGTTGTATCTTAGCAAGGTCAAAAAAAGAAGTTGATTATGTCTAATGCAAAGTCCTTAGCACAACTTCCCCAAAACACAGGGGGGCTTGAGCTACCTCATAGCGAAAGCATAGAAGCCTACATAATCGGAAGCCTTATCGTTGATGAGGATGCCCGCAGACTCGTTATTCATAGAGTTAAACCTGAGTATTTCTACTATCCAAAGCATCAGGAAATTATCAGGGTCATTCAGGATTTATTCAATGAAGGCAGGGCAATCGACTTCGTGATTATTATGGAAGAGTTGGAGCGGAGGGGTAAGTTGCAAGAGATCGGTGAAGACTATTTAATTCGTCTGTCCCAAACAATTGCTACACAACAAAACATAGAAGAACATGTCCAGATTCTTATTGACCATTATATGTATCGGGAACTGGCACGAATAGGATATGAACTGCAGCAGAAAGCTCTTGAACACAGAAAACATCCCACGGATATATTAGAAAGGGCAATACATGAAATAACAGAACTAATTCAGCACACATCTCGGGGAACTTACCTGCATATAAAGGACATATATGAAGACTTTATTGAGAAACTACATGAGATAGCCGCTGATGAAGACAGGGAGGGAATTATGACTGGACTGCCCTCCGGATTCCTTTATCTGGATAGGATAACGGGCGGTTGGAAACCAGGAGAATTGATTATTTTGGCGGCACGACCCGGAATGGGAAAAACTTCTTTTATGCTTACACTCGCTTATAAACTTGCCGTTAATTATGAAAAACCAGTAGGAATATTCTCCATGGAAATGGGTGCAGAACAATTGCTTATGAGACTGCTATCCATGGCGACATATACGCCCATGCAAGACTTCAAACACGGAAAGTTCACACCGGAAAAACTTGTTAAAATTGAAAAGGAAGCTCAGGAACTAATTCAAGCCCCTATATATATTGACGATACTGCCCATATGAACTTGATTGAGTTTAAGAGTAAAGCAATGTTGATGAAAGCTAGACATAATATCCAAGTCATCTTTGTGGACTATTTGCAATTGATGTCTGCAGGAAACATTAGGGGAACACGTGAACAGGAAGTAAGTGCCATATCACGAACCCTTAAAAGTGTGGCGAAGGAACTTGAAGTCCCTATAATAGCAGTGTCTCAGCTAAGCAGACGCGTGGAACAAAGGGCAGATAGCAAACGACCCCAACTGTCCGACCTCCGCGAATCAGGAGCAATTGAACAAGATGCAGACCTCGTCCTGTTCCTCTATAGACCCGAATATCATGGATTGGAGCCAGATGTTCTGATAGAAAAGGGGATTCCCCCGAACCAAACACAGGGATACACAGAATTAATAATAGCCAAACACAGAAACGGACCAACAGGAACAGTGCCCATCAGATTCAATAGCGAAATAACAATGTTTGAACCCGCTAATTTATGGTTAGATGCGTTGGGCATAGGACAGGAAGAAGACACAACTAAAATTGTAACAAAAAGATCCAGTGCTTCAGATGATATTGGCGGAGATGAAGACTACTTGCCTATGGAAGGAGATTCAAACCTTTTCTTGGATGATGACGAAGAATTTGATATTGGGGAAGATTCAGGAGATGATAGTATTGGTGACATACCATTTTAATCATACCCAATGAAAATTCTTATTGCAGGACCAGGAAATCTCGGTTTTCATATCGCTAAGAGATTCATTGAACGTGGCAATGAAGTGTTTGTCTGGCATTATGACACGATCAAACTGAGAGAGATAGGTCGCTACTTGCAAGTACCCATCGTCGAAAATTTGTCTTTGTGGAGCGGGGATATAGTTTTTATAACCGTTCGCGACGATGCAATACGATATGTTTCACAACTGATTGAACCAAGCTTGATAAAAATCCACTGTTCCGGTGCCTTGCCTATGAATGAGATAGCTACTACCCCGCGAGGAGTAATATATCCTTTGCAAAGTTTTGTAAAAACAGAGCCTGATAGATGGATAGATATCCCCGTGTTTATTACGTATGAGCAACAATCAAAGGATGTTGTTCAACATGCAGCAAGAATTCTAAGTCCGAAAGTGATTGAAATAACGGATGAGCAACGACATAAAATCCATCTTGCGGCAGTGATGGTTAATAATTTTGTAAACTTCACTCTTGGCATGGCAAACAAATACATAAACAAAGAAGGTCTTTCTACGAATTGGTTTTTGCCACTGCTTAATAAAACGGTAGGAAGGTTTCAGAGGGGGGAAGACCCACTTGCTTTTCAAACCGGTCCGGCGCGTCGTCACGACATTAAAACATTGAATAAACATCTAAAATTGTTGATGGACACAAATGATCAAACGCTCTACGAATTTTACAAAGTTGTAAGTGATATAATTTCACGTTACTATGATTCGGAGAAAAGGGAGTGAAATATCCGCTACTCAGCAGGTCTTGAAAAAGCTTTCCTACATTGCAACCTTCATCTTTGATGTTGATGGCACGCTCACTGACGGTGGATTGTGGGTCACCCCAGAGGGAAATCTTATTAGAAGGATGGATATTCGGGATGGCTACGCCATTAATTACGCACTCCGCAAAGGCTATCAAATAATTATAATTTCAGGAGCCCGAATGGAAGGAGTCAGGGAAAGGCTTAAGCGATTGGGAGTTACACATATTTATAGTAGAATCAGTGATAAGCTTGATTTTTATAAGTGGCTTGAGAAAAAACTAAGTCTCTACAACAAGGCAGTCCTTTATATGGGGGACGATATCCCTGATGTGCCACTACTTAAATATGTTGGATTTAGTTGCGGTCCTTCTAATGCAGCACCTGAGGTCCTCAATGTGGTTGACTGGATAGCATATTCAAAAGGGGGATATGGGGCAGCAAGAGAAGTGATTGAAAAAGTGTTAAGACTGCACGGCAGATGGAATGATGTAACATCTATTCTGTGGTAGGTCCTTGTGTGCGTTTGTATTCACGCCAGCGCCTCCATGATAAATAAGCAACCACAAGGGTAACTATTATCGCTATGGCACGGGAGATATTTTTGGACGAGAATATATTCCCTACTTTCATAGAAGAGCGACGATGTGATTTAACTGAATCTATTACCAGCGAATCCCGTATGGTATTTTGTTGTTTCCGAGGGATAGCATTTGTGTCAACTTCAGGCGGAGTTTGTCCCAGTAATAACAGGGCAGAATAGATTCCATAGTAATATCCCCCTGCAAAAACAATTGGTTTGAGAACTTGCTCTTGCACCTGTTCGAGCCTATAGGTGTCTTTGATAGCGGGATGGGGAATGATTATGGCATCTTTGATCTTTGGAAGGACAAGCACAGTCATAAAACGCCTCTCCTTTTCAATGCTTTTTATCCTTTCAAGGGCTTCGTCCATAGTTGAATCAGAAAGAACGGCTACCAATATGTCCACAGGAAAATTTTTAATGTAATGACCAAGTTTGAGCCGTAAAGAATCCTGAAAATGAGTGGGGAGCCATTTTGCCGAATCAACAACGATTTGGAGAGTTCCTGCAGTAGCAGATTGAATGCTTATCAACACAACAAACCCTAATGCATTTATTAGCCTCATAACACGGCTAAATTATGTAGATTTCTTCAAAAGAACTTCCACTTCATAGCCTTTATCAAGTAGCCGAGAGAAAAATTTTACTATTGGGTGGAGCAATCCAGGGACATAAGTCCTATCTGTTCTTGTCTGTATAGCAACTATGTCCAAGTTAAGCATGGATGCCATATAGCGTATTGTGTTTTTAGAAAATTCATAAAGGTGAAAAGGGGGGTGTAGTGGTGCTAAATGGGGCGTGAAGCATCTGCCTGTGAGCCCATAAACAAGTTTAACTAGTTCATAGGTTAGCCAACGGTTATTGGGAACACAAATATAAATTATCCCACTATTTTTAAGCATATTTCTTGCTATGGAAAGTATTTCAACTGGATTAGGCACATGCTCAAGAACCTCATGGATGAAAACCAAGTCAAATCGTGCCTCAGAATGCTCGGAAGCAAATTCTTCTAAGGTGCATTGGAGCGCTTGGATATTGGATGCATCAGATGTATTTTTTTTCAATACTTTAAAGAAAGTGCCTGAGGGTTCAATAGCTATCACTTCATTGAATCGCTTTGCTAAGAACCTAGTCCATATCCCTATGCCAGCACCCACATCCAGAACCCTCGCCAAACCCTTTATGTCGTTTTGCATAAATTGTTGGATGCTTTCCCATCGTTTTAATATATCATCTTTTGTTAGGATTACATCAAAGTATTCATCGGGATTTTCTGATTCATAGAATTGATTTATGTTAATGGGCATCGGATTTGAATAGACAGAATCGCATTGAACACATCTATGTGTATTTACTGCCATCTGTCCCTTGCCACACGGAAATAATCCCTGAGAAGCATTGTAGCGTAAGCCTAAATTTTTAATTCTATTTGATTGACATATTGGACAAACAGTGTGAAATTTAAATTTTAGCTCCACAACCGTAGCCCCAGCCATTATTAAATCAAGTAGTTAAAGCCCTAAATAGATACCTACTTCAAACTGGGAGACTGGCGGAAGACTTCGTGTTCCTGTTTCAGATACCTCTGGAACACCGTTGACAATATTATATTTGGCGAGTTTAAACCACGGTGTGAACCAATATGAGAAGCGAACCCCTATATCGCGATGTCCAACTAGTAAATATGCAGCGTATCTGTACGGGTAAAAAATGTTAAGTCCAATTGTCTTAGAAACAACGTCATAAGATGAGCCAGTGGGTGTTTTCAGGATATATTTCTTTTTAAGAGTTTGAACTATTGGGAAATCCGCTTCAAACCCAGGTGCTATTACAAACCCAGGCCTTCCCTTATTATCTTTCGCTACGGTGATATGAATTTCTATACTGAGTCCTAAGGAGGTGGTCCTCAACTTTTCAAGAGTATTGTTTGAATCTATTGATGGAAACACCCTCTTTGCAGATGGTTTATACCCCACTTTATGGAACCAGATTGTGGGACTAAAGGCAAGGGAAAAATTTTCAGTTAGTTCAAGCTTTATCATAGTATATATACCGGTTCCCAATGAGTTAAACGTGGAAAATTTAATTGAATCTGGGAGGGGCGAAAAGGAAACAGGTAATCCGAATCTGAGAGAAGTGCCTATGTTTTTAACGAACCCCTTTGGTTCCTTGTCGTCTTTTAATATGAAATCAAGGTCGTCTTCCCTCTTGTTCTGTGCCTGCATAGTTGTTAAAGAACTTATGACAATTACCATTGCCGTAAATAACCATGTTAACCTTACAATCTTCATCGCTATCCTAATTTTACTTGGAGCAAAATTAGATAAAATTTTATTTTCCCCTTTGTTTTCGGTATTTACGCTCCATCTTCATTTCCCATTTATGTATTTTCTTAGGACTTGGTCCGATGAGAGAAACGTGTACATATCTATATGGACGCTCTTTCATATCAACAAGTAGGCTATCTAGATCCCTGAGGGTTTGAGTAAGAGCCAGATATAGTGAATCGTCCTTGGCTATATGACCCAGAGTCCCCTTCCCTTGTTGAATGTCGGTGAGGATGCTATCCAATATGATTAGCGAATGGTTAAGGGAAGCAATCGCTTCAGGCAATCCACCTGCTTTGAGAGAGTCTGTTAAATCAGCCGTATTAGCAATGATCCTTTGGATACTTTCCTTCTCATTAGCGAGGGCTACGGAAACCTGTTCCAGATGGGCAAGGATGGCAGATATTCGCCGTCTCTGGCTTTTTAAAAGGGTATCTAATGTGGCAGTAATACGATATAAATTAGTTAATGATTGTTCTGTTTTGGTAATGGCTTTTTCTAACTTCTTTTTATTAGCCCCTTGCAAGAAGTAACTTACCGTCCCGATTAAAGTGTCAATAGAAGCTAGTAATCGTTCTGTTTTCGCTTTGAGAGGTGCCATTTCTTGAGCCACCATTTCCGTAACGGTGAGGGCAACAACCCCCTTGATCGTATCGCCGGGTTCTAAATAAACATTATCAGGCTTAATTTTGAGTTCTATAGCTCTGGAACCAAGGATGTCTGCACTAACTAGATGTGCTTCAGTACTTCTGGTCAATCTTATATCGGAAGATAGGCTAATATGCACAATGACAGGTGGGTTATAATAGTTCTGATCAAGGGCGAGAGTAATGTCCAGAACTTTTCCTACTTGCATGCCTTTTATGGTCACTGGACTAGCTGGCTCCAACCCACCAGCGTTGTCAAAAACTATATAGTATTCGTTAGACCTTCCCAAAATATCATAACCTTCAAGAAACTGGTATCCTAAGATTCCAGCACTCACCACAATCACTATCAATATCCCAACCTTAATCTCTGTTTTCACTATTCGGTTATTTCATCACTCTTGAGGGCTAAATTATGCAAAATTTATGTGTTAAAAATGTCAAGCCCCTCAAAACGTTTATCTCCAAAGAAGGATTATTCTACAATTTACAGGTTTTGGGGGATTCAATGTGTTGAAACATTGGATTAAGGGAACTTTGCAAGGAATGAATCCCACTTTTTGACCCAGAGGATTAAGATATGATAAATTATTTAAAGATGTGGAAATATCGTTAGGTTTGACAACACTCGTGGTAGAATCTCCTGTTGAGGGGTTGTTTAGCAAGACATTTAGAGAGGCTTTCATGAAACCCTGCCCCGGGCTCCCAACCCAAATAACAGAATCTTTATAGTCCATGATTATGCCGAAAGGAAAAGCTAAGCCATCATTAGATTCTTGCCAGGTGAGTCCATCGTCGGCGGAATAAAGTATTCCTCTGGAATCAGGATGGTAGCCACCTGATTGGAAAGCACTTGAGGACGCCGCGAATATTATGCTATTCTCACCATTTCTTACAATCAGCACGTCCCTTAGAAAATCATTCACAAGAATATGTTCCCATGAGTTGCCTCCGTCTTTGCTCCTATACAAGCCTTTATTAGCTCCATAAACGACAACATAGATATGGCGGAAACTATCTGGATCAACGTACATGGTGAAGATACCTTCGTAGTTCCAATCCCAAAAAGAGACTCCAGTAGAAGCATACATGTCAGGGTGACTAACATCAATCCACGAATCTCCCCCATCTTCTGATTTCCATAAGCCTGATTCCCCACCAGCATAAATTATGTCGCCTTTTACAGAAACGGCGGTGAACCGACAACCGTTACAGTTAAGGACGCGTGTCCATGTCCACCCATCGTCAACACTCTTATACACATTTCCACCCGCGGTTACGTAAAGAGTTCTATTAGAAATTGGGCTATTGGGATCGAGGGAAAGCCCCATAATTTCAATTCGGGGCAGTCCACTATCTGAGGTTTGCCAGGTCCCAGGTCTCCCAAATGAATCACTGCGAATTAAGTAAGTCGGGAATTCCCCGTTCTGGTTCTCCGATTGGGATGCCCACACTACCGACTCCCTGAACGGATCACTCAAAATAGTTGCTACGTTGCCACCGTGCCCACGCCAAGACCCAGTAAAAAGAGAATCATTGCAAGAAACCCAAGAATACCCCCCATTATCAGACCTCCATAAGCCTATGTCAAAATACCCAGCATATATCACATTACTATTTGCTTTAGAGACATTTAGTGCCATCATGTTTACATTGTTAAGCCCTCTACACCTCCAACCATCACTAAGCCATCGGGTGAACACGTTCTTAAATTGCATGCCCCCATCAATGGATATATATGCCCATTGTGACGTGACCCACACTAATTGCCAAGGGGCTCTATGATTATATGTGATAGTGGGGGCAATGCCGTGAAAGGTGATTCCATAACACCAATAAGGATCTTTGGTTGAAAAAGACATCCCAATGAGAGGGTGAGCTGATTTTAGTAAATGTGTAGCCACCGTTCGTGGAAAGGAATGTGCCTGCATTGGCATTCCATAAAAAGGGCTCTCGCGGGTCAATTATTCTTATTGTGTCGTTAAAAGACGGAAACACTAACCCCGTGATGCTATTTATCTGATTCCAGGAATTTCCATTATTGTTTGATACAAAAAGATTGCCGGCTAAATCGGTCCAATAAAATGGAGACTGACAATCAGCATTCATCGTCGTTAAATAAAATAGGTAGGGTGAGTCAGGTGAGAAGGCGATGTCCATTATTTCGCTTCCCAATGTTGCAGTTATATCGTGCCAGGATATGCCACCATCCTCACTCCTGAAAACTTTAGCTGCTTTGCAAGTCCATCTGCCCATACCAGTTAAGACAAATACCGTGTCAGCACTCAAAGGATGGACGACTATTTTCAAAATCCATAGGCTATCAGGTAGATTACCTACCGAAACCCATGTGTCTCCACCATCCGTGGTTTTGAGAATCGTTGCATTGGGAAGGTTAAAATTTTGTTGACTACTTGCATAGCCGGTTGATTCATCCGTTTGTGAGAAGGCAATGTCCGTGATGTAACCGCCTCTGTGAATAGAATAAAAAGTCTCTCCACCATCTTTACTTTTAAATATTCCTGATTCTGTGCCGATTAATACGATATTGGAGTCTCCGGGAATAAATCCAATAGCAGAAATGTGTGTTTCCGTTAATCCATGAGAAGCACCTCTTATCACCCAAGACTTGCCGTTATCATAACTAACATAGGCACCACTGAGATCACTAGCTATCCAGACAGAACCGTTCGGAAGAATTTTTCCAGTATTGAAAACGCCGCCCCCACCGGGGTTGGAACGAATCCATTGTAATTGAGCGACGGCGAGGTGAAAAGATAGCATAAGTAAAATGTATGATACTAACTTAAAAATCTTAAAAATCTTTGCATTTTCAATCAGTGCATTTTGTGATAATGCATTCAAACACGATCCTTTAAGCATACTGTAAATTCTGACTATGCTTGTGTAAAATTAAATATAGTGGACAAATGCTGTATTAACTTTTATTATATGTTTCCCAAAAACGGAATAAATATCTGCCTATGATGTCAAATTCGCAATTTACATAAGTGCCTGCCTCCACCTGTCCAAGATTAGTCACCTTCAAAGTGTGAGGTATCAACCCTACTGAAAATGTTTTTTTCTCTACTCTGGCAACTGTCAGGCTCACCCCATTTATGGCGATGGAACCTTCTGGGATAATTAAATGGGCATGTTGGGTAGGGAGGGTGAAGGACAACCACCGGGTGTTCCCTTCTTCCTTCACTTCCACGCATTGCAGGACAGTGTCAACGTGTCCCTGGACGATGTGACCCTCTAACCGGGATCCAACCTTTAGACTTCGTTCCAGATTAACATGTGTTCCCGGCACGTAGAACTTAGCAATTGTTTTCTCTAAGGTTGGCTTTATTAGTTCCACCCGGTGCCATCCCTCTCCCTTTTCAATGATTGTTAGGCATGTGCCGTCGTGGGACACGCTCTGCCCAATGGATAATTCACTACTGATGGGCGATTCAACGGTCACCACGACACCGTCCCCATGCCTCAGATCCATTATGACACCTGTGCATTCTATTAATCCAGTAAACATGTAGGATTCCTTCCCTAAATCTCAGTGTGCTTTATTGGGAAGATTGCTCTCCGTTATTATTGCCTTGGTCGGCATTCACTGGATTGAGATAGATCACCTGTGTTGGATAGGCAAATTCAATCCCTTCTTCCCTGAACAGCTTGGTTATTTTCAGGTTGAATTGCTGACGCACATCCATGAGGTAGTTATAGGTAGGGTCATCAATGGTCACCAGGACCTCATAGTCCAAACTGAAGTCTCCTAAGTTTTTGAAGTGGACCCTGTCAACCGTTGTTTTGGGAATCTCCGCAAATATCTGTCTTACCATATCAGGGATTCTTTCTAGTTTTTCAAGAGCTGTCTCATAAATGACACCAAAGGATAGCAATAGTTTCCTTTGTTTCATGCGTCCATAGTTATGTATGAAGGAATCTACGATTGTCCTGTTGGGAATACTGATTTCTTCCCCGAACAGGCTTCTCATCCTTGTTGTTTTAATCCCTATTTGTTCCACCGTGCCAACTTTATCACCTATTTCCACTAAGTCGCCCTCCACAAAGGGTCTATCTATTTGAATGGAGAAGGAGGCGACTATGTCTTGGAGGATGTTTTGGACGGCAAGCCCAATTGCTAAGCCACCAATTCCCAGACCGGCTATTAATCCAGTGACGTTGAATCCGAGGTTGTCAAGCATTAGGATTATGGCAATTGCCCAAACCACCATCTTGGCTAATAGAGATAATGTTCTGGCGAGGGATGCTCTGGCTCGTGCTTCCTCATCGTCGCCCTTGAGCCAGGACCGCAAGCCCACGTCAACGAGGTGTCCGAAGAAGCGAGCGGCATAGAACACCATTACGATGACAAACAGAAGATTTATAGCTTTTTCCACACCACTGGGCAACTTAACTAATGCTGCTGTTAAGAATAGTGCTATTGCAATGTAAAACAACCTGCCTAACTTATTATAGATGAAGTCCAGAATGAAATCATCTATGTAGGTTGAGCTTTTTCGGGCTATGACCCGCAGTCGCCGGACAACGATTGAACGGATTAAGTAGAGAAGTCCTAAGAAGATAAAGAAGAAAGCAATTGCTAAGAACAATTGGAACAAAGTGAAGTCTTCGTAGATCTTTATAAAGAACCAATCGGGCATTAGAGCCTTTAAGTCCTCTATCCAACCTTGTATCCTTTCCATGGCACTCAAATTTTAAATTTTAAAGTTTAAATGTCTATTCCAAAGAGGCGTCGGGCAATCCATCCCACACCTCCCGAAATCAAAGTTACACCAAACAAAATTAAAACCATCTCAACAAAGTTACGCCAAAAAGGTCTATCCCTTATTATTGACACAAAAAAGTTAAAGAAGGCAATAATTGCAATTGCTGATAGTACGGCTATTCCCAGACTTATAAGTGTGTTTTGAAGTAGGAGAAAAGGTAAGATTAAGATAACTACTACCAGGATATAGGTTATTCCTGTTACAGTGGCTGCTTTAATAGGGCTTTTAGCCGTGTTCCCCTCAGTCATCGCTTCCTCTCGGGTAGAGAGATATTCTGCTGCTGCCATGGACAGGGATGCCGCAAACCCAGTGAGGAATGCAGCCATGGCTATGACTCCTGAATCCTTTATTGCCTGGCTCATCCCCGCTAAGGCACCTATCATTTCAACAAGTGCATCATTCATGCCGAGAACCACAGAACTTATATATTTCAAGATGTCTTCTTCAATGAGGTCAAGCAATTTCATTTCGTGGTCGCGCTCTTCCTCAATAATGTGTGCTGTGTCAGGCAGTTTGTTTGCCACATAGGCATATCTTTCTTGGCTAAGTTCTTCACCACGCTCCATAAGTTTCAATACGAATGATTTAGGGAATATCTTAGCTAAAGACAAATAAAAAAGTTTTTTTATGGTTGCAGGTTTTATGTCTTTTCCCGTCCACTCTTTCCAATACTTGTAGTGTTTGAGTTCGTCGTTGGCTATTTGTTGTAGGAGTTGAGCCTTTTCCGGGTCCTTTTCTTTTCTTGCCAGGGCAGAGTAAATCTCATATTCTGTTATCTCGTCCTGTTGGATTTTCTCTATTAACTCACGTAGCTCTGGCGGCAACTCCTTTTGCTTAGCTGTGTCACTCATATTTTTCTATGATTGTGGAACTAACGCAAAGGTATAGAACTTATGTAATAAATGAGGGAGGCTCGGGGGGTGCTCCTTCGGGCACTGCTCGGAGGGGCTGAGAACATACCCTTTGAACCTGAACCGGGTAATGCCGGCGCAGGGAACGGGCTTCCCGGAACGCACACCGGAGTGCCAGTACGG
>JAADEI010000108.1 GCA_013153515.1 Chlorobiota bacterium | reverse complement strand
ATATTATCTCTCCATCTTCTTTACTTCCCACCTCACTACATGTGATAAAATTAGTTGAGTTCAAAGCGAGCTTTTTAGTGCCTCTCATATCAAAAGGACCATAAGGACGCGACAAATAAAAGCCACAAATTTTATTGCCCATCATTGAATAACTGATAGGGATGTTTTTACTTTTTCCAATTGCTTTCTTAGTCCTGCCTGTCCTATCAAGAAAGGAAACCATTGAGTTTATATCATAAATTTTATAGCGTTCAAAGTTGATATTCTGGGCGATTGACCCTCCTTGCGGAACTAAAATTCCAATAACTCCGATTATTGCCACTATCCTCATTAACCCTATAATTCCATTTATCATG
Source organism: Chlorobiota bacterium (assembly GCA_013153515.1). Lineage (GTDB taxonomy): Bacteria > Bacteroidota > Bacteroidia > JAADEI01 > JAADEI01 > JAADEI01. The sequence goes on along the minus strand of JAADEI010000108.1, from coordinate 12,077 downwards.
TCAGCTCTTATTTTTATTGAGTTGCTATCCATATTTCGCGTGGTTCCTTCTTTAATCTTTTAATCATTCTGCTCTTTGCAAGCGAATACTTTAAAATCAAGTCATTAACCAAGAAAAAAGGGACAAGAGGCAACAAAGCGTATTTGGTCAAGTCGGCGGTGTGCAAGTATTTACCAACTATATATCCCCTCACGGGTATTTTCCGCCCATTTTTATCTGTTGCATACAGGAATTCCACGTAAACAAGTCTTTTCTTTCGGTTGTTTCTTAAGATGCCATATACCTGAGAACCTTTGGGAATTATTAGTTCTCCCTTGTCATTGAAAACATCTTTTACAACGACTGCTACGGGACGAGCATATTTCTTGGATAGGGTCTTTTTGGTTACGGTTGTCTTGATTAAAACAGGATAGTTAGGGTGCGAGGCAAACACATTTCCTTGCAGCAATATAAGGAAAGTCAGTAAGGAAGCGAACCAACCCTTTAACAATACTTCCCTCATGGTTTTATTATTTTTAGTCTGTCAAAGTTACTGAAAAGTTAAAAAGCAACCCCTGCGTAAAATCTAAAAATCACGTCCACTGCAAAAGATGTTCTTTTATAAACAATTGCATTGTCTCGTCGTCCCTTAACATTTAACACTCCTACGCCAAGCCCCCAATCAAGGGTCATATAAAACAAAGACTTCTCTTTCACTATGGTAATTCTTCCCCAAGGGCTTCTGAAAACCCCGCACAACTCAAACAAATTGGCATCATATTCTGTAATCACCACTTTATGGCCTGTAACTATTCGCGTTAGTGAATCTACTATAGGAACAGATTTTTTTTCATATGCACTTCCTTTGCCGTATCTTAGGAAGAGGCTGAATGTTCGTTCTGAAACCACCTTAGAGAGGGACCCGAATGACACGCCCCCTTCAAAAGCAAAAGAACTTTTATTTTTTACCCATTCACGAATAAACGCTTGGTAAAGATAATCTTCTTGAAGAGCCACAATCATATTAACAGGCAAAAAATAAACAGGTGCATCTGGCATTATCGCCTGTTTTGAGGAAGAGAAGCCAAAACCGGCAAATAGGGTAAACCTACTGTTGAGGGTATAGTCAAACCGTAAATATGGACCAAACAGATACAAAGAAAAAAATGGATCCGTGGAAATGGAAAATTTTAGGCTTGGGAAATTATAATGCCTTCTTGAATCATCTGGCATCCTGCCCCCTGCCTCCTTCTCACCAACTACTAAATCAGGCAAATTGCGAGGGATATATTTCCTGTCTTTATCAATCAATGAATCTTGGGCTTTCAGGAGAGGGCCCCAAACCCACAGAAGTGTACCTATGACAAGCAGTCTCTTCATGGTTTGTATTTTTATTGTGCTTTAATGATGACTATGTATGGTGCCAATTGTTCCACTTGCTCATTGATTTCTTTTCCTCTGAGCGATGATTCATCGGGAATGTTCAAGTTGTCAATCAAATCAAGCAATGTAGTAAAGGAAGATGCCTTAACCACATAGGATGCATTCTCGGCTATTCGGTGTTTGCCGGTCAGAATCCCTATCAGATTCCCATCCTTATCAAAAACAGGACCCCCGCTGTATCCAGGTGCTCCTGGGATAGTGGTTTGGTATTGTGAGGGGTCGTTTTCAAATCCAACCTTTGAACTGATTTTTCCATCTTGGAATTTGAGAGATTTGCCCATGCCTGCATGAACCAATGGGTAGCCCAATGCATAGACATAGGAACCTAAAGACAGAACACCCTGTCGCTTGATGGAATAAGGTACAGGCAACGGAACATTTAAGGGACTGTCTGTTTTGAGGATAGCAACATCTGCATCTTCATCTTTGTATAGCACTTTTGCCGGGATATGTGCCACCTCTTCCATTCCCTCCACCAAAGCAATATATATCTTATCTGAATTTTCTACGACATGATACGCAGTTAAAACGTGAAAAGAATCTAAAATCAATCCAGACCCAAAAAATCGGGCTGAAACATCACCTTCCTTTTTAAGGATTATTGAATAGCCCAAACCAAATTCATCAATAGCAGCCGCCGAATGTCCCCCCACTACAAATCCAAACTTGTTGCCATCCACCGGGACGGCACGTTCAGTAACTTCAATATATCCATTAACATAAACCTTTAATGACTTGTCGGTTTGAATAATTTTAATATCGTTCAAAGAGCTGGAATAGAAGTTAAAAACAGGTATTGATCTAATGAAATACACTGTTTCGGCGTCTTTCACAAACCCAAGGGACAAATTGCCGTTTCTATCCAGTAATAGCCATCCATAATTATCCCAATCCTCAAAAAGAAATAGGAGCCCCATGTTCTTTCCCTTGACCAGCTTCATTTTAGCTTGAACGACTATTTCATCTGGGTCGGCAGGCATATCAAACTCTATGTATCGCGACATCCCGCTGTCTATATAGGCTTCAATGATTAGGTGCCCATCTTCCAGTTCTGCCTTTCCCTTATCGGTCTCATATAGTTCAAAGGGGAACCCTAAGGGTTCTTCAAAGTTTTCAATAACCAACCTTTCTTTGACTTCAAACTCTTCTTCCTCCCCTTCATTGGAATCCTGAGCATAGGTATAATGCATTGGCATTGCGACCCCAACGATTAAAGCCATTACAACCAACAAAGCTCTTTTCCAAATTGCTCTACCCTCCGGAACGAACATGGATTTTTTCTGCTAAGATATGGTTTTTTTCCTTCACATTTGCTCACATAAAGATTTTTACCTTTGCTACTATGAAACAGATTTTCCTATTTCCGCTTGGAAAAACGATTGATGGACAGGAACAAGAACAGATCAGGCAATTCTTTAAGCAATTCGCCCGACACTGGACTGATCATGGTGAACCTGTACATATGGAAATTGAATTCCCCTATAATGCCCTCCTGCTAATTAGAGCATGGAAAGGGAGTGGGGGACGCATAGATGGTTGTGCACAAGACGACCTTTTCAGATTCCTTAGGGAACTGGCAACCCACTTCAAACTCCCCCTTCTCAGATTTGACCTTATTCCAATCGTTAAGGATCAATCAATAAAGTTTTACACACTCTATGAACTGAAGGAACAGCTTCAAAAAGGCGAATTATCTCCCCAAACGCCCGTGATACTATTTTCCGTTAGGAAAGAGGAAGAGTGGGAACGGATGCCAACACCTCTTAATCAAACCCCTCTGTATAGACAGTTAACCCAATGATATAGTGGTAAATTCAATTATGAAGAAGCGAATTGCTATATTAGGTGCCACAGGATCAATAGGTCGCCAGACAATAGACGTAATAAGGAAATTCCCTGAATTCTTTGAAGTTGTGGCATTGACCACTCATTCAAACGTTGAACTGTTATGGAAATATGCCTGTGAATTTAACCCCCGATATTTAGGTGTTTCAGAGAGGGCGTATTCAACAGCTCGTGATTTCCTATGCAGTAGCGAATCAGCACTGTTGTCCGGGAAAAACTATTTGTCTGACATTGCCACGTTGCCGGAGGTGGACTTAGTTGTTGTTGCAGTAGTAGGATTTGCAGGGCTTGAACCAACAATCAAAGCCCTTCAAGCAGGGAAAACAGTTGCCTTAGCCACTAAGGAAGCCCTTGTGGTCGCCGGACCAATCATAACATCTATTGCCCAAAAAGGACAACTGATTCCCGTTGATTCAGAACATTCCGCGGCAATGCAATGCTTAGTGGGAGAAAGGCACCAAGACATCTCCTTACTTTACCTACCGGCATCTGGCGGTCCATTCCGTGGATATACATTTCAGCAATTAAAGGACGTTTCTGTTGAGCAGGCTTTAAAGCACCCGAAGTGGAACATGGGACCTAAGATAACCATTGACTCAGCAACACTTATGAATAAAGGGCTTGAACTCATTGAAGCGGTCCACCTCTTTAACCTAACCCCAGAGCAAATCAAAGTTGTTATTCATCCGCAAGCCCTCGTCCACGCTATGGTATTGTTTCACGACGGTAGCATAAAAGCACAGATAAGCAAACCAGACATGAGAATTCCTATTGCCTTAGCATTGGCATACCCCCAACGACTACCTCTAAACATTCCAGAACCTTCCCTTGAAGACCTGTCCAGCATCTCCTTTGAAGAACCGGACGAAGAAACATTCCGAGCCCTGAAACTAGCTCGCCAAGCGGCGAAAGAGGGTGGCGACAGACCATGTGTATTGAACGCAGCAAACGAAGTGGCGGTGGAATCTTTCTTACAAAAGAAAATTCCTTTTACCGGAATCTCACAAGTGGTGGAGGAAACCCTTAATAAATTACCCCCTACTTCAAATCCAGACCTTGAAACACTGTACAAAATAGACTTGGAAGCGCGACAACTGGCTCTAAAAATAATTACAAAAATCAGCGAAAGATGAGCGATGGACTAATAATGGCAATTCAAATAATAATGGCTCTTTCCCTCTTAGTGTTTATTCATGAATTGGGACACTTCCTATTTGCAAGACTTTTCGGTGTCCGCGTGGAAAGATTCTTCTTGTTCTTTGATGCATTTGGGATAGCACTATGGGAGAAGAAGATAGGTGATACGGTCTATGGAATAGGGTGGTTGCCCCTCGGCGGATACGTTAAAATAGCAGGGATGATTGATGAATCCTTAGACACCTCCTCCCAACAACATGAGCCCAAACCATGGGAATTCAGGAGCAAGCCAGCATGGCAAAGGCTACTCATCATTCTCGGCGGAATCATTTTCAATATCATCTTTGGATTCTTAATATACGGATTCTATCTGCTCAAATATGAAAAAACATATATCCCTCTTGAAGCATTGAGGCAAGACGGGCTATACGTGTATGAATCAGGCGAAAAACTTGGATTTCAGCACAGAGATTTAGTAACTGCCATAAATGGTAAAGAAGCACATCGCCTCAAGGACATCTTGGGCATAAGGGTGAATTTTGCAGAGGAATTCACGGTGCTAAGAAACGGAAACACCTTCCTCTTAGAAATCCCTGATTCCATCCTTATGATGGACTACATCAGGAAACACGGGTTCCCCTACAGACCCTATAAAGTCGCCTTGAAAATAGATAGTGTGTTGCCAAACATGCCGGCAGATAGGGCAGGCATCCAAAAAGGCGACACCCTTTGGAAAATAAACAATAAACCCATATTTGAAATTGATGTATTGCCCAAGTTCTTGGAACAATTCAAAAACGACACGATAACCGTTGTGGTACGCCGTCAAGGAAAAGAGATTTCCATCCCTGTTTTCATTGACACATCAGGCAAAATGGGAATCCTTATTGAACCCATTCTCCTCTATCCCAGAAAAGAATACTCCGTAGGACAAGCCTTTAAATTCGCCTTCTCTGAAAGCATGGAATTCATCTACTACAACGCTATTGGGTTGGGATACATCATCACCGGGAAAGTGTCCGCCAAAGAAAGCATCCACAGCCCCATCGCCCTGGCTCGCCTCTACGGCAGTGAAATAAATTGGGGCAGATTCTGGCGACTAACGGCTCTCATCTCCCTAATACTGGCTTTCGTTAACTTCCTGCCTATCCCCGCCCTTGACGGTGGCTACGCCCTACTACTACTCATTGAAATGCTTACAGGCTATAGACCCAGTCCCAAGTTCATGGAATACTTCGTCAGAGTGGGATTAATACTTCTCCTTCTCCTAATGGGTTATGCTTTCATAAAAGACATAATTGTCCTAATTTTAGGGGGATAAAGGGAAAAACATAGTACTATGAAGCAACTGTTAAGTGTAATCACTATAATCTTAACCAGCCTAAACATCATGGCACAACAATCGTTGGAGCCTGACTTTGAAGATTTCGGCGCGGAAGAAGTTGCCCAACCACAACAAAATGAACCAAGCAACCAACCATCCCCCAACGCTCCCCAACAACAGGATTTAGTTATGCCAGATAATGAAAACCCGTCTGAAAAAAGTCCTTTTAACATCCAATCGCCAACGACTAAAAAATATAGCAAAGTAATGATTATTCCCTATAACCCCAATATGTATTTTTCCGATGCCGATGAAGAGATAGCCAAAGCAAGCAATAAAACCCCGGAAGAGGTCAGGCGAATGTTCAGACATGGCATCGCCTATGACCTAAGCGTTAGAATACTACCCAGATACCCCATCAAAAACATGCTCTATGACACATCTCAAATGGCTCAAAAAGACCTATATCTCATATACAAAAACATCTCCTACCACAAAGCCAAAAGCCCATCTTATAAAAAAGATGATGAGAAAAAACAAAATGGAGACATAACCAGCGGGGAAAATCCAGTCGTTCAATCAGCATCCCTAAAAGAATACATAGCAGTTGATGCTCCCAAACAAATGCTTCAATACCTACATGAGAAATATGGAACTGACCTGTTTGTTTTTATTAACCAATTTGACCTGATTACTAATTATAAATACTGCACAGACAGAACAATAAACAACTTCACCAGAGACGTTATCGTTCATTTCTCTATCTATGACAAAGATGGCAATTATCTATACGGCGACGCAGTTAAAGTAACCTTCAACAAAAACACCAACCATATAGACGAAATAATCCTGCACAATTTCCCAGTGATAGGGGACCGCATCGCACAACACATCCCGGGAAAAGCACCTGAAAATCCCCAAGAAAATCAAGAGGACGAGAAAGACAAACCCATCATTAAAGAGAAGAAAACCTCTTCACCCTGATTAATCAATTTTATTTACTTTTGCCATTAAAACCACACAGATGAAGAAAGCACTCATATCTTTCATCGGCGGACTATTGATGACCACAGCAGTTGTCGTATTAGCACAAGACACCGATACTGCTCAGACCCCTCAGGACACTACCGTCCAGGCAACAGAACAGATTCAACAAGAAGACCAACAAGCTCAGGAACAAACCACTCAACTAACAGAACAACAAGGGGAGGAGAGCGAAGAACTCAAAGGACACAACCTGCTCCTTCACTATTTCATACAAGGTGGACCAACATTTATGGGCATTACCCTCTTAACTCTCATCCTCGGCTTAGCCTTCGCCATTGAAAGAATAATTGTCGTTTCCTTAGCAGGAATCAACACTGAAAAACTAATTAGACAATTAGATGAAGCCTTAGCAAACAGGGACTTAGAAAAAGCAGAAGAAATCCTCAAAAAGACACCTGGTCCATTGCCCAAAGTCCTCTTAGAAGCCCTCAAGAGAGTGGATGACGGCTTTGAAATAGTTGAAAAAACCATTGAGGCTCACGCCTCCGTAGTTACTGCCCGCCTTGAAAGAAACATGGTTTGGATTTCCTTATTCATAGCTATCGCTCCAATGCTCGGATTCATGGGAACAGTCATAGGTATGATTCAAGCATTTGACGCAATTGAGAAAGCAGGAGACATATCTCCTTCACTAGTTGCCGGCGGTATTAAGGTCGCCCTTCTAACAACCCTCCTCGGGCTAATCATTGCTATTATCTTGCAAATTTTCTATAACTACATCATGTCGCGAATCGACGAAATAGTTACTGACTTGGAAGACTTAGCTACCGCATTCATAGACATGCTCATCAAATACAAGATAATCAAAAAATAACCCAATTATGGGAGAAACAGGAAACTTTTTTCAAGAGAATGCGAGGATTCTTCTCAGGATAGCTGAGGTTTTGCTGGGCTTAGGCATCGCCTCAATTATTTTCTCCTTGCTTATTAAAGCCATCAGAAACCCCAAGTCTTTCCTCCGCCTGTTGGGAGGAGTCGCTGCACTGGGAATAATTTTTGGAATTGCATATGCTCTCCAAGGAGACGACATCCCCCCTCAACTATTGGGATATGGCTTGGACGCCTCAACAGTAAGGCTCTTCGGTGCAATGCTCATCACTACATACATACTCGGAGGATTAAGCATCTTGCTTTTAATACTCGGTGAACTTAAACGGTTTTTTACATAAGAGATTAATGCCATGCCCAGGAAAAGAAATAGAAGGGAACTTCCCGAAATAAACGCTGCTTCAATGGCGGACGTTGCTTTCCTCCTGCTCGCCTTCTTCCTCATGACAACCACTATGAACATTGACAAAGGGATAATGGTCAAGCTTCCCCCTTGGGACCCTGAAAACGTTATCGACGTCAAAGTGGCAGACAGAAACGTTTTCACAGTACTCGTTAACGCTAATGATGAGTTGTTGGTGGAGGGGGAACCCATGGAGGTCTCTAAACTAAGGGAGGCAGCAAAAGAATTCATTGCCAACCCATACGGGCGTCCTGACCTGTCTGAAAGCCCCCAAAAGGCCGTTATCTCTCTCAAAACAGACCGTGGAACATCCTACAAAATGTATATTACGGTATATAATGAGTTAAAAGCGGCATATAGGGAACTGCGGGACGAAGCAGCTATGAAGAAATACGGTGTTCCTTTCGATAAACTACCCCCTGACAAACAGAAAGAAATTAGGAAAATGTACCCAATTAAAATTTCGGAAGCGGAACCCGAAGCAATTGGCGAACAAATCGGTGGCTAATGATAAGGAAACGACAAACTGGTTCAAAAAAGGCTCCCACTATATCCACTGCCTCCTTGCCCGACATCATATTCATGCTTCTTTTCTTCTTTATGGTAGCTACCGTCCTGAGAGAAACGACTTTGAAGGTTAGGGTCATTGTCCCGGAAGCCACTGAACTCCAAAAATTGGAAAAGAAATCATTGGTTAGCTATATATACATCGGTCCTCCAATGCCTCAATATGTCCAACAATATGGAACGGCTCCCAGAATCCAATTGAACGATGTTATAGCAGACAAGGACGACATAATACCATTTATAGAAAGCGAAAGGGCTCAACTGCCAGAACAACTACAACCATTCATGACTGTCTCCCTAAGGGTTGACACAGGAGTCAGGATGGGTATAGTAACGGATGTTAAGCAGGAGTTGAGGAAAGCCAACGCTCTTAAAGTGAACTATTCCGCCCGGAAGAGAGTGCATGAGTTATGATACCCTCTATGACTGGATTCCCCGCTTTAGCATATTAATTCCCTCGTGGAACAATCTTGAATACTTAAAAACCTGTATTAAGTCAATCCGCAAAAACAGTATCTTTCCTGACCATGAGATATTGGTCTTTGTTAATGAAGGGGCAGATGGAACATTAGAATGGGTGAGATCTAACCGTCTCCAATACATACACTCTTTGGAAAATGTGGGGATAGCTCGGGCGGTCAATCAACTTGCCGCCATGTCCACTTCCCCATTCTTGGTGTATTTCAACGATGATATGTATGCCCTTCCGGGATGGGATTTAGAGTTATCTAATTGGATTCATTCCTTTGACCACGACAGATTCGTTTTGTCCGCTACGATGATAGAACCCGTTGACACAGGAAATTCCTGTGTGGTGGTAAAAGACTTTGGACAGGACATAAATAATTTCAACGAGTCCCAATTGCTAAGTGAGTTTAGAGGCTTGCGACGTCCACACTGGCAAGGTGCTATGTGGCCCCCACTCCTTATGCCCAGAACCCTATGGTTTGAAATAGGCGGATTTAGTGTAGAATTTCCCGGCGGGTTCTACACGGACCCAGACCTGATGGCAAAAGCCTACTATGTGGGCGTTCGGGACTTCATTGGGGTGGGAACATCATTGGTTTATCACTTTATGCAAAAAACAACTCCCAAACAAAAGAATTATAGAAAACTAATCAAAAAGGCTAAACAATTGTTCAAAGCCAAATGGAACACTAAGCCCAGCACATTCAAGAAAAAGACACTTAGACTTGGAGAACCCCTTTTAGCACTGCCCCAAAAACAAATCCTACGCATAGTTACCCATAACATATAAACAGTTCACTCTATCTTTGCTCTTGAAAAAATAAGCGAATATGACCAAGGAACTGATGATTGGTTTGGCAATAGCTGGCGGACTACTTGCTCTGCTATACGTTATTCTCAGAGCATTGTGGATTAAGAAGCAACCTGCTGGAATGGAAAGAATGCAAAAAATAGCCAGTTACATAGCCGAAGGGGCGAAAGCCTTCCTGCGCGCCGAATACAGAATCTTAGTGTGGTTTGTTCTTGTGGTTGCCATCCTACTAGCTTTTACGGCAGGGAAGGAATCCCATTGGCTAATAGCAGTTTCCTTTATTGTGGGTGCCTTAGCCTCTGCACTAGCGGGATATATAGGCATGACCGTAGCAACAATGGCTAACGTTAGGACCACGGAAGCAGCTAGATATAGTCTCAACAGAGCACTGAGGGTTGCCTTCGTGGGGGGCTCAGTCATGGGGCTTGCCGTGGTCGGCTTGGGACTCCTTGGAATAGGGATTCTGCTCTTAATCTATACCACATATTTTGGTGCTGATACCCCGGAAGAGATTCAGAAAATAATGAACATAATAGCTGGGTTTTCATTCGGTGCTTCTTCAATAGCACTGTTTGCCCGTGTAGGGGGCGGAATTTATACAAAAGGTGCCGATGTGGGTGCCGACTTGGTGGGTAAAGTGGAAGCAGGAATTCCTGAGGACCACCCTCTCAACCCAGCTACCATAGCAGACAATGTTGGGGACAATGTGGGAGATGTTGCTGGGATGGGTGCCGACCTATTTGAATCTTATGTTGGGTCTATTATCAGTGCTATGGTGTTGGGTGCTGCCCTGGCTCTTAAACAATCTGACTTTTCCTTAGGACTCGCCTTGGTGTTCCTACCACTTATCTTAGCGGCTTTAGGAATAGTTGCTTCCCTCATCGGTACATTCTTCGTTAATGTGAAGGAAGACGGGGACCCTCAATGGGCATTAAATAAGGGGGAATTAGTTGCTGGAATCATATATCTTGCAGGGTCATACTTTTTGATTAAATATCTTGTTAATGGAACCGTTACTACGGAAGGGGTTTTCGGATACGTTCAGGATTCTTTCACCGCCCTTGACATTTGGATTGCCACTGTTATAGGGCTAATAGTGGGTATTGCTATCGGATTCGTTACGGAGTATTACACTGGAGCGGGGAAGAAGCCGGTTTGGGAGATTGTTAAGCAGTCCATAACGGGGGTTGCTACAAACATAATAGCGGGCTTAGGTTTAGGGATGAAATCAACTGCTATTCCTATCCTTATCTTAGGAATTGGTATCTTGTTAGCATATTACTTTGCTGGTCTGTATGGAATTGCTTTGGCTGCCGTTGGGATGCTTGCAAACACAGGAATTCAGCTTGCCGTTGATGCTTACGGACCTATTGCGGACAATGCAGGTGGTATAGCTGAGATGAGTGAGTTGCCTCCTGAGGTAAGGGCACGCACCGACAAGCTAGATGCTGTGGGCAACACAACAGCTGCTATTGGTAAGGGATTCGCTATTGGTTCGGCAGCCCTCACCGCACTAGCTTTCTTCGCCGCATATATGACCGCTGTTGGATTAGCTTACATTGACATTGCTAATCCGAAGGTTGTTGTTGGACTCTTCATAGGTGGCATGCTCGCATTCCTCTTCTCTTCTTTGGCAATTGATGCCGTTGGCAAGGCGGCTATGGCAATGGTTAAGGAAGTGAGAAGGCAATTCAACGAAATCCCTGAACTAAAAGCTGCCCTCAAAGTGATTAGCAAACACATTGACGAACCAGTTGAGAAGTGGCCTGAGGAGGACAGGAAGGTTTTTGAGCAAGCAGAGGGTAAAGCGGAATACGGCAAATGTGTTGAAATAGCCACAACTTCCGCATTAAAGAAAATGATGATTCCCGGGCTCTTGGCTGTTATTACGCCCATCATAGTCGGGTTCGCCGGCGGTCCTGAAATGCTTGGCGGACTATTAGCCGGCGTGCTTACTACAGGCGTTCTCCTAGCCATATTCCAAGCGAATTCCGGTGCTGCTTGGGACAACGCCAAGAAGATGGTCGAGCAGGGGGTTGAAATAGATGGTGTTCGGTATGGCAAAGGGTCGGAGCTCCATAAGGCAACTGTTGTAGGGGACACAGTGGGCGACCCCTTGAAAGACACTTCCGGACCTTCTTTGAACATCCTTATCAAGTTAATGTCTGTTATTGCGTTAATCCTTGCAGGAATAATAGCCGGTGGATAAGCCACAACACACTGAA
>JAADEI010000128.1 GCA_013153515.1 Chlorobiota bacterium | reverse complement strand
GAAGATGCAACCGTCGTAACCCCCTTGACCTACGACATAAGTGCCGTGCTCGCCTCTCTGGACGCAGTGGACAAAAGCATTATCCAAGAACAGGGCAGTAAAATTACCAATGCCATAGCGAAAGCAGAACACATAGTTAGCATTGACCAGCCAGCACAGATAGTTATTGTCTCAGATGGCGAATTCCACGAACCAAAAGAAGAAATCGTCAACACGGTTAAGCAATACAAGAATTGGACGTTCTGGACGGTGGGCGTTGGAACAAAGGAAGGAGCCCCTGTCCCCCGTGGATTCAACAAAGCAGGCTACCTCAAACACAATGGGAAAATAGTTATATCAAAATTGGATGAAGAAACCCTCAAGTTGATAGCCGAAGCGGGAAACGGAAAGTATTTCCATCTTGAAAAGATTGCCCCTGTGGTGTCTCAACTCTCATCGTTGATTCAGCGAAAAATAAACCCAGATGACAAAGAACAAGTGGTTTATCTGCAATACAATGAATGGTATCCCTATTTGGCAATGATTTCATTCGCCCTGCTTATCCTAATCGCTATCTTTCCCCGACGCAGGTTGTTTTTCTTTATCGCTTTTGCGTTCCCCATGGTGGCGTCTGCTCAATCCGCTAAAATCCTCACGTATCAAGCCCGACAAGCCCTTGAGAAAGGAGATACGCAACAGGCTCTTAGCCTCTATCAGCAAGCCCTTCAAAAAGATTCCCTCTATTTGCCTGCCAAGGCAGACCTCGGCTTAATCAAATATGGGCAACGGGACTACACATCTGCCAGAATACAATGGAAATCAATGCTTCCACTCGTTAAAGACAAAGACCTTAAATCAAAACTGTATTACAACATAGGCAATGCTTTCCTGAAAGAAAACCAAATTGACAGTGCCATAAACTACTATATCAAAGCACTGAAACTAAATCCCAACGACACTCTGGCACAATACAACCTCTCTTATGCGTTAAAAATGAGAAGAAAACAGAATCAACAACAAAATCAACAGAACAACCAACAAAACCAGCAACAACAAAACCAACAGCAAAATCAGCAAAACAATCAGAACCAGCAGAACAATCAACAGAACCAAGACAACCAACAGAACGATAAGAATAACCAGAACAACGACTCTGGGAAAGACAAACAGGACAAAGAGAAACAGAACCAAAACGAAAACCAACAGAACAAAAACCAAGACGACGGGAACAAAGACAAACAGGACAAAAACAAATCCAACCAGCCTCAAAACAAACAACCACAAGACCAACGGGACGAACAACAAAGAACTGGACAGGCTTCCCCGCAACCTCAACAACTGGAAGCAATAGACATTCAAGACAGGGAAAAGATGCGTGCAATCATTCGTGGACGGCTATCAAAAGGAAGACGAACAAAGTCTGAGAAGCCATGGTGAGAACTATGTTAATTGTTGGTTTATTGCTTATTGCTCAAATTGTGGGTGCCCAACCTCGCATTGAAGCATCTGTCGTTCCGCAAGAAGTCCAAGTTGGCGAAACATTCCAAGTCATCTATTCCATAGAAGGAGATTTCCAGAGATTCGTTCCGCCATCCTTTGAAGGTCTTCGTGTGGTGGCAGGTCCTATCTCTTCAACAAGTGTTCAGATAATAAATGGACGTTTTAGCAAAAAAGCAGAATTCAAGTTCATTGTCAAAGCCCTTAAATCAGGAGAATTCGTTATTGACGGCGGGTTCGTTATTGCCAGAGGCAGGAGATACGACCTGCCTGCCGTCAGAGTCTATGTAACAGACGGCAAACCAATGGCTCAGGGCAAGCAAGATGAAGGAAAACAACAAACCCAAGTTGAATCAACGGAAGACATATTTATCGTTGCGGAAGTTGACAATCCCAATCCTTTCGTCGGACAACAAGTGAGAGTGAGATACAAACTTTATTCCCGCTACCCTGTTCAAAATCTGAATACTACTTACGTTCCAAACAATTCGGGCGTTTGGACATACGGCGATGTGATAAAAAAGAAATTGGAACTTGAACAAGAAACTTTAAACGGACAACCCTACTACGTCGTTGATTTGGCAGAATACTTCATCTTTCCACAGAAAGCGGGAGTTCTCTGGCTTGATTCCTTCGGTTTGGATATAGTTGTCTTGATGCCACAGGAAGACCCGTTCTTTGATGAGTTCTTCCGTCCCTTTAAGGAAGACCCGTTTTTCCGAAATGTTATGCCTTCGTTCATCACTCATGAGCCTGTGTCGGTGCACGTGTCGGGAGGCAGGAAACGACTTAACGTGAAGCCTTTGCCTGAACCCATCCCAGAAGACTTCAGTGGGTTAGTGGGCAGGTGGCAGGCAGAACTAAATGTGTCGCCAACGGAGGTTCCCGCAGGAGAACCCATCACTTATGAACTGACGGTGAAAGGCAGAGGAAATGTTAAAGCACTAAGACTAAACAAACCGCCCATTGACTCTTCCCTGTTTGAGGTTTACGACCCAGAGGTCAGAGACAAAACAAACATTGGTAGATATGGCGTTTCTGGTCGCAGAAAAATAAAGTGGATTCTCATTCCCAAAGACACTGGAACTCTGATAATTCCACAATGGACGTTCTCATATTTCAATCCACATAAACAAACCTATGAGCGAATCACTATCAATGAGGTGAAGATTCACGTAACAGGAGACGGTTCCCTGCCCATTGCGGAGGAATCTCAACAAGACTCTCAACAAGCCATAGAGAAACCTTCTTTCCTTTCAAAAGATAAGATATTCCTAATTGTCAAACTAATTGGTGGTTCACTGTTATTCATTGCCTTGGCTTCCATCCTTGTGGCTATAATCAGAAAACAAAAGAAGAAGAGGGAGGAGAGGAGGCGTGTTGTGGCAAGGGAAATAAGCCAACTGCTTGAACAAGCAAACCTGCTATTGCAAAAAGGAGACTATGAACAGTTTCTCTCAACTCTCTACGATGCCCTGTGGAAATTTGGAGCCAACACGGTTGATGACTATAGCGACGCTATGACTTCTCAGGAAATAGCACGGATTCTGGAGACCAAGATAGGGAAAGAAAGGGCTACTCAGTGGCTCTCTTTAATTAGAAACATTGAAACAGAACTCTATTCGCCTGTCCCGATGAGAAAGGACAAAACGAAGTATAAGGATTGGCTTGACCAAGCAAAGAACATTATTTCAAATTAATGCCTGCAACTTCTTTTGACCTTGCAATGTTTTGTCGTTAAACTATGGTATGGTTAAGATTAATGTAAATGTTTTGTTGCATAACTTCACTATGAGAAATAGTTAGGATTTGCGAAGTGTAGTAAAAGGGGGAAATCCGCTAAAAGAAGCCCGCTTGTTCCTTGGGGAAGATTGGAAGCGATATAGAGAGATTCTTTCCAGATATATGCGAGGAAGGATTCCGCTACTGGACAGGATTCTGAGATTCATTATGCGATATAGAGGGAAGGAGATGCGTCCACTGTTTTTATTGCTTACTGCCCGACTCTTTGGCAGGTTGAACGAAAGTGTTCACAGGGCTGCCGTAATGGTTGAGATTTTGCATAATGCTACGTTGGTGCACGACGACGTGGTTGACGACGCCCTTAAACGCAGAGGATTCTTTTCTGTAAAGACCTTGTGGGGCAATCGGATCGCCGTTCTGGTGGGAGATTTCCTGCTTGCCAGAGGTCTATTGCTTGCCGTTGATAATAACGATTGGGACTCATTGCGGGTGTTGTCCCGAGCGGTGAAAGCAATGAGCGAAGGGGAACTGTTTCAGGCGGAGACGGCGAGGAAACACAACTGGACAGAACAGATATATTTTGAAATCATAAGGCTAAAAACTGCTTCGCTATTTGCCGTGTGCACTGGATTGGCTGCCAAGGTGCAGGGTCTTCCAGAGGAAGACGTTGAGAAGTGGTATTGGTTTGGTGAACAATTGGGCATTGCTTTCCAGATTCAGGACGACGTCCTTGACTTCCAGAAAAAGACGGGCAAATCAATGGGGCAAGATGTTAAAGAAGGCAAGTTGTCCCTGCCTGTCATCTACGCTATGGAGAAGATGCCACTCACTAAGAAATGGGAGTTTTTAAGGCTTTTAAGAAATGCGTCTAAGAAGAAAAATTTTGAACGGATAAAGAGCATTGTGGAGGAATATGATGGATTTACGTATGCCAGAAACAAAGCCAATTTCTATATGCAACGGGCTTATGAATTCCTGAAGCAATTTTCCGACAGGGAGGCATATCCATACCTGAAAAACCTGATTGATTTTATTCTTCGGCGGGATAAATAAGCGTTTGACCAGTTTGTCGTAAGTTCGTATTTTGATATGGCGAAGGCTGTCTTGGTTTTGGAGGATGGCACAGTTATTCACGGACGTGCTATCGGAAAGATAGGAACAACCACAGGGGAGTTGTGTTTCACTACTGCAATGACAGGCTATCAAGAATCCTTTACCGACCCTTCCTATCATAGACAGATTCTCATAATGACTGCTTCGCATATAGGGAACTATGGAGTTGTTCCAGAGGAGGCGGAAGCCCATAAGGTGCATATAGCGGGGCTTGTGGTGCATCGGTTCAGTGAGATGGCGAGCAGGTGGCTTGCACACAGAACTCTTCAGGAATATCTTGAAGAGAACAATGTTGTCGGAATTTCAGATGTTGACACGAGGCAGTTGGTTA
Source organism: Chlorobiota bacterium (assembly GCA_013153515.1). Lineage (GTDB taxonomy): Bacteria > Bacteroidota > Bacteroidia > JAADEI01 > JAADEI01 > JAADEI01. The sequence goes on along the minus strand of JAADEI010000128.1, from coordinate 8,029 downwards.
GATATATCCGTTCTAAAGGTGCAATGAATGCTATTATTTCTTCAGAAGAAACAGACATAAACAAACTACGGAAGTTGGTTAAGGAGGTTCCTTCTATGGCGGGGCTTGAACTGGCTTCCGAGGTGTCCACGCCAGAGCCTTTTTACTATGGAAATCCCGAATCGCCGTTGAGGATAGCAGTAATGGACTATGGAGTAAAGCGTTCAAGCCTATATGAATTGTCTGTTAGAGGGGCATATTTAAAGGTTTTTCCTGCAAAGACCGACCCTGCTGAAGTAGTGAAATGGAATCCCGACGGCATTTTCCTGAGCAATGGACCGGGGGACCCTGCCGCTATGCACTACGCTATTGAACAGGCAACCTATTTTATGGACAAAGGCATTCCATTATTTGGAATATGCTTGGGGCATCAAATCCTATCCTTAGCCAGAGGGTATAAAACATTCAAGATGCATCATGGACACAGGGGAATCAACCATCCAGTATATAATACAATTGCCGACAGGAGCGAGATTACGACACAGAATCACGGATTTTGCGTTGAGGCAACTGATAAAGGTCCGGGAATAATAAGCCATATTAACCTAAATGACAACACTAACGAAGGGTTGATATATCTTGACAAGCCTGCCATCGGGGTTCAATATCATCCAGAGGCGTGCCCGGGTCCACACGATTCAAAATACTTATTTGATGCGTTTGTGAACCTTGCTAAAGGGGAGGAGCCTGCTCTGTTTAGAAACGCTGCCAGAAAAGTAAAATCAATGTTCTATGTTTGAGATAGTGAAAGTTACAGGTCGGGAAGTCCTTGATTCACGGGGCAATCCAACCATTGAAGTTGATGTCTATACTACTGGAGGAGTGATTGGAAGGGCTATTGTTCCTTCTGGAGCATCCACGGGGACCCACGAAGCCCTTGAATTGCGGGACAAAGACGAAAGCAGATATGGCGGAAAAGGAGTTTTGAAAGCCATTCGGTCAGTGGAAGAGATTTCAGAGCACATTGTTGGGCATGATGTGAGGGACCAGACGGGTATTGATATGATTATGCTTGATTTAGATGGGACGGAGAACAAGAGCAAACTGGGTGCAAACGCTATACTGGGAGTAAGCCTTGCTGTTGCCCATGCCGCCGCCGATTCCCTTGGAATTCCCTTGTATAGATACATCGGAGGAGTTAGGGGAGGCTTCCTGCCCGTGCCCTTAATAAACATTCTCAATGGGGGCAAGCATGCCGATAATGATGTTGATATTCAAGAATTTATGATTGTTCCGATGGGATTTGACACGTTCAAAGAAGCCTTGCGGGCAGGGGCTGAAACATTCCATACCTTAGGAAAAATCCTAAAAAGCAGGGGTTACAATACTAACGTTGGAGACGAAGGGGGCTATGCTCCTTCCCTTTCTTCCAACGAAGAGGCTATTAAACTGGTTTTGGAAGCCATTGAGAAAGCGGGCTACAAGCCCGGCGAGGACATTTTCCTTGCTCTTGACGTTGCTGCAACCGAACTGTTCAATCCAGACAAAAACGCTTATTCCTTTGAAGGGGAATTTCTTTCATCTTCCGACATGGTCGGGATTCTCAAAACTTGGACAGAAAAGTATCCAATTTTTTCTATTGAGGACGGTTTGGCGGAGGACGATTGGGATGGCTGGAAATTGCTTACTGATGCACTGGGCAAGAGAGTTCAATTAGTTGGCGATGACCTGTTTGTAACGCAACGACACAGGTTATTAGAAGGATTCAGACGGGGCGTTGCCAACGCTATCCTTGTCAAGCCCAACCAAGTGGGCACTCTAACAGAAACCATTATTGTTGTTGACGAAGCCCAACGAAACAGGTATGGCACAATAATGAGCCACAGAAGTGGCGAGACGGAAGACACAACTATTGCAGACCTTGCAGTGGGGCTCAACACATGGCAGATAAAGACCGGGAGCACTGCCCGTGGCGAAAGAACTGCTAAGTATAATCAACTTTTGAGGATTGAAGAGGAATTGGGCATTGACGCTGTTTATGCCGGACCAACATTAAAACGATTCTACGGGCTATAATTCAACTTTGAAAATTCAAGGTTTATGCAATTAATCATTGATAGAAACTATTTGTTACGAGGGGCTGACAATGTGCCTTTTCTGGCAGATTTGTTTTATGTGAAGGGCGAAAAACAACCAGTTATTGTTTTCCTTCACGGATTCAAGGCGTTCAAGGACTGGGGACCGTGGCAGAAAGTTGCAAGGCACTTCGCTGAAAACGGCTTCATTACTGTACTATTCAACTTTTCGCATAATGGGACGTCTATAGATTATCCAGAATCTTTTGTAAACAAAGATTTATTTAGCAAATGGACTATAAGCCGTGATTTGGAAGACATTAAGGCAGTCCTAAATTGGATTAAATCAGAAGATTTCCCTACAAAGGAATTTAAAGGAGATAAGTTATTTTTCGTTGGGCATAGCAGGGGCGGGGCTTTGGCAATTGTTGCAGGGGCTGAATTTGGTTGCAATGGGGTTGTTACTTGGAATGCACCCGCAGATTTCTTTTCTCACTGGAATAAGGAATTGCTTGGGCAATGGCAGAAAGATGGAGTCATTTACATAGAGAACAAGCGAACAGGGGAAAAACTTCCTTATTCATACGAAGTGTATGTTGATTACAAGCAAAATGAGGAGAAATACAGTCCTGTCAAGCGAATCAAAGACTTAAGCGTTCCCGTGCTTATCGTTCACGGCGATCAGGACGAAACAGTTTCTGTGGAAAACGCATATCGTCTGAAAGAGGCTAACCCATCTGCTAATCTTGAAATAATCAGTGGGGCAACGCACACTTTCGGAGGTAAGCATCCATACGAAGAGAGCCATCTTATTGAACCACTGAAAACAGTTGTAGACAAAACAATCTCATTCTTAAAATCAATTTGATTAGGAGAAAACCTATGATAAAACAAGGAAAAAAAGGGAAAAAAGTTCCTATTGAGCAATTCATTGACGTCATTTGTCTCACTGGTCCATATAACATTCTTGGCTTGGCTTGGCTACTTAATAAAAAACTGTCTTGGAAACTACAATTACTGCACGACCTGACAGAACAATGTTCTTCTTCTTGGTTCGGCTATTACGATATTTCTTCCGATTCATGGACGTTTCTAATTGACAGTGCTTGGTTGAAGAAATCCAGAGTCAAACTTCCTTTTAATGCTATCAGTGTGCTCTTCATGGTTGGAGATTTCTTTTTGTATCATAAGGATGATGTTTGGAATGATATAACTTTACTGCAAGAAGACATTTACGTTTTTGAATTGCCCGTGAATTTCCGCAAGAAAATGATTAAAAATTTTAAGCAATGTCTTATTACAACAGACATGTCAAGATAATTGCCACTATTGGACCGTCGTGCGAGGACCCAGAAGTCCTGCTGAAGATGATTGAGGCAGGCGTTGATGTCCTTAGATTTAACTTTTCCCATGCTTCCTATGACGAACTGGACAAGGTTTTTGAACACATAGAGAAGATCAAGCGGGAGACGGGCAGGAGGCTGGCTATAATGGCTGATTTGCAGGGTCCCAAAATAAGAGTGGGACTACTGGAAAAATCGCCTATAAATCTTGAACCCGGACAGGAGGTATATCTTGTTGTTGCTGAGAAGAGCGATAAGCCAAATGAAATCCCTATTGTCTATCCGCACCTTGGAAAAGATGTTAAACCGGGGGAAGAGATATTGTTTGATGATGGCAGGATAAAGGTTGAAGTTACAGAAGTGCTTAGCAACGACCGAGTGAAAGCAAAAGTTATTTACGGCGGAAACCTGTATCCTAAAAAGGGAGTCAATTTTCCGCACACTGACCTTTCTGTGCCTGCCCTAACAGAAAAAGACCTTAGGGACATTGAATACATCCTTCAGAGACCTTTCCACTGGGTCGCTCTCTCTTTCGTTAGAGAGGCTAAGGAAGTGAGGCGATTGAGAGAGATTCTTGCGGAGGGAAAACCAGAGCATCCACCAAGGATAATAGCCAAGATAGAGAAGCCACAAGCAGTGGAAAACATTGATGAGATAATTGAAGAGGCAGATGCTATAATGATTGCCCGTGGAGACTTGGGAGTTGAACTACCGATGGAAGAGTTGCCTATCATACAAAAAAGGATTATAACTAAGTGCATAAGAAAGGCAAAACCTGTTATTGTAGCCACGCAAATTTTTGAACACATGATAAACAATCCGATGCCCACACGGGCTGAAGTGAATGATGTGGCTAATTTGATATACGATGGGGCAGATGCCCTAATGCTCAGTGCCGAAACATCCATTGGGAAATATCCAGTTCTGGTAATTGAAACGATTAGCAAAATAATTGAAACTGTTGAAAAGGAGGCAGAAGAAATTTATCTTCCTGTTGTTGGAACTAACAAATGGGGCAGTAGCCCGCAAAAAGATTCACCCACTTTCCTTTCAGATGTCGTCTGCTATCACGCTTGCAAGATGGCTGTTGAAACAGACGCAAAAGCAATTTTGAGCATGACTTATAGTGGATACACTGCCTTTCAGATGTCCAGTTATAGACCAAAACCACCCATATATGTTTTTACTGCCAATAAATTTTTGCTTGATGCTTTAAATCTTGTTTGGGGCGTAAGAGTATTCTATTACAACAAATTTGAATCCACTGACCAGACCATCCACGATGTTCAGGGAATCCTTAAGAATTTAAGATTAGTAAAGCCCACTGATGTAGTTGTCAACACTGCTAGCATGCCCATTCAAGCAAGGGGCAGGACGAATATGGTAAAAATCAGTGTTATTGAGTAGGGTAGTTCTAATTGGCAGTTGTCCAAGCAGTGGGTCCACATTGCTTGCCGACCTGTTGGATAGCACGCCTGTCAGTGCCTGTGGTCCTGAACTGGGGCTTTTCGCAGTGAAAAATTTCTATAATTCTTGGGAGAAGGGACGCTTGATAACAAAAGACGTTTCAGATTCGCCATATCTTCTCTATTCGCAACTTAACAGAGAGAATCTTAGTGGCTATGGGATTGATTTAAAAATCCTTGAATTCATCTTCAAAAACTCTGAGAACCTAAGAGAATTCACGACAGAATTTAGCAATTGGTTCATTACTTTGCGTTCCAGAGAACCCAATGCCATCACTTTTGAAAAAACACCGCAAAACATAGACACAATAAGGATTTTCCTTGAAAAAGATAAGCATGCAAAAGCAGTGATAATTCTCAGGAATCCATTATACACTTTTGATTCGCTTATCAGACGGAATTTCTCACCGTTCCTTGCTTTCCTGACCATTGCCCATTGCTTCCAAATAGCATATACCTTGAAAGACAACGACCGTGTGCTCATAGTCAAATATGAAGACGTGGTTTCTCAACCCTTTCAAACAGTCCAAAAAATTCTTGCCTTCTCTGGAATTCCCTTTGACGATGAAGAAACCTTCTGGAAAATGTTTAAAAACAACACTTATCGCTACTATCACGACAGACTTAGAGATATTATCCTATTCAAAAATGCAGTGTGGAAACATTGGACTGTGCAAAAAACAGGGATGATAAAGAATGCTAATGATAGGGAAGTCTCTGAAGAAATAAAAAAACTTTTTTTCCGTGGACTGAACACAAACCTTGAAAAGTTCAACATTTCAGACCCTAATGATACATTCAAATTCTTTGGATATGAATTCCTCAGGCAGGAAGAACCTTTGCCGTTGTATCCTTCTTTCAGAGAAAAGATTCTTTTTTTAAAAAAGAAAATCCTTCACTTTTTGCTATGAGCTTCTTAGCCTTTCTATTTCCCGCCTTATTTCTTCAATGATTTCCTTATTATAGATTTCCTTCCTGTTGCTTTGCTTGATTGAAAAGATTATAAAGACCTTACCACCATACTTCTTCTCAAATTTCCTATGTGTCTTGCTTAGCCATTCCTTCCACTTATGTATCTCTGGCGTTTGTTCGTAAGTAATTGGTTTTATCTGCAAGCTAATGTACTTGTTCCCTACTTGGATGTAGAAGTCAACGTTATAGAGCCTGTCCCATTCGTCAGGAGCAGGTTTTATCTCAACACCTAATTCCTTCTGCAACTTGCCATAAATCGTATTGATTTCCGTTTGATAGCCTTCGTATGTCCTATCGATGACAAGGCGATAAATGTAGTTAATGCAATCTTCTTCTGTAACTTCCTCAATTTCTGCTTGAATCACCTCTGTGATTTTAACGTATAATTTTCTTCCCAAATCTTCCAAGTATTCAACAGGCGACACGTCCAAACCCTTCTTTTTAAGAAAATCCTGCAATTTTCGGTAATAACACCTTTCCCAGTCATCAATACTTTTAGGTTCACATTCCCTAATCCACTGGGACACAGGTCCCACGCTTCTTTTCTTATTTAGTCCTCACCGATTAGTCGCCATATTTAATATCCATTCCTTAGCCATTGCTAAGTTGTTCTTTAAGATTTATGAACTTGTTTTTATATCTATAGTCTTCCGTCAAGTCAGGCTCTGCTATGCCAGATTTTACCAAATAGGCATTCACAAATATGCCATTTTTCAGGTACACATATGCTTTTACTTTACCATTACCAGATGAATGCATGCTATCAAACTGCAACCGCACATGTTTTTTCAGGACTTTTTCACGCAAATAATCCAAGGCTTTATCCTTATCTACAACTTCAACACCCAATAGTTCAACCATCAAACCAGTGTCCAATCTGATCGTTTTAGCATCAATGATTTCCACGACTTTGTACAACCTGTCGTTTTTGAACTTGAATTTATCTGGGTCAATAACTGGCTTTGCATCTTTGATCCTTGGCACATATTCCACTTCGTCTATACTAACAGGGTTATTTCTTTTGATTATCTGTACGTTCCTGTTTTGGAAAGGCAACATGTTCTTTTTCAATCCTAATTTATCTTTGATTATGTCCAAATAGTCTTCGTTTATTTCATATCCGATGGCATTCCTTTGCAGTTCTAAAGCCACCTTAGCGGTTGTCCCACTTCCAAGGAACGGGTCAAGGACTGTATCGCCAACGAAAGAATACATTTTGATGAGTCTCCTAGGCAATTCATCAGGAAACATTGCTTCGTGTCCAACCTGCTTAGCACCACCAAACTTCCAATGTCCAGAAAAATACTCTTTCCATTCTTCCTTAGTTAACTTGGATGCTTCCTTGATTTCCTTAGGAACCTTATCACCTTTCCCAGGCTTCTTGAATATCAAAACAAATTCGTAATCAATTTCTATCATTCCATTTGGCGGATACGGGTATGAGCCCATAACGGTAGCACCACCAGTTGTGTTCATCGTGGTCTTCTTCTGCCAGATTATTGAACCCATGTAGTCAAACCCAATGTCTTCACACTGGGCAATGATTTCCGCATGCAACGGAATTATTTTATATCTACCATAAATCACTGCTCTGGCAAATTGGTCGCCTATGTTGATACACAACCTTCTGCCCGACTTCAAAACTCTATAAGATTCCTTCCAAACCCGATAAAGGTCTTTCAAGTATTCATGTAGGCTCTGCCCATATCCTATCTGTGCTTCGTTCCCATAATCCTTTATGTGCCAATATGGCGGCGACGTAACAACTAAATCAACGCTTCCATCATCAATCTCAACCATTTTCCTACTATCACCAATAATAATCTTCGCTTCCATAGGTTACCACAATTGTTTCTGTTTAATCTTTCCTTTTGTGCTTTCTTTCGACTTTCTTTCAAGTGGTTCAAAATTCAAAACTAAGGCTTCCTCAATGAAATTCCTATTACTCTCTTTAGCACCAATGTGGTAAAAGTGCCTTTTAGTAATAATGTTGAATTCCTTCCACAATCTATTCACATAGTCGTTTTCACGGTATTTATTCCTATACCACGTGGATAATATAAATCTTCCCTTAAATTTAGATAATAATTCATATAAATCAAACTCATCTTTCTCTGTCCAAAAATCATAATAGTTAGTATGCCTTGCAATATATGGCGGGTCGGCATAAATAAAATCTTTCTCAGTAGCATTT